>NZ_CP115465.1:2524694-2845476 GCF_027912535.1 Brevundimonas sp. NIBR11 | reverse complement strand
GCCGAACTGCTGCCGACGTTCGACCTTCCGTTGCTCAAACCATCGAGAACGTAGTCATTCTCGTAATCCC
The DNA here is from genome assembly GCF_027912535.1 of Brevundimonas sp. NIBR11. Classification (NCBI taxonomy): domain Bacteria; kingdom Pseudomonadati; phylum Pseudomonadota; class Alphaproteobacteria; order Caulobacterales; family Caulobacteraceae; genus Brevundimonas; species Brevundimonas sp. NIBR11. The sequence goes on along the minus strand of NZ_CP115465.1, from coordinate 2,845,406 downwards.
AGTTCTGCCACGTCGCGTCGTTGGGATAGGCGGCGCGGTCGGGCGAGTCAGGTGAGAAGTAAGGGACGAAGAGACGGTCCTGATTGCCGGCGATCGGCGCTGTATCGCGTATGTCGTAGGGTGCGGCGCGAGACTCCACGCACCCCGCCCAGGTTGTTCCTAGATCACCGAACAGGCCGAAGCGTCCCTTGTTCGTGACCAGGTCCGAGCCCGTGTGATTGTTGGCGTTCGACATGTAGCTGGGGACGGAGTTCGACCCCCCTGGCGAGATCCGCACCGTCTGGGAAAACGGGACGAGCGAAATCTTGATCGCATCGGGTTCGATCGATCGACTGTCGGCAGCCTCCAGTCGGTCGATCAGATCCTTTGCGGCCGCCTTGAGGTTGGTCAGTTTCGCACCAGCCATCGAGCCGGTGTTGTCCAGGACGAGAGCCACTTCGATCCGGTTGTTCGAGCGCAAGACTTCCGAATGGGCGTTCACCGGAATCTGATCCCCCGTGCCTCTTCCGACCAGCGGCAGGACGATGTCCGCAACCAACGCCTCCACGCTCACGCGTGTGTCGCCGACCACGGCTCCCGTGTTGTCCAGCTTGAAGGTCGTCTGGCCCGTCAACAAGGTGATGTCCTTGTAGGGAGCCAGGTTGGCCTGGAGCGACGCCAGACCGACCCGGGTGATATCGGCGTCGCTGGTGTAGGGCGAACGGGCTGCAGCGAGGGTCGCGGCGTCGAGCGAGTCCTGCAGATTGCTCTTCACCGTCGATGCGCGGTGGATGTCGATGCCCCCGAAAGTCACCAGCATGAGGAGAGGCACCACAAAGGCCGAGATCATCGCGATGTTGCCGCTCGTGTCGGTCGCAAACGAGCGCAACGGCGTCTGAGAGATGCCGGCGACGATACCTTGCCGGGCCCGCGTTGCGATCTGAAGAGCCCGGCTGATCCACATCCGGAGACGATAGCGTGAAGGGGTGAAGGGGTTGATAAGACGGCGGGTCAAGGCGTCTGGCTCGTGCGACGGTTGTCCAGAACCCCTTCAACCGCGTTCAGCAGCGGTTCTCGAAGCAGCGGTTTGGACATGACGGCGCTGGCCCCGAAGGCGCTGGCCGGCCGTAGCAAACTCTGCGTATCCATGCGGCCGCCGCTGGAGACCGCGAGGATCGGGAGCGTCACGCCGGCGGCGCGGAGTTCAAGAATGACCTCAAGCCCGTCTTTCTCGGGCATGAGCATGTCCAGGATCAGAAGATCCGGCGACTTTGACCGGACGGCGTCGAGTGCAACGACCCCATTTTCGGCGTCGAACACCTCATGTCCGGCCGTACGCAGATATTCCCCGACCGATAGCCTGAAAATCGGATCGTCGTCGGCCAGCACGATACGGGCCATATCAGGCGGCCGCCGTGATCGGCGCGAGCGAGACGACCTCGACGGGCCGATGGAAATGGAAGCCCTGCATGTAGTGCGCGCCTGCCACCTTGAGGAATGCGGCTTGCTCGGCGGTTTCGACGCCTTCGCAGACGACCTTCATGCCCAAGGCTCGGCCCACCCCGATCACGGCGTGAATGATCGCCGCTGAGGCTGTGTCCTCGACGCACCGATCCACGAACGACTTGTCGACCTTCAGCGTCCTGAACTTGAGCTCCCTCAAGGCGTGAAGGCTGGTGAAGCCGGCTCCGAAGTCATCGAGCGCGACACCGATGCCGCGCACGGCGAGGGCGTCGATCGTCCGGCGCGCCGCTTCGACATCCAGCATTGCGGTTTCGGTCACTTCGATTTCGATCTTCTCGGGGGGGTAGCCTGCGCGCTGCGCGGCCGCCCAGACCCGTTCGTCGAAGCCTGGGGCCTGGAACTCGGTCGCCGACACATTGATGCCGACCACCAAATCGCGACCCCGCATGTCCTGCAGCGCCCTTGCCAAAACGAAATCGGTCAGGGCGCTGATGTCGCCACTCCGCTCCAGTTCGGGAATGAATATGTCCGGGGACATTCGCCCCTCGGTCGGATCGATCCAGCGGATCAGGGCCTCCACCTTGCCGGATGCCGCTCCCGAGCGATCCACGATCGTCTGGTAGGCAAGGTGCAGATGACCTTCGGCGATTCCCGTCCGTAGCTTCTGACCGATCGGTCTTGCGGCCTGCTCCGGCGCTTCCGCAGTCTCCGAGGTCGAGCCCATGGCGGCAAGAGTGCAGGACAACGTCTCCTCGATCTGTTCGAGGGCGCCAGGGGCGACCCTGCCTTCGCGCGCGCCCGCTTCGATCAGCGAGGCCCGCTGCGCCACACTGGACGCTCCAAGGCTCAGGCTCATGGACTTGAGCGCGTGAGCCGCTCGGGCGAGGGCGTCGAGGTCATCGCCCTTTGCGGCAGCCCGCAGCTCCGCCATGCGCAGAGGAGCGTTGTCCGCATAGAGCCGGTGAATGCGATCGACAAAATCGCTCTTGCCGGCCTGGGCCATGGCCAGAAGCTCGCCGCGCACGACGGGATCGAACAGCTCACCGACCGAGGCGCCCGCTGCGGTGATCGGCTCCCTGATCTGTGTCGTGCGGGTCTGAGCAAATGCGCCGCAGTGGCGCGTCAGCTCGCGCACGAGATCGGGAAGACGGAACGGCTTGTGGATGACGCCGTCCATGCCGCACTCCCTCCATGCTTCGGCGCCGGATCCGACCACATGGGCTGTCAGGGCGACGATGGCGGCGCGAGCGCGCCCGGAGACTCTTTCTTCCTCTCGGATGATCCGGGTCGCCTCGAAACCGTCCAGCTCCGGCATCGAGCCGTCCATCAGCACAAGGTCGTAGGCGCGGTTGCGGAGAAGCTCGACCGCCTGGACGCCGTCGACAGCGTCGTCGGGATCCACGCCGAGTTGGAGCAGGGCTTCGCGCGCCACTTCGCGATTGACCTCGGAATCATCGACCACAAGCACGCGCGCGCCCGGGAAGATGATCTCCTCCTCCACAACGGCGGACGCCTGTCGCAACCTTGGCCGTTCGCCCTTCGAGAGCTGATCGAGGACATCGAACAGATCGGATTGGCGAACCGGGCGAACGAGGCAGCAGACATCGGGACGCGCAGCCGTCATGGCGCTGGCGGACGCCTCGTCGGGGCAGATCACGGCCGCACCGGCCACGGCCTTGTTGGGTCCGCAGACTTGGGGGACATCCGAGTTTTCAGCCAGCGCGATTCCGAGATCCGCGGCGTAACGCGTCAACGCCCGCTCGCTCATGACGTCCAGCCCGCTGGTTCTCAGCCTCCACTGACACGAGATGCGAAGGGCGCCGACAGCTGGCTTTGCTTCAGCGAGGGGGGCGGTGAAGGCGAAGGTCGATCCCCGTCCCAGATCAGACTGCAGATTCCATTCGCCATCCATCGCTCGAACCAGCCGATCACAGATCGCCAGCCCAAGACCGGTGCCGCCGAACTTGCGCGACGTGCTCTGGTCGGCCTGCGAGAAGGCCGCGAAAAGGCCTGGCAGTTTGTCGGCCGGAATGCCGGGTCCGGTGTCCTCGATAGCGATCCGCACGGTTCCGGCATCGGTCCTGTCGATTGCGATCAGCACGCCGCCCTGCTCGGTGAACTTGATGGCGTTGTTGACCAGATTGCTGATGACCTGGCGCAAGCGGGTGGGATCGCCGATCACCCAGCCCAGGCGAGGATCGACGTACACGGCGAGGTCCAGCCCCTTGGAAGCCGCCTTCTCCGAGAAGAGACTTGCGACATCCTCGGCGATCTCCAGCAGATCGACCTCGACCGCCTCCAGATCCATCTTGCCGGCCTCGACTTTCGAGAAGTCGAGGATGTCGTTGATGATGCTGAGGAGCGAATGACCGGACTTTGCGATCACGCCGGCATAGCGCTGCTGGCGGCTCGGCAGGTCCGACTTCGCCAGGAGATCGCTCAACGCCAATATCCCGTTCAGCGGCGTCCGGATCTCGTGGCTCATCACCGCGAGGAAATCGCTCTTTGCCGCATTGGCGCGGTCAGCCTCGTCGCGCGCCACGACCAGGTCTTCCGTTCGGGCGGCGACCTCGGACTCCAGTGTCTCGACCTGGTGCGCGATCCGGGCGTCACGGTCCCGGATGCCGGCCATCATCTGCTGGAAGCCTGCGATCAAATCACCGATCTCTCCGTCGGCCTTGACCGCCGGACTGGCGCGGTAGTCGCCTGAGGTGTGAACGGTACGTACGAAGTCGGCCAGATCCACAATCGGACGGCTGATTTGACGTCCCATCCGGGCCGCAACCAGAAGCCCCGCGACCACGGCGACCATGGCTCCCGCCAGGGAGGTCCAAAGCGTCGACATCACGCGTGACCGAAGCTCCGGCACGCGGCTGAAGAGCGTTATCGAGCCGACCGCTTGCCCCTCGCTGAGCACAGGTGCGGTCACCTGGATAGAACCTGTCGTAAGCACCGACCAGAGCGACAGCCCCCGCCCATCGCCGGCAATCACGGCGTCACGCAGCAAGCGAGCGCCGCCCCCGGTCTCGGCGAGCAGACCGGAGGGCGTTTCCAGGCGCGCGTAGCTGATATCCGGCATCTGGCTCACGGACCGCACCGCGCGAAATGCGCCGGATCGATCGCCAGAGCCGACCGACTCTGCGGCGAGAGAACCGATCACTCTCGCCGTCTGTGTCAGTCGTTCCGTTTCCAGGGACGCCTGACGGTTCAAGTCCATCCAAGTCGAAACCACGCACGTCACGACGAAGGATGTCAATAACGCTGTCAGGACAAGAGCGATAAGCTTGCCGCCGATACTCCCCCGACGTTTATGTTCGATTGCCGACACAGGTGGCCCCGTTGCGATTTTCAGTAATGATACCCGCCGTTAATGACCTGACCCTTAAGGCGGACACCCGGTCGGGGGATCGGCGGGCCGCGAGGTCCAGGGATTGTGTATGACCAGCTTTTTCTACGTCCTGGACGAAGACGCGCGACTTCTGTTCGTCGATGACGATCCGATCCTGCGCGAGTTCGCCCAGGTCAATCTGGCGACCGCGTCTGCGGTGGTCGACGTCGCCGAGGACGGTCTGGCCGCTCTCGAAATGCTTCAACGGCAGCGGTACGACCTGCTCCTGGTCGATCTCGAAATGCCGCGAATGGATGGGTACACTCTGCTCGAACATCTTCGAGCCGATCCGGCGACAGCCTATCTTCCGATCATCGTCGAAACCGGGCGCGAGGATGTTCAGGCCATCGATCGCGCCTATCGCGCCGGCGCCACGGCCTTCGTCACCAAGCCCCTGAACTGGCGCCTTCTGGCATACCAGATCCGGTTCACTCTGCGCGCCGCGCGCGCGGAAGCGACGGCCCGACCCCAGCCGCTCGCGGCCGTTGCCTAGGATGAGCCAGAAGTGCCGACACTTTCTGCGTGCCTTTTCTCGGGACGTCCGTGGGCAGATCGCTGTGATCTTCGCCTTGGGCGCACCGGCCCTCCTGATGATCGCCGCGGGCGCGATCGACCTCATGAAGGTCTCGTCCGCTCGCAACCGCCTTCAGGATATCGCCGATGCAGCGGCCCTCGCCGGCGCGACTGAGCTCGGACTGGCGATCAGCGATGAGGTCGCTACGTCACGGGCCTTGTCGTTTGTGGAGGGGAACCTTCAGGACTGGAAAGACAGCCCGACGGTCACCCCTACGATCAAGGTCATTGAAGACGCGGGACGACGGATCGTTGACGTGCAGCTCAAGGGCCATACGCCGTCTTTCTTCGCCAACATGCTTCCGCCGGGCGGATGGAATTTCGGTGCGACGTCCCAGGCTGTCGCTGTCGGGCTGACTCCGCTCTGCGTCCTCGTGACCGGCGAGTCCAAGACCAAAGTCTTGAACATCAAGGACACCGGCCGTCTGCGTGCGCCCGCCTGCATGGTGCACTCCAACCGGGACATTGTCGTTCGGGGCGGGCGCATCGAAGCGTCCGTCGTACAGGCCGTGACCTCGGCGTCCGGCTCGATCTATCCCGCGCCCGGCACCGGCGCCGCGCCCATCGCCGACCCCTTCCTGGGACTGCAGCTTGATGAAAAGCAGCCCTGTCCGCTGGGAAAGGAAAAGGAAAAGGTCACCACGGGGACCCTCCGACTTGCGCCGGGGGTCCATTGCGGCGGCTACAAGATGGGCGGGGACTCTGTGCTTGTTCTCGCACCGGGGGAGCACTGGTTCCTGGGGGGGCACCTGGAGCTCAGCGACACGGCCCGCTTGAGCGGCACGGATGTCGTTCTGTTCTTCGACAAAGAATCGAAATTCGACTTCAAAGACCACGCCTTAATCAGCCTCGATGGCCGCAAGTCGGGGGCCTACGCCGGGATGGTGATTGTCGCGACACGGGGAAACACCGAAGACTTCGTCATCACGAGCGATCATGTCGAGAACCTTCTCGGCGTCATCTATGTGCCGGAAGCTCGGCTGATCGTGGAAGGTACTGCCGAAGTGGCGCGCGACAGCGCCTGGACGGTGATTGTCTCGCGAATGTTGGAACTGAACGGTGCGCCTTCGCTGGTGATCAACGCCAACTACTCCTCCAGCAACGTGCCTGTTCCCGAAGGTGTCGGCCCGAACTCAAGTGGCGCCCGCCTTCTGAACTAGAGACAGCGCTGCGCGACGGCCGGACCCGATGACGCACGGTTGGTCGAACGAGGACCACCATAGGTCATGGATTCTCCCGGCGCGACTGAGCTCCAGTGGATTGGGCGACGCCCCACGTCAGACCCAGACGCATTCCCAACTGGAAGGCACGTCCGCCCCAGGGGTTCGTCCATGTCCTGCGGGGAGAGGTGGTGCCGCTTAGGTGACTCGAACACCTGACCCCATCATTACGAAAACGGCGGCACAGCTACGGGGGACTACGTGCGGCAACGTAAATCCGTTGCCAATCAGCATCTTGAGCGAAGACGAGTACGTCCTTCTACGGGGAAGAACGTGCCTCTACGACCCCGCGTGCTTCCACATTGCTTCCACGGAGATGGCCCAATAGCGCTGATCGGACAGGAGGTAACCTTGTCCAACCAATCATCCCTACGCCTTTCCACCCGAGTTATAGATCGCGCAGAGCCAGGGCGTACAATCTGGGACTCCGATGTTCCGGGGCTGGGGCTTCTCACCACTCCAGCAGGATCACGCTCATTCATATTTCAGTTTCGCACCATCAGCGGCGAGCAGGGGAAGATTACCATCGGTAGCTATCCAGCGATGACAGTCGATCAAGCGCGGAAGGACGCGCGCGAACATCGTGTGTCCGTTGATAGGGGAGGCAATCCGAGCCGGGACCGACAAGCTGTTCGCAACGCTGCAACCGTCCGAGACTATGCGGCCATTTATCTGACCGTGTGGGCGGCTGAGAAAGCGTTGGCTGACGGGACGATTAGCGCGGCTCGGACTGCGCTGGATCGCTTCGTCCTCCCTCGCTTTGGGTCGCGGAAGATCGATGCGGTCCTCTCATCGGACGTTGCGGCGATGATGTCCGACGCGCGCGATAAGTCCGGGAAAGGACAGGCCAACCGCGTGAAGGCTGTCCTGAGTAAGATGTTCAACATCGCTATTCGCGACGGGGTCATGAGCGTCAACCCATGCAAGGGGGTGGACGGCTACCGCATCGAACGGCGCTGGGATCATATGTCAGAAGTGCAGGTCACCGCACTCCTGTCCGCTTGCGACAGGTTCTCTGATCAGAATGCGGCGAATGTGGTCCGCCTGCTTCTCTTCACGGGAGCCCGCCTTCGCGAGGTGCTGAAAGCCGAGTGGTCGCAGTTCGACCTTCAGAGGGGCTTCTGGATCAAGCCTTCGGCACACACGAAGCAACGGCAGACGCATCGACTCGCCCTGCCTCCGGAAGCGGTGGAGATCGTCCGCACGATGCAGGATGACCCCCTAAGCGACAGGTGGTTGTTCCCAGGAAAAGACCCTGAGAAGCATCGTGGTGACTTCAAGCGACCGTGGGCCGCCATCCTTGAGCTGGCCGAGATAGGTCACTGGAGGCGACACGATCTCCGGCGAACTACGGCGACGTTCATGTTGTCCGGCGGTGAGGACATCACGGTGGTCGGGAAAACCCTCGGACACACGCAGATGCAGACAACGCTCTCGTACGCCAGCCTAATGCCTGAAAATCAGAGGGCTGGACTGTCGCGTGCGGTGAAGACGATGACCGCGCTTCGGGTGTCCGTGAGCTAACCGAAGTCCTAGAGATTTCGCGTCGCATTTGGACCCCGGTCCCCAACAAATAGTCGTGGGGATCGGGTTAACCCTTATGGTCTGATGGGTATAAGGTTTGGGACTGCGAAAACGTTACCTGACGGGACCTGTATGTAACTTGTACATTCAGCCACCCTATAACAAGCGTCTAGCCTTATAGTCCGGCTGAGAGCCCCGCAAACGCTGTCGTGGCGGGACTTCGCGCAGTCGAGCTCTCTTCCGGCCCCTGATACGCCCCAACGTAACCTAACGGCCCCTGGCCGGAAAACCGGACCCCGAAACCCCGAAGACCTGTCCGAGAACTCCCCAAGAAGCGCCGTCAGAAGCGCCGTTCCGCACAAGAGGCGAGCCTTGGTTCGCTAGGATTCGGGGTATCAGGGTCCTATCTTCGGGGTATCGGGGTCCGGCTCGCGAAAAGGTCGGTGCCACCGTTGGACTTGGCTCGGGAGAGCGCTAGTCCATCGCCAGATGAGTGACGATGAGTCTGGTTCTGATGTTCCGTATTCCGGTCGGATGGCGGGGATTGTCCGGCGAGTAAAACATGCTGGTGGTGCCGCCGCTGAACGCCGTTTCCGGCGGACCATGTTGGACCGAGACGTGGCATCGAAGGACGTAAAAACCCGGTCGGAAAAGTCGAGGTCAGAGTGGCGCAATGATCCTCGTCGCGATGAAAAAATCTTCAGATATATCAACACTAAGCTGCGGGCTGGACAGCCGGTTCGAGTGAGCGCAAGTGCTGTTCATTCAGTTTGGCTTTCTAGAAAAACTCTGGCAGACGCGGATCGGGCAGGGGTCCGTATCATTCCCGATGTCTTCTTGCCCCACTGGGATCACTCCAGCCCGCTCATGAAGATGCTGGGATGGGGGCTCGCTTCCCGAAACCTCGAAGCCATCCCGTTCACTCTCAGGGTCGCTCCAGAGGTGATGAAGAACGCCGCCAGCGATCCTGTCGGGGTAGGGCGTCACATGCAGGACCGCCTCGCTCGACATCTCCGTCAACGGCTTCCCAGCAGCACACCCGACTTCTGGTTCGCGGTTGAACAAGGGGGCTGGGATGAGCCCCATATCCACGGCGCAATAGTCGTTCCGGAGGGCGCTCGTGAAAACGTGAGAGCCGCCCTGGCGGGGTGCGGTGGGCCTTGGAGATCGGAAGCGCGTCAGGTCCACTTCTCGCCCCGGCGCAACCTAGTCAAATGGGTGGGCTACTCGACGAAATGGCTATACCGCTCAATGGTGAAAATCGGCGGCAAGGAGAACCTTGTCGGGGCGACGCAGGGCATGAGACGCGAGGCGAAGCGGCTGTATTCCGAAGCTCGCACAAGTCGGGCGGTCCTCTATCCGTGAGCCGCGCTGCGGCTGTTGGGAGCAGGATGCGGGTCCAGCGATGTCACCACTGACGCAGCGGTATCCCTGACATCCACACGCGTTCTTCCGGGTTTGGCACCTCGGCCTTCTCCAGCAGGACCAAGAACGCGTCTCTCATTGCCACTGGATCATCGGTCGGGCCGATGATGACCCGGTGCAATAGATCGGGAATGGCCGCGCCATGGAGGCCATTCTGAGGGTCGTTTCGGAGCGGAAGCTTCTGAATGATTTGGGGGACGCCGCGTACCGGGTGAACGAAGGCTTCGATGACCGGGGAGAGTTCTAGGTTTGGGGAATAGATCACCCGCCATTCTCGCTCTTCGCTGAATGCCGGGTGCTTCGTGCCAAGGACGGTGAAGCGCAAGGCGATGAACATTGTGTTCGCCAGTTCGGCAACGGGGAGCAACCGCATCATGCCGATGTTCCGAAGGATCGCGTCCGCCATCCGGTCGAACTGAGCTTCCACGCTGTGTTGGTCGCCATAGAAGACGGGCGTCGTGTACGCCTTCAGTTCGTTGCTCTCTGACTCCAACGGTGTGCGGTTCAGGATCAGGGCAACTCCGTTTCGGCCCCCGTAAGCACGCCACATGGAGAGCCGCCCCAGATTGTCTTCCTCGGCGTCATGCTCCGACAAGCTGGTCAGATAAGTCTTGGTTTCGAGGTCGCCCTGCCACGACGTGAACAGGGTCGCGATCTCTGACACGGCGCCTTCGTGGACAGCCTCAAGGGCTTCTCGCAGCCTCAAGCCGCCGGGTGCATCCCATGCATTGAAGACGGCGGTCCTGCCGTAGCTGTTCTCCGAGAAATCGTTCATCGTGATCGCGTTTCGCATCCAGACTTCGCTGTTCTGGATGATGCTCATCGCCACCTCTGCGGAGGTGTAGTGAGCGAACCGGGTGTCGTTGGTCTTCACACCGTTCTGACGCTCCACGGTAGCGCCGAAGAACGTGTCCTTGAGCATGGCGTGGAACCGAGCCAGCCCGTCTTCCGTCATCGTCATCGCGTCTTCCCAAACTTCGAGTAACGCAGATAGCGGTGTGGTGTGAACTGGTCCACGCTACAGGTCACTTCGGGAGCATCAGCGAATGTGGGATGGTGTTGCGGTCGTCGTGATCGTAGGCGTGGTCGGGCTGTTCTTCGCCACCTTCTGGATCAAGAACGAAGAGTTTTGGAAGCCCATCCACCGGGGCTTCGTCTGGATCATGGTGGTCGGGTTCATCCTGACCGTTCTCTACTACTGCACCCAGAGCGAGGGTCGGAGTGGCGACGGCTACGACGAACCCACGTATCGGGGGCGACGCTGAACGCAAGCCAACCTTAACCGCCCAAGTGTAGTCTCGCGGCCAATGGCTACTATTGGCAGTTTGCAGTTCGGCACGACCGTCCACCCCAGTCACGACATGATCTGGGATCAGCATAGGAAGAACGTGGGCGGCCTCTGCGTTGGCTGTCGCGGCAAGTGGTACGAGTTCAAAAACTACTACGATCTCCAACTGAGATCATCGTGCAGCCAACGGTATGTGAACAAAGCATCCGCACCGGATGTCGCCATCGGCCATTTTGTCTACGTCGAGAAAGAGCCAGCTTTCAACTTTGAAGAAGAGGTTCGCGTGGTCTCTGGAATGTATTCCGACGAACTGCAACGCCGGAAGGCGGCAGAAGCCGCTGTCAGGGCGGAGAAGGCTAGAGTAGCCGCCCTTGAGGCCGAGACCGCTGCGCTCAAAGTTGAAGCGGACCGTGCTGCGGCATCGTTGGTTCGGACAGGCGAGGAAGCGATCGCCAAGGCCCGCTGGATGGCTCGGCTCTTCAAGGTCGGCCCTACAGTCTATCGGATCTCGGATTGCTCAGGCTCTCGGAAATCTTACGAGTACCTTCAGTACGTCCAGAGACTGGGCGAAGCCGAGCGACGCGACCTGTTGATCCGCTTCCGTGACTGGATGGCCCGATGGCCGCTCAGAGATGCCAACCTGCACATCGACGGCGATGAAATCATTTGCACCGTCGAGACCAGCGAAAGCTATGAACAGATGTACGGGACGTGGCGAAACCATATCACGACCGTGTTTGTAGAGCGGGTCTAGTCGCGACGCAGAAACCGACGTCGGCCCTCCTCCCCGAACTGACATTTGCAGGGTCCGCTTCTGGGGAGCTACCCCGGCCAGCGCGCCACCCCGATGCAGACAAGCGCTGCTGCGAAAATCAACAACCAGCCATGGCATTCACCCCGCAGGGGTGATCGCGCAGCCGAGGGCACCGAGCTGCAGGGCTGCCGCCGTCCGAAGGACAGCGCCGGGTACGCGCTCTTCGACACAGTTGAGGATTTGGTCGGCAGCAGTGTGCGGATCGTTCTTGCGGGCCAGCTCTTGGTCCAGTTCGACCAGCAGCGCCGCCAATGATCGGTCGCTCATTCCATTCTCTCTCGGTTTGCCGACCCGAGTCCGTCATGCCTTCGTTCAACGGCGACGACAAGAAAATGTTCTCTATTCGTTCTGATTATCTGCAGGCTTGCCGATGAGCCCGTATGCCGGTCAGGCCGAGCCCAAGACCCGGTAGACGCTGGCGCGGCTCGCCCCCGTCTCGCGCACGATTTCTGCAACGCCTTTGCCCTCCGCTCTCATCGAGTGAATCTGGGCGCTCTTGGCGCGGGCCGTAGGTGCCCGTCCTTTGTACTTCCCCAGCGCCTTCGCCTTGGCGATCCCCGCTTGCTGCCGTTCCAGCATCAAGCTCCTCTCGAACGTTGCGATCCCTGCCAAGATCGTAAGGACAAGCCGCCCGGTGGCGGTGGTCGTATCCAAGTCCATCGACATGATCCGCACACCAACGCCCTGGCTTGAGAGATCGTCCACGATAGTGAGGAGGTCTTGGGTCCCACGAGCGAGCCGATCAGGGCGGGTGACAACAAACGTATCACCCTCGCGCAGGAACCCGAGCGCGGCCTTCAACTGCGGTCGTGCAGCGTCCACGCTCGACACCTGCTCCGAATATACCTTCGTGCAGCCCGCCGCCTTCAGCTCGGCAATCTGCGCCTCCAGCCCGGCGACTTGGTCGAGGGTCGATGTTCGGGCGTAGCCAATCGTGGCTCCGGTGGTCATGGTTCTGCTCCGCAATGTCTAAGATATTGTGAGACGAACCGTCTCAAAAGCCAAGGGTGATCCTAGTGAGATAGTTTCAGTGGGTGGGAGAAAGTCTCACACGACCACGGTCTTGCGAGACGGCAGGCCAAGCTCTCCCTAGGGGCGTGGGCGGACGTGGCAGAACTTGAAGTCGGGCGCTATGCCGACCGCCAAGAGGTCGCCGCCTAACGGGCTCTCCGCTATCGCTGAGTGCTAGATCTTCGGCAGTTCCGGGGAGAACACGTACTTGGCAGCGAAGGCGATCCCGCTGAGTGCCACGCGCCCCTCTCCATCGATGTCAGAACGCCGGACCGGGTCCAGGTGGATCGCGATCAACTCGCCCTTCTTGAACCGCTTCAAAATGACCGGGATGCAAAACTCAAATGCCGGATCGTCCAGCGCGGCAAGGGCCTGCTTCTCAATCTGTTCGGCGATGATAGGATCACCGATCTTGACTTCGACCGCGACCGCCCCGTGGTGGATGGCGTCATTTGACTTAATGACGGCCTGATAAAGAGCGTCGATCTCCGCACTGCGTAGCTTCACGTTATTTTGCAGGTGTGTGACCTCTCGCAGGCCCCAGCCAACGGCCTTGGGCGATGACGCGAGAAAATGTTCCAGCACGTGCAGCTTAACAACGATCTGGGCGACTGACTGCTCGTCGACCCGAACGATCTCCCTCGTCGTTAATGGGAGACTTAGCGTCTGTATGAGGAAGGTTGGCTCCGAGCCGTCCGGCAGGAAGTCATCCGGAAACGGCTCCTCCCCCTCCGCCAAACGGACGAACTGGAAGCACTGTCCGACGCCGGTGGTCTGCCTTGCTGTGTAGCCCGCAGACCTAATACGCATCGGCCAGAGAGCATTCCGCTGCGGGGATCGCAGATAGTCTTTGATGAAGTTCGCTGGATTGTTCGGAGAGAGCGTGATCGTGCCGTCGGCAGCAAGCGCCCGGATGCTGTTCGCGACCTCTTCAAGCGTTATCAGGGGCCGGTCGAGGACATCAGTGGCGTCGTCGTAGCGGTCGTTGAACAGAGCCTCTAAGACATAGTTTTTCTGAGACATCGCCACCCCTCGGTGGTGGCACATTATCGACGGCTTCGGTGTCGCGCCACACCGAAGGTTGCAGCCTACTCAGCGGCGAACTGAAGCCTATCCGCTTCGATATCTGCCTGCTTCCTCTTCTTTGCGCCGCTTTTCGTGTCTCGGCGGACCACCTTAAAGGTCTTGCCGAAGAGCTTCGAGGCCGAGGCCATCGTCGTAGACAGGAGTGACGGGTCGCCTAGCTTGAGCGTCCGGGAGGGTCTTTCAGGGACTGTCCCTATGGCCTTGATGACCGCCTCAGCGACCGCGCGCGCCAACGGTGGTGGGACGGCGTTTCCGACCTGTCGAGCGCCGTGCCATTTGGTCTGATGCAGCCTGAACCAATCGGGAAAGCCGTGTAGCCGAGCCATTTCCCGGACGGTGATGCAGCGGTCGAACTTGTAGTGGATTGGGCGAGGGCTCGTGAAAGCGCCGCGGGCTGCGTCGGTACCCGCCCGAAGAGTGTTGGAGACGCCATCGGCCCGGAGCCGGAAGAAACGCGAAATTGGCTCGACATCGCCCGGCTTCGTTTCCTTGAACCGACGGCGGGAAATAGCGGTGTGATCCGTCCTTGCGCTCGATGTCAGGACATTCGGTTCCCAGCACCGGACATAGCCGAAACGCCACGACTCGTTCGTCCGACAACGCATTTCCTGGGCATACTCGCTGGGCGTCCCCCATGACGATGTTGCAACGGCATCGGTGAGATTGAGATGCTCGAACCGCTCGGCATCGGGAAGGTCGCTCAAAGCATCGGCACAGCTCGGCCCCTCCTCAGCGGCCCCGATCGATCCTGCAGCCCTTGTAAAAGGCGCCGGGTAGTTCGGCAGGGTGCGGCCCTTTTTTGCTCCCATTAGGATGAGGCGTTCGCGATTTTGGGGGACGCCGAATGAGGAGGCGTTGAGAACCTTCCAAGGCAAGAGCACGTCGTAACCGTGCATTTGGAACTCGGCAATCAGCTCTTGCAGGAATGCTTTGTGCCGCCCGACTGTGATTCCCTTCACGTTCTCGAAGACAAAATAATCGGCGTCGAGCTCTGAGACGATGCGAACGAAGTCACGGACCAAAGAGTTTCTAGGGTCGTCGAGCGCCCGCTTGCCTATAAGCGAGAAACCCTGACACGGAGCTCCACCGAAAACGACGTCCACCTTACGGTCGCCGATGCCTGCCAGTCCGCGAATATCATCACCCGATAGACCTTGGACCGACTGCGCGATTACCGTCGTTTCAGGGAAGTTGTAGGCGTGGGCCGCTGCATGGATTGGATCAATCTCAACCGCAGCGACAACGTCGAAACCAGCTTGTTCAAAGCCAAGGCTCATGCCGCCCACACCGGCGAAAAGATCGATGCCTATCGGTCGGATCATGGCGGCTCCTCGTGCTGTCGGCACCGATGCTAATGATACAGTCGTTCAATGTCGATCGCTTTTTGTTCCCCTACGCATTTTTCTGATGGCCCGCCACGCAGATGAGCCAATTCGACGTTAAGCGGGCTAGCATGACCAAGCGAATGCAGGTGATGAGCGGACCGCCCGTCGATCCTCGTCGCAGCGCGATCATGCGCGCGGTGAAGGGTAAAAATACCAAACCAGAACTACGAGTTCGGTCTGCTCTCCACCGCGCCGGCTATCGATTTCGCCTGCACCGAGCAGACCTGCCAGGGAAGCCAGACGTCGTATTCCCGGGCCGCCGAGCCGCTGTGTTCGTGCATGGTTGTTTCTGGCATCGGCATGATCGATGTCGAGCGGCAAGTACGCCATCTACCCGAACGGAATTCTGGCTTCAGAAATTCAGATGTAACGTCGACCGCGATGAGGCCAATGTCCAATCGCTGATCGCGCTCGGCTGGAGAGTGCATATCGTTTGGGAATGTCAGACCAAAGGAAAGCCTAGTTTCTGGGAACCACTAATTGAGTTCCTGGATGGCAACCTATCCGAGGTCAGCGTTAGAGACCAAAGTTCGTCCGAGGCTTAACTCTCACTGACGACAAAACTTGGGAAGTACCGATAAAATTTCCAGAAAGCGTCGGCCTCCTTCAGAGGTATCGAGCCAAGGGCCAATGGCCCCATCTTCAGAGGAAGCTGGGCCTCCAATCGCTTAAACTCTCCCGCAGTGAGTTTGGGGACGGAGATATGGAGCGGTTCTCCATCCTCTCTCATGAAGTCGAGAGTTTCGAACGCGCAAGCCTCAAACTTGTCGGCTTCGGAGTCTGCGTAAACAATGCCAACCCAAGTCGTCATCATCGCCCCGTCTTGGTAGTTGAAGGCACAAATCGTATGGGCGTGAACCAAATCCTGAGTAGACGCAGAGTTTCGAACATTCAGCGCCGCCTCGACTTCGCTTTCAATCATGCGCCTGGTGACTGAGGCGAAGGGCCAGCCAGTCAAATCCTCCTCGCTCACGTCGGCAGGAATCTGACTGGATGAAAATCGTTCTCGGAAACGATCCATGGCAGAGATTGAGTCATCGACATCAGCCTGGTCGACTTCACGCGCCGCCGAGCAGCGGAAGGACACAGCGAGAAGCGAGCCCGACCGTAGCCGCCCTGCGGCGGTTCGTACGTCACGTAGAGTCTCAGGGCTCATCGCGTCATCATAATCGAGCCAAATGAACTGCCGCTCACCCCAACTCAGCGTGGGCAGGACTTTGGCGGCTCGGTCGAAATGGAGGTCGATGCGGAACGGCACGTTATCGCGCACGCGCCTTTCCGCAGAGCGCGCGCTTTCAATGGAGACCATCTTCTGAATGCCCAAGGACCGATGGAAAAGGATAAAATCTGAGAACCAGACCGATCCAAAACCCACATAGGTGTACTGTTCCGCCGGCTGAAACGCGCTAGTTCTCCGGAATATATCACGGAGCATCCTGCGCTCCGCATACTTCGCAGGACGTATGGAATAGTCTATTTTGCTGAAGCTACCGCTCATGATGGGCGATGTTTAGCCAACGAGAGATCGAAAGTCTTTTCTCCAACGGCCTTTGCCGAACCAACCCGCAACGCTCCCTTAAGAAATTCAACGTCGTCGGTGGTCCGAGAGTATTGGATTTTTACCCATCGTATAACCTCGCCAAGATCTTCGCGTGCCGGAGGGTCAAAGGTTTTTTCTCCAACGATGTGCTCGAACCGGGAATAGGCTCGCTCTTGAACAAACTTAAGAAGAGGGCTCCTCTCTCTCGTGTGCTCCTCGATGTCTCTATCCAGTGAATTGAGAAAATCAATGACAGGCCGCATTAGAGCGATCATTCTTTCACGAGCTGACTGCCATACCGGGTTGTCCTGATCGACATCCGTCTTAGTCGTATTCCAAGGAAGCCGCGTAGAGTCTTCGGAATCGAAACTTATAATCCCGCGGAATCGTGCATACTGGTTATGGAATCCGGGAATTCCTGTCTTTGTAACGCTGTCTTCGACTACGCCCCATCCGGTAATATCGCGGCGATCAGCATCCAATATCAATCGTCCGTTGCAGACAACATACCATCCAGCTAGTCTAGGCAGAGAGTCTCCAAGACCTACAATAATACGAACACGGACGTCTGCGACACCTTGGTCTGCGAACACTATCTCCTCGACGAATGGAGACAGTTTCGCATCGTTAACCACCAAGAGCTCAAGGGGCTGGACTCGAATATCGTTTACAAATACCTCGATGCCTTTAGCGATAAAGCCTCTGTGCTTAGACTTAATCAATGCAATAATTTGATTTTCGAAATACTTTGAACCAAATGTATTGGCGACAGCAGGTCGCAGATTTTTCACGACGATTTCTGTTCCTGGATTTGTCGCAGAAATCGGTGCTTCTGGCGCAAAATCCTCCCACGGGAAATGCCAGTCTTGGTCGTCCTTCTCCCACTCCTCTGCATTGACATAAACTGCCCACTGCTCTCCCTGAGTTGCGGAGTGAACTGTGAACTCTCTCCCGAATTTGAACAGCGCGCGCTTCATACCGACGCCGAACTGTCCGATAGAACTCCTCAATTTCCCAGCCTCTACGGGACGTCCAAATCTAAACGCGTATTTTCGCGCTCTCTCCTTGTCGAAGCCCCCGCAGTTGTCCCAGATCCGGAACCGGTCCCGGCTCAGTTCTATGCGCACCACTCGCCCATCGTACGTTTCGGCATTCTCGCCGAACATCGCTCTCGCGCCATCGATCGAGTTGTCCAGTAGGTCCAAAACCGCTTGGTCGAGCGCGATGTCTTTCGTGAACATGTCGACAAAGAACGCCTTGGTGGGCATCGCGCTGATGCGGGGATCGTCGTCTTTGACAACCGCGTCAGGGCCAGAGATGTCGGTCATATTTTCCCCGGGGTGGCGAGTTTACACAGCCTTAGGTTCACTAGATATCGTCGGACCCTCGGAGGCAAGCTTTAACCCGGTGGTGAGCGGGCCTCTCTGAGGGCCCGAATTATGTGGTCAATTGGCATCCAAGACCGCTAACGCCGGGTGTCAGCCTTGTTACGCGCACCTGTTACGCATAACCTCCAAATCGTTGTGCGAGCGGCTTGAGACCCTGTTATCCCACAAGGATTTAGGCACTTGGTTGAGCCTCCCCTCGGCTCCGCCAGACGTTTTCAGCCAGGGCCTTAAGCGGTCCAACAAGCCACTTCTCTACTGGCGTACCGATTGCGACAATGAGTTATGGCTATCATCCCCGTCGCAGATCGCAGCACCCACTTGGTCCAGCCCGGTAACTCGGCTTGGTCTGACATGTCCGACTACGTCGTGCATTTCACGAAGCCCCAGGGTCACTCGTCCGCTTACGACGGGATTATGGGCATCCTCAGTCAGCAAGTGATCCGCGCGTACAATCCGTTCGGGATCGCTCGGCAGACTGCCCCGAACATCGATAGCCAGCGAGTAGCTTGCTTTAGCGAAACGCCGCTCCACTACCTGTCTCGTATTGTGGATCGGCGATCGCAGTACGGCATCGTGTTCCGGAAGAACTTCGTCGTCTCCAGGGGCGGAAATCCGATCCTCTACGCCTACAAGGACCAGCCAGTGGCAGATGCGATTCGCGCGCTCATGGCTCAAGGACGCAATACGCCGGATGCCCACATCTGGACGATCACGCCGTTCGTCGATGTGGTGGGGGGCACTTACAACTTCGAATGGGAACGGGAGTGGCGGCACGTCGGCGACTTCAGTTTCACACCAGCCGACGTAGCCTTCCTCATAATCCCGCAAGACTCTCATCAAGCCGCGCGGCAGTTCTTTGAGGACGCCGGAGCTGAGAACGTCGGTCCCAACTACAACTGCCCGTTCATTGATGGCCGGTGGAACGAGGCGCAGATCGCAAACCACCTGTCCGGACCGTGGTGAAGGTGGACTGATACCGAGCCATAGCTCGGCCCCGCGCCCCAGTGAGACCTACCGCCGAGGGTTAAGGCGCAAATTAATCATGTAAAACAGTAGGATAAGGGTCGGCGCTTTCCCAAGCGACTCTGCCAGTTGGGGCAGCTAGACCCTCTGTTTCTGGATGGCGATCTGCCAATCCGCTCAGAGGAGACAGAATGGTTGTTGAGGGTTGGCCGGGAGGACATGGGACCAACGCAGACTGCGAGCCAGTCCTGCCCAGACTACTGAACACGAAAGAAGCAGCGCGCATTCTGCGCGTCTCTCACCGGACACTTGAAGACTGGAGACTGCGCGGGGGCGGCCCGCGGTTTATCCTGCTGGGTCGCCGGGTGCGGTACAGAGCTTCGGACATTGAGCTGTACGTTAGTCGACCCACTTTCGCGAACACAGCAGAAGCAAGGGCCGCCTAGCGGAGCTCTCCCGGGCAGCAGAGAGTACGACGTGCAGCCTCGGTTCCTAAAGTCACGGCTCTCGAAGTCGCGAGCTACCGCCCGGCAGATCGGTTCCCAGAATCACGACCAGCCTTCCTAGAACCGTTATGCCCCGGGGCTGCACGGGGGGCTTCGGCTTCGGCGGCTAGCCCCGGCGTGACTTGAGGAACCGTCCAGCCCGTGACTGGACGCATGGACCATCGGGCGCTTGCATTACGAAACCTGTGGAAAAGTGCGGAATAGAAGGCAGCTTCCACATTGCTTCCACGACTCTTCAAAACGAGAAGACCCGGTCGTCTTTCAACGAGCAAGATGCTGAAGTTAAACAGAAAAAATGGTGCCGCTTAGGTGACTCGAACACCTGACCCCATCATTACGAATGATGTGCTCTACCAGCTGAGCTAAAGCGGCCCTGTCGGGTTGCGGCCGGCGAGGCCGCGACGACGGAAGCGGCTCTTTATACGTTGCTCCCCGGCTTGCCAAGCGTCGCTAGAAGGCTCGTTTCGGTCGGGGTGTCGGCGATGCGGACTTCCGCGAAAGGGAGGCCGGCCAGCGGCGCTGCGGCGGCGGGCGAGATGGCGACGGCGATGCGACCTCGCGCGACGTCGGGCGAGAGGCGGCCGGCCAGTGCGCGGGCGGCGCGCGGCGAGTGGATCAGGACGACGTCCCAGGTCTGGGGCAGATCGGTCCCGCTGTCGCGCGTCTCGTAGACGGCGACCGACATGACGCGGGCCATGTCGCCGACGAGGGCCGCGAGGTCTCCGGCCGGCTCGGCGGCCGAGGGATGGAGGACCGTCAGGCCGGTCGCTTCGGTGCGGAGCAAGCCGGCCAGAGCGCCGAGGTCGCCGTCGGCGGAACGGACCCTGGTGAAGCCGACCTTCCGCGCCGCAGCGGCGGTGGCGTCGCCGACGGCGAAGACGGGCAGGTTGCGGTCGCCCGATCGCTCAGCGAACAGCGTGACAGCGTTGCGGCTGGTGAAGGCCAGGGCGCCGAAGTCTTCCGTATCGGGTCGAACATCAAGCGGATGGAGGGTCAGAACGGGCGCCGCCAGCGGGCTCAGGCCGAGGGCGGAGAGGCGCTCGGCGGTCTGGTCGGCGCCGGGTTGGGCGCGGGTGATCCAGACGGTCCGGATCGGGATCATGTCAGCCGGAGAAGGTCTGGTCGCCCGCCGCGACGTGGACCTGATGCCCCAGCTGTTCGCCGAGCCCGCGCGCGGCCGCCTCGCCCTCGACGAGAGCCGAGGTCCCGGCGCGACGCCAGCGGGCCGTGCCGTCGGGGGCCAGCATCTCGGTGGTCAGGGTCAGGTGGTCGGCGTCGAGCGTCGCGTGGGCGCCGACGGCGGTGCGGCACGAGCCCTCCAGCGCGACCATGGCCCCCCGCTCGGCGGCGACGGCGAGGGCGGTGGGCGCGTGGTTCAGGGCTGCGACCCAGGCATGGTCGGTGTCGTGGTCGCGCGTCTGGAGGGCGAGGGCGCCCTGGCCGGGGGCGGGCAGGAAGGCGTCCAGCGACAGGTATTCCCGCACGGCCTCGGTCCGACCCAGACGGTTCAGCCCGGCGGCGGCCAGAAGAATGGCGTCGAATTCGCCGTCGGCGGCGCGGCGCAGGCGGGTGTCGATGTTTCCGCGCAGCATCTCGATCTCAAGATCGGGACGCAGGGCGAGGGCCTGGGCCTGACGCCGCAGGGAGGCGGTGCCGAGGCGGGCGCCGTGGGGCAGGGCGTCGAAGCTCGGCCAGTCTCGGCTGATGAAGGCGTCACGGGCGTCCTCGCGCTCGGGGATGGCGGCGATGGTCAGGCCGGGGGGCTGTTCGGCGGGGACGTCCTTCATCGAATGGACGGCGATGTCGATGCGGCCGTCGATCAGGGCCTCCTCGATCTCCTTGGTGAACAGGGCCTTGCCCCCGACCTCCATCAGGCGGCGATCCTGGATGCGGTCGCCGGTGGTGACGATCTCGACCAGCACGACCTGTTCGAGCGTCAGGTCCATGGCGGCGGCGATGGCGCGCTGCATCATGCCGGACTGGGCCAGGGCCAAGGCGGAACGACGGGTGCCGATGCGGATGAGGGGGGCCATGGTTGCGTGGGTCCGGCGGGGTCGCTACCTCGACCCGATGAGTATGGGCGCGGACTATAGCAGCAGGACCGGAGCGACAACCGGCGACCTCACGGTTCTGGGTCTCGAGACCAGCTGCGACGAGACGGCGGCGTCGGTCGTGCGGCTGACGCCGGACGGCGTAGCTACGGTGCTCTCGTCGGTGGTGCACAGCCAGATCGAAGACCATGCGGCCTTCGGCGGCGTGGTGCCGGAGATCGCGGCGCGCAGCCACGTCGAGATGATCGATGGTGTCGTACGCCGAGCCATGGCGGACGCGAACCTCGGTTACGGCGAACTGGATGGCGTGGCGGCGACGGCCGGGCCGGGTCTGGTCGGCGGGGTCATGGTCGGGCTAGGCTTCGGCAAGGCCGTGGCCCTGGCGCGCGACCTGCCTCTAGTGGCGGTCAACCATCTGGAGGGGCATGCGGTCTCGGCGCGGCTGGGGGCGAAGGTCGAGTACCCCTTCCTGCTGCTGCTGGTCTCGGGCGGCCACTGCCAGCTTCTGGAGGTGCGCGGCATCGGCGACATGAGCCGTCTGGGCACGACCATAGACGACGCGGCCGGCGAGGCCTTCGACAAGATCGCCAAGGCCATGGGCCTCGGCTACCCCGGCGGGCCGGCGCTGGAGCGGATGGCGGAGGGCGGCGACGGGTCGCGTTTCGACCTGCCGAGGGCTCTGCTGGGGCGGAAGGACTGCGACTTCTCCTTCTCGGGGCTGAAGACGGCGGCGTCGCGGCTGGCCCAGACCTGCGAGACCGATCAGGACCGGGCCGATCTGGCCGATGCGGTGCAGAACGCCATCGCGCGCCAGCTGTCGGAACGGTCGGACCGGGCCATGGCTGACTTTGCCGAGCGGCATGAGCAGCGCCTCAAGCAGGCGAGCCCCGCGGGCGAGGTGGTAGGCCAACAAGGACTCCTGTTCGTCGTGGCGGGCGGCGTCGCGGCGAACAAGACGGTGCGGCGGGTGCTGGAGGCGACGGCGGCGAAGCGTGGGTTCGACTTCCTTGCTCCGCCGATGGCCTATTGCACGGACAATGCGGCGATGATCGCCCTGGCGGGGGCGGAACGGCTTCAGCTGGGGCTGGTTTCGGATATCGATGCGCCCGCCCGCCCGCGATGGCCGCTGGACGAGGCCCGCGCTCTGGCCGATCCTGTCCATCCGACCGGGCGCAAGGGCGCGAAAGCCTGACAGACGTCGGCGACCGAGGGAGAATTCATGGCTTATCGCACCGCAGGGGTCATCGGCGCAGGGGCCTGGGGTACGGCCCTCGCCCTGGTCTGCGCCCGCGCCGGGCTGGACGTGATCCTGCAGGCGCGCGAGCCCGAGGTGATCGAGAGCGTCGGCAACCGCCGCGTCAACGAGGCCTTCCTGCCCGGCGTGGTGCTGGATGACCGGATTTCGGTGACGTCGGAGCTGTCCGGCCTGTCGGCGTGCGATCTGGTCCTGGCCGTGCCGCCAGCGCAGTTCATGCGCTCGACGCTGGCGGCCTATGCACCGCATCACCGGCACGCGGCGCCCATCGTGCTCTGCTCCAAGGGAATCGAGCGCGGCTCCCTGAAGCTGATGACCGAGGTGCTGGCCGAAACCATACCCGACGCGCCGGCCGCCGTCCTGTCGGGACCGAGCTTCGCGGCGGATGTGTCCAAGGGGCTGCCGACCGCGGTGACCCTGGCCTGCGAGGACGCCTCCTTGGGCGAGGCTCTTATGGAGACCCTGTCGGGTCCAGGATTCCGCCCCTATCTGGCGACGGACCTGATAGGGGCCGAGGTCGGCGGAGCGATCAAGAACGTCCTCGCCATCGCCTGCGGGATCTCAGAAGGGCGGGGTCTGGGGCGCAGCGCCCATGCCGCCCTGATCACGCGGGGCTTTGCGGAGATGACCCGACTGGGCGTGGCCCTGGGCGGAGAGCCGGAGACTGTGGCGGGGCTGTGCGGTCTGGGCGACCTCGTTCTGACCTGCTCCAGTCCGCAATCGCGCAACATGAGCCTGGGTCTGGCGCTGGGCCAAGGCCAGTCGATCGTCCAGGCGCTGGCGGGCAAACGATCGGTGGCCGAGGGCTATGAGAGTGCGCCGGCCGTGCGCGACCTGGCGCGCAAGATGGGCGTGGAGATGCCGATCTGCGAGGCGACGGCGGCGCTGCTGGCCGGGGAGACCACGGTGGACGCCATGATCGAGGCCCTGCTGTCGCGCCCGCTCAAGGCCGAGCGCGAATGACCGAAGCGGCTCCGGCGGACCGGAAGCGCGTCTGGACCACCCCGCCGAACGTGGTCCTTTGCGTGCTGGACGATATCGCCGAGCCCGGTTCGCGCGGCTTCGTGCTGCAGATCGGCGACGCCTATTTCCACGGCTTCGTGGTACGCAAGGACGGCGAGGTCGCTGGATACATCGACCGCTGCCCGCATCAAGGCTTCCCCATCGCCATCGAGATGGACCGCTATCTGACGCCGGACGGATCGCTAATTCTGTGCGGCTGGCACGGAGCGGTGTTCGCGCCTCTGACGGGCGCCTGCGTCGGCGGACCCTGCGCGGGCGGCAAGCTGACGCCCTGGCCTGTGAAGGTCGAGAGCGGAATCTTGCGGACGGCCTGAGACCTAGCGCTTCAACCGTTTGGCGTTGGCGACGGCGGCCGAATGGATGGGCTTGAGGGCGTCGGACTGAGCCTTCAGAAGCTCGGTGTTCAGGGTCAGCATCTGGCCCGCGGCGCGGCCCCACCAGCCGACTGCATAGTTGAACTGGGCCGTCGCGGCGCCGGCCGGGGTCGCGGCGGACGCGATGGCCGAGGCCGCGCGATGGGCGTGGCTCATCTCGTCCATCGCCGACTTCGACATCCGGGCGGCGAGGTCGCCCAGGTTGCCGGCGACGGCGGCGGCCGATTCCGACAGGGCCTCGACCTTTTCGGTGCCCATGAGGGACATCTCGGCCATGTCGGCCTTCATCGGATTGGCCAGCCCCTCGGCCATGATGCTCAGGCGCGCGGCGATAACGTCGGAGGCGGCGCGCATCATCTCGCCGCCGCTGGCGGCGGTCAGGGCCGCCGAGGTGGCGTTCTTCTGCATCCGGCGGCTGTCGCGCAGGGCTTTGTCGAGCGGTGTCATGGGCCGGGCTTGGACCCTTTCCTTCAGCCCGGCAAGACCTCTTGGGCGAAGGCGGCCACGTCGCGGATCAGGGCGGGGACGGCGGCGTCGATGATCCGCTGACCTTTCTCGGGGCTGGCCTGCGCCGGGTCGGAGCCGATGCGGCCGTCGGGGAAGCGGGCGCGATAGTCGAGTGCGTCGCGGATCGGGCCGCTCGGGGCGATCTTCGGCGAATAGTCGGCCGTCTTGATCCGGTCGGGATAGGCCGCCTGGGTCACGGCGATCTCGGACGGGGTGGCGTGCATGCCGTGGCCGGTCGGGAAGATCTGGTTGCACAGGCTGTTGACGCCCGGCAGGTCCCACCAGTTCCGGAGCTTCAGCACCATCGGCGGCTGCTCCTCGACGAAGGACCATTCGGCGTAGATTTCCGAGAAGGTCGCCTCGATGGTCGCGACATTGCCGCCGTGGCCGTTGAGGAAATAGATGCGCTCGAACCCGTGGCGGATCAGCGACGAAATCCAGTCGGTGATGGCGCTCATGAAGGTCGAGGGACGCAAGGAGATCGTACCCGGGAAGGCCAGATGGTGCTGGGCCATGCCGATGTTGAAGGTCGGGGCGACGATCAGGCTGTCGTCGGTCTTCTCGGCCGCATGGGCGATTATTTCTGGGCACATCCAGTCGGTGCCCAGAAGGCCGGTGGGCCCGTGCTGCTCGTTGGAGCCGATGGGCACGATGATCGTCTTCGCGCCGCCCTTTAGGCGGGCGTCGATCTCGGGCCAGGACGAGTAGGCGATCAGCATGGAAAAAGACTCTCTTTTGGGCGCTACGCTCGCCCCTGGTCCGAATCTTCGGTCAGCCGGAGGACAGGCGATGCGGTCGCTCTTTGCCTGAGCGCGGAAGGCGGGATTAAACTGTCCTTACGCCCGGTCGGTCACGGCGCGAAAGCCCGGATGAAGCGATCGGCGGTTTCGCGGGCGCGGCCCGACTGGTCGATGGGGGGCTCCTCCACGCCGAGGATGCCGCGCAGGTGGCCGTGACCCATGACCATGCCCGTGAACATCTCCGCCGCCCCGGCCGGATCGGGTACGCGGAGCGTCCCCAGCCGGTCCTGTTCCGCAAGATAGGCCGAAAGCCGGCGCAAACTCTCGCCCGGACCGGCGTGATAGACCGCCTCGGCCAGATCTGGCGCGTGCGGGGACATCAGGGCGACGCCGCGCATGGCGACCCGCCCCTCGGTGGTGCAGAGTTTGTTCAGCAGCGTGGACGCCAGCGCGGTCAGCACTGCTCGCACGTCGTCGCCGGAGCGCAGGGGAGCGGTGATGGCCTCGGACCGCTGCTCGGCGATCGCCCGGCCGATCTCCACCTTGGAGGCGTAGCGGTTGTAGAGGGTCTGCTTCGAGACACCGGCGCGACGCGCGATCTCCTCCATGGAGGCGGAACCGCCCTTCTCGGCGAAGAGGGCCGACGCCGCCTCGAGGATAGCCTGCGACTTCTTCTCGTCGATCTGACCGGCGATACGGGGCATCTCAGAGCCTCGGCCCGTGAGGGGACGTGGCGCAAAGACAGGCGGTAGACATCAGTGCGCGTCCGCCGGCGGCGGGGCGCCCGTGCCCGGTCTGACCGGCCGGGACAGCAGGGTGACGAAGGCGGCGAAGGCGCAACCCAGGGCCAGCATGGCGAAGGCGTCGCCGAAGGCGAGCGTCGTCGCCTGGCGCTGGAGGATCCCATAAACCGCCTTGAGCGCCGCGCCGTCCGGATCGATCGAGCCCGACATCATGGAAGCCATGCCGGTCAGCATCTCACGCATGCGGGTGTCTGTCTGGGGGATGGCCTGGGTCAGCTCGCTCATGTGCAAGGCGGTGTTGGTCGTGAGCGATGTGTTCAGCATCGCCAGGCCGAAGGCGCCGCCGACATTTCGGAATAGGTTCACCAGCCCCGAGGCGTTCTTCACCATGTGTGGCGGCAGGGTGGACATGGTCACCTGCTGGGCGGCGATCATGGCCATCATGACGCCGACGCCGCGCAGGGCCTGGACCCCTGCAAAATCCCAGAAGCCCCATTCGGTGGTCACGGCATGGGCGTCCCACATGCCCCATGCGCACAGCATGAAGCCCGAGAACATGAGGACGCGCAGATCCAGAACCCGGACCAGACGACCCGCGAACGGTCCCGTGGCGAACATGGCCAGGCCCGAGACGACCATGGTCGTGCCGACCTCGGCCGGCGAATAGTCGCGCACCCGCGCCAGGAATAGGGGCAACAGGAAGGTGCCGCCGAACAGGGCCGCACCGACTGTGAAGGTCATCACGACCCCCACCATGAAGTTGCGGTTGTTGAAGGCCCGTAGCTCGACGACCGGATTGTAGTAGGTCAGCGACCGCCAGATGAAAGCTGGGCCGCACAGCCCGGCCACGACCGAGAGCAACAGGATCTGGTCGTCGGCGAACCAGTCGTTCTTGGACCCTTCCTCCAGCACGAACTGCAGGCTCATCAGGAAGGTGGCCATGAGGCCGAGACCCAGCCAGTCGAAGCCCTTCGACAGCGACGGATCCCCCTTGTCGAAGTTCGCGTAGCGCCAGACCAGGAAGAAGGACAGCAGGCCGAACGGCACATTGATGAAGAAGAGCCAGCGCCAACTGGCCAGTTCCGTCAGGTGACCGCCGAGCGTCGGGCCAACGGTGGGGGCCAGGGTGACGATGAGGCCGATGAAGACGGACGCCGTGACGCGCTTGGACGGGGGGAAGGCTGTAAAGGCCGTGGCGAAGACGGTCGGGATCATGGCCCCGCCGACAAAACCCTGGATGGCGCGGAAGAAGATCATCACCTCGACCGAGGACGACAGACCGACCGCGATCGACATGATCACGAAGCCGCCGCAGGAAATCAGGAAGACCTTCTGGGTCCCCCAGAGCCGCGACAGATATCCCGACAGGGGGATCATCACGACCTCGGGGATCAGATAGGCGGTCTGGATCCAGCTGATTTCGTCGGCCGATGCGCCGATGCCAGACTGGATCTGGGGCAGGGAGGCGGCGACGATCTGGATGTCCAGGATCGCCATGAACTGGCCGATGACCATCCCGGCGAAGCCGAGGATCAGCAGGGTCCAGTTAACCTTCGGCTCGGCGGCGGGGCGGGGCGCCCCGTCCAGCGTGGCGGCGGTCATTGGGCCGCCAGACGACCAGTGGGCGCGCCGGCGTCGGCCAGGCGTGTGGCTCCGGTGGCGGCCTCTGCGAAGGAGGCGCCCCCCTGGCTCTTCAGATCCACCTTGACCTCGACCGACAGGCCGGGCCGCAGGGCCGCGCCGCCATCCGCGCGGTTGACCAGGATGCGGACAGGCACGCGTTGGGTGATCTTGGTGAAGTTGCCAGTGGCGTTCTCGACCGGGATCAGGGCGAATTCCGAGCCGGTCGCCGGGGCGAAGCTGTCGATGCGGCCGGTCAGGTCCATGCCGGGGAAGGCGTCGGCCTCGATATGGACGGTCTGGCCGAGGCGCAGCCGGTCCAGCTGGGTCTCCTTGAAGTTGGCCACGACATAGGTCTCGCCCAGCGGCACCAGCGACAGAAGCTGGCCGCCCGGACGGACGTACTGGCCGGCGCGGACGCCGCGCGCGCCGACCACGCCGGCGGACGGGGCGCGGATGACGGTGCGATCCAGGTTGGTGCGAGCCTGTTCGACGGCGGCGCGGGCCTGGTCGACGGCGGCCAGGCTCTGTTGGCGGGTCGAGCCGAGAACGCCGGCGGTGCGCTGTTCGGCGACCAGGGCGGCCTGGGCCTCGGCGACGGATGCGGCGGCGGTCTGGGCCCCGGCGCGCTCGGTCTCGATACGTTGCTGCGAGACCCAGCCCTGGCGCTGCAGGGTGGTATAGCGGTTGACCTGGGCCTCGGCGAGCTGGGCCTGGGCGCGAGCCTGGGCGACGCCGGCGGCGCGGGATGCGATCATCGCCTGTTCCTGGGCCGCGCGGGCGTCGACGTTGTCCACGGCCGCGAGAAGGGCGGCGAGATTGGCCTCGGCGGCGGCCAGCTGGGCCTTGGCGTCGGCGTCGTCGAGACGGACCAGGATCTGGCCGGCTTGGACCCGCTGGTTGTCGGTGACCAGAACCTCGGCGACGTAGCCGTCGATCTGGGGGCTGACCAGGGTCACATCGGCCTGGACGAAGGCGTTGTCGGTGGTCTCCCACCGCTGCTTGTTCTGCCACCAGACGGCGCCGCCGGCGATCAGGCCCATGGCGACGACGCCTCCGACGATGAGCGGGAGGCGTTTCTTCAGAGCGGGAGCGAGGGCCATGCGTACAGGTCTCTAAGAATAGGCGTCGGGGAAGACGGACGGTAAAATGGACCCAATCGTCCAAAAATCAATCCCCTTGCGGGCCAACGGGAACACGTCATGTTTCGGCCTGTTCACAACGCCTGATGAGCCTTTCGATTTTCCTGCCCTCCTCCATTGATGTCGCCGTGGTCGGGGCCGGGTCCGCCGGGCTTTCGGCAGCGCGTCGGCTGGCCCGGGCGGGCGTGGCGGTGGTGGTGCTGGAGGCGCGGGGCCGTCTCGGCGGACGGGCCCACTCGGTCGCGCATGAGGGAATGCCGATCGACCTGGGGTGCGGCTGGCTGCATTCCGCCGACGAGAACGTCCTGTGCACCTTGGGCCGAGAGGCCGGGTTCACCATCGACCAAACCTCCCCGCCGTGGCGGCAGCAGGCCTTCAACCTCGGCCTGACCCCGGCGGAACAGGTCGAGTTCGGCGAGACGTTCGACGCCTTCGACCAGCGAGTGGCCGATGCGGCCAAGGCCGGCGACGACAATGCGGCCTCCAACCTCTTCATTCCCGGCGACCGCTGGAACCCGCGGATGGACGCCATCTCCGGCGCCCTGAACGGCGCGAAATTCGCCGAGGTTTCGACCCTCGACTACGACGCCTATGAGGACACCGGGATCAACTATCGGGTGACCGAAGGCTATGGGTCGCTGATCGCCTTTCTGGGCGCCGAGGTCCCGGTGGTGCTGAACTGTCCGGTCGAGCGTATCGACCGGTCGGCGGCTCGGTTGACGATCGAGACCGCGCGCGGGACGATCGAGGCGAAGTCCGTGATCCTGACCCTGCCGACCTCGGTGCTGGCTTCGGAGGCGGTGCGGTTCGATCCGCCCCTGTCCGAACTCATCGAGGCTGCGGCGGGCGCGCCTCTGGGCCTGGCGTCCAAGCTGCATATGGCGGTCGAGGGCTGGGAGGAGTTTCCCAAGGACAGTCAGTTGTGGGGCCGGACCGACACGTCCCAGACCGGCGGGTATCACCTGCGGCCGTTCGGGCGCCCGATCATCGAGGGCTATTTCGGCGGCGACCTGGCCTGGGGGCTGGAGGCGCAAGGCGAGGCCGCCTTCTTCGACTTCGCCTGTTCGGAGCTGGCCGACCTGTTGGGGTCCAGCTTCCCGAAACGGTTGCGCGTCCTGTCGACCTCAATGTGGGGAGTCGACCCGTTCTCCATGGGGGCATACTCCCACGTCCTGCCGGGGTTGGGCGACCGGGAGACCGGCGCCCGGGCGCGGTTGAGACGACCGATCGAGGACCGGATATTCGTCGCCGGCGAGGCGACCTCGCCGAACTTCTACGGCACCTGCCACGGCGCCTGGATGGAGGGCGAACGGGCGGCGGTGGAGGCGATGGTCGCACTGGGGATCGACCCGCGTCTGTCCAATCCGTCGGCGGAGTGAGCGTGGCCAGACCCGCCAAGCCGAAGGCCGCCGTGAAGCCGCCGGCCCGCAAGGCCGGCAGCGTCATGACTGGCGCGCCGATCCCGATCTTCGCCTTTCCGCCCGATGAGGATCGCGTCGAGGAAATCTTCGTCCGCCTGGCCCGCGTCATGCCGAAGCCCAAGACCGAGCTCAGCTTCACTGACCCTTTCACACTTGTCGTCGCCGTCGCCCTGTCCGCCCAGGCGACCGACGTCTCGGTCAACAAGGCGACCGACCGGCTGTTCGCCGTCGCCGACACGCCGGCGAAGATGCTGGCCCTGGGGGAGGCGGGGCTGGTCCCCTACATCGCCTCCATCGGTCTCTATCGGAACAAGGCGAAGAACGTCATCGCGCTCAGCCGCATCGTGCTGGAGCAGCACGGCGGCGTCGTGCCCCTGAACCGCACGGACCTGCAGGCCCTGCCCGGCGTGGGCCGAAAAACGGCCAGCGTCGTCCTGAACGAACTCGGCATCGAGCCGGCCATCGCGGTGGACACCCATGTCTTCCGCGTTTCGCACCGGCTGGGTCTGGCCAACGCCGCGACGACCGACAAGGTCGAGGACCAGCTGCACCGGATCGTGCCCGAGGCCTATTTGCCCAAGGCCCACCACTGGCTGATCCTGCACGGCCGCTACACCTGCACGGCCCGCAAGCCGAACTGCGCCGGCTGCATGATCAACGACCTGTGCCCGGCGCGGGGACTGATGGCGGCCTAAATGTCCAGCCGCGCCTTGACCGCTTCGGCGAACAGGCGCCCGCCATCCGGGGCTTGGGCCAGGTAGAAGTCCGGCTCGACCAGCTCGGCCTCCATCAATAGCCATCCGTCGGCGGACTGAACCATGTCGATGCGGGCGTACAGCAGGGGCTCCTCGATCGCCGCCAGCACCCGCTCGGCCAGTTCGACGGCGTCTGCGGGCGGTTCCGCGACGTGGGCATAGTCGCCGCCGTACTGGACCTGGACGCGAAAGTCGCCTGCCTTGGCGCGCTTCACCACCGCGTGGCTGAATCGGCCGCCGAAGAAGAGCAGGGACAGTTCGCCGTTCGCCACGAGCTCGGGCAGGAAGGGTTGGATTATGGCCGGACCGTCGGGGGCGTCGGTCAGGATCTCGCCGCGCGAGAGTTTCACCGTCTTCCAGGCCCCGCCGGAGACGGTCGGCTTGACGACCAGGGTGTCCGTCCCGAACCGGTCGAAGGCGGCATCGACCTGATCTTGCGTGACGCCGTCGCTCCACGCCGTCGGAGGGATGGCGATGCCCGCCGCTTCCAGTCGCCGCAGGTAGGATTTGTCCGAATTCCAGCCCAGTACCGTGGCCGGATTGGCGATCCGCACGCCCGCCTCGCCCCAGAGTTTCGTCGCCGCCAGCCAGTCGCCGTGGCGCTCGTAGTAGCCCCAGGTCAGGACGCCCAGCACCAACGGATAGCCCGTCAGGCCCGAGGCGTGGGTGACATGGTCGGTCCAGGCGGTCGGGACGGCGGTGACCTCGGCCATGGCGAGGGCCGTCGACAACCGCTCCAGCACGACGGGCCAGTGGCTCTTGTAGGCCGGGTCGTCGGCGGCGGGCGTGAGGATGGCGATCTGGGTCAGGGCAGGCTCTCCAGCGATGAACAATCGCCGCCCAGGGCCTGCGATCCTTGCGCCGCCCGATACCCCAGTTCGCGGTTCCCCGAAGTGGAAATCAGATAGGTCAGGTCGCGATCGGCATCGGCGCCGGCCTCGACGACCCAGGCCTCGACGGGGCCGTCGGGCGTGCGCACCGTCTCCTTGCCGACGACCTTGACCGAAAACGATCCGAAGCCCTTGTCGTACTGCCAGTAGGGCAGGCTGAACTCCGCCCCCTCCGCCAGAGGCAGGGCGGCGAAGGTCTGGCCGAACAGATTGCCCTCCCAGACCGGCCCGGTCAGGGGGATGTCGATGGGGGTGGCGACGCCGTCCGTGATCGTCTCGCCCGTGATGCGGTCGGAGCCATAGGTCGCGCGGACGTGGACCTGTCCCTGTCGCATGTTGATGAGGGAGATCGGCCGCAGGGTCGCCGCCTCCAGCAAGAATTCGTCACGCATGTCGAAGGCGCCGCTGTTGACCGACTGATGCACGACCACGCGAAGGACTGGCTGGCCGTCGACCGTGTCTCGCTCGATCGTCTGCCAGGTCAGGCCGAGGGGGCGGGTCTGGTCGCCGCGCGTCATACTGAGGGTGAAGCATTTCCGCTCTTCGCTGATCCGGCCGCCGTCGGGGACCACGGTGGGCGCGGAAGTCTGGAGGGCGAGGGCGGCGATCAGGCTCAGCATGGCGAACTCCCGAGGTCATGGTGGTGATCATGCCGACCGGCGGCCGCGCGGCAAGTGAAGCTTCGGCAATCCGCCACTGGCGCGCCGGCGTCCCGCCCGCTATGGGGCGGCCATGACCCAGACCACCGCCACCTATGACGTCTGCGCCGTCGGCAACGCCATCGTCGATGTCCTGTCGCCCTGCGACGACGCCTTCCTGATCGCCCAGTCCCTGACGCCCGGCTCGATGCAGTTGGTCGACGAGACCCAGAGCGCGGCCCTCTACGACGCCATGGCGGCGGGGGTGGAGGCCTCGGGCGGCTCGGCCGGCAATACGGTCGCGGGCGTGGGCTCGTTCGGCGGTCGCGCGGCCTACGTCGGCAAGGTGGCTCCGGACACCCTGGGCGGGGTCTTCACCCACGACATCCGCGCCTCGGGCGTGCATTTCGACACCCCGGTCCTGAAGGACGGCGCCGGAACTGGTCGCTGCCTGATCAACGTCACGCCGGACGGTCAGCGCACCATGTGCACCTTCCTGGGCGCGGCGAACCAGCTGGGCGTGGAAGACATCGACGCCGACCTGATCGGGTCCAGCGCCATCGTCTATCTGGAAGGCTATCTGTTCGATCCGGCCCCGGCCCGCGCCGCCTTCGAGGCCGCCGCCGCCGCCGCGCACAAGGCGGGCCGCAAGGTCGCCATCACCCTGTCGGACACCTTCGTCGTCGCCCGCTGGCGCGCCGAACTGCTGGAGTTCATCGCACAGTCGGCTGACATCGTCCTGGCCAACGAAGGCGAACTGGCCGCCCTGTTCGAGACCGAAGACTTCGACGCCGCCGCCACGAAACTGGCCGCCATGGTCAAGATCGCCGCCGTCACGCGCGGGGCCGAGGGTTCGGTCATCATCTCCGGCGACCAGCGCGTGGCGGTCGCCGCCTATCCGGTCGCCAAGGTGCAGGACACCACAGGCGCGGGCGATCAGTACGCCGCCGGCTTCCTCCTGGGCGTCGCACGCGGCCTGACGCTGGAACAGTCGGGCAAGCTGGGCTCGCTGGCGGCCTCGGAAGTCATCGCCCACTGGGGTCCGCGCCCGATGGTCAAGCTGGCGGACCTGGCTGCCGAGAACGGCCTGACGCTGAAGGCCTAGGTTGCGGGCGCCGGCGGCGCCGAGCCCTTGGCCCAAGCGCGCAGGGCCTGCGGATCGACCAGTTCGTCGATCGGCACGGTGGCGTCGACCGACAGGCCCGACGGCAGCTCACGGGCGAAGATCACGAACCAGTCGCCCTCGCGCGCCGACAGGGCGTCGAGGAAAGGGATCGGTCCGCAGCTGGTGAAGGTCGTGTGGCGGATGCCGATCGGCTCGGTCGGCAGGTCGCCCTTGAGCGCCAGCGACGGGACCAGGGTCGTGCTGTTTCCCTGAGCGGTCGAGTTGGTCAGGGACACGCGATCGAAGCCGGAGGTCTGGGACAGAAACACGACGTCCGAGCGGGCCCACAGCGTGGCCTGATGATTCCTGACGCGTTCCGCCATGGCCTCGTCCGGGGTCGGCGGAGCGATCACGCAGGCCAGGGTCGGGGTCGAAACGGACGCCAGGACCGCGGCCAGAACCCAAGCGAGGCGGGACTTTGCGGGCATGTTGGTCCTCCTGCCCGGACCTAGCGTTTCAATGTGACGTAAATTGCGCCGTCGCCGCCGTGGCGCCGGTGGGCCATGGCGAAGCCGGAGACCACGCCGCGCAGGGCGTGCCCCTGCAGCCATTCGTGGATGGAGGCGCGGATGATCCCGCCGCCTCTGCGCCCCTGACCGGTCACGACCAGAACCGCGCGCAGGCCGCGGGCATGGGATTGCATCAGGAAGGCGCGCAGCTGGTCCTCGGCCTCGAACCGGCCGAAGCCGTGCAGGTCGATGGAGGCCTCGATCGGGTCGCGTTCGCGCGACAGGCGGCGCTGGCGGCGCGGCTCCAGCTCTTCGGGCGCCGACCGGGGCGCGACTGGCGTGGGCTTTGCCGGAGCGGCAAGCGCGGCGTTGCGGATCTTGGTCGAGGGTTTGGGCTTTCCGAGAACCGGCGGGCGCGGCGCCTTGATCGTCTCGGGCTTCAGGGGCTCGTCGGGCAGGATCGCGCCGGGGATGATGCGCGCGGCCTTGCGCGTCTTGGGCGGGGTGACGCTGCCGGACACCCTGGCCCAGATGCGGCGGTCCTCGGCCGTCAGATCGGGAGGCGGTCGCCGCGCCACGGGGTCAGTCTTCGCCCTCGGCGTCCGGCTCGGGCGGGCCGGGCTCGTAGACCAGAAGATCGCCCGGCTGGCAGTCCAGTTCGCGGCACAGGGCGTAAAGGGTCGAAAAACGCACGGCCCGCGCCTTGCCGGTCTTCAAGATCGACAGATTGGCCAAGGTCACGCCGACACGGTCGGCGAGCTCGGTCAGCGACATCCGTCGCTCCACCAGGATTTTGTCGAGCTGGACGCGGATGGCCATTTCAGGCGCCCTTCGGGGCGCTACCGCCCACGACGCGGTCGCTCGCTGCTTGAGCGCGTTCGCGTGCCTCGCCGGTCATATAGTGAGCTCTGACTCGCGGCGCAGACGCGCGCCCTCTTTAAACACCTCGGCCAGGACGAACACGACCAGGACGGAGAAGACGGGGGTCAGGAGCTCTCCGGCGCCCTGCGAATCCAGGATGCCGGGGGCGAGGCGGGCGGCGACCAGCCCCTGGACCAGCCAGACCCCACCGGTGACGACCGCCAGGATCAGGCCGATCTGCCGCAGCCGGCGCACGTTCTCGGGCCGGAAGGGGTCGCCCACGGTCAGGGTGCGGAAGATCATCCGCAGGTTTCGCAGGATCAGGAGAAAGCCGCCGAAATAGGCGGTCAGGGCGCCGACGCCGAACAGCAGGAGGGGTCGGGTGAGGGCCTGTTGCCGTCCGCCGGAATCGTTGGCGACGGTCACATTCATGTTGGACAGGGGGATGAAGATCGACGCCAGGAACGCCAGCAGCAGAACGGCGGTGATGATCATCAGAAGCAAATAGGCGACATCCAGCGCGATCTTCAGCAGGCTGGATACGGAGCCGGGTCCCATGGTGCGGAACGGCGCGCGAAAGCCCTTGGGCATCTTCGGCAGGCGCAGCTCGGGCCGGGTGAGGGACATCGTCGGGCTCAGGAACCGGAGAAAGTCAGGCCGCGATGGCCGCGCAGGGTCCGGTAAACCCTGACACGGCTCTATACATCGCGATTTTCGACAAAGGGGAAGGCTCTCTCTCTTGGGTTGCTATCGCTCGGCCCGCGGGGCCTCGCTCGTTGAGCAACGAAGGTTTGAAGCCGTTCATCTCAGCGGTCGCTCAAGCTGTGGGCAACCGCGTTGCGAACGTTAGAGACCCCTGTATCAGAAAGCCTGCACCAGAATGGCGACCAGGGCGGTCGGCAGGGCGGCGAGCAGGGCGGCGTTGATCAGCACAGCGCCGACCTTGTCCATCATCAGCGAGGCGTTCATCGTGTTCATCGTTCTATTCCTTCGATCCTGAGGCGGGTCATTCATGCCCGCTTCTTTTCACCACGAGGTTCGGATTTGCCGATCTTGGCCCTTCCGGGGAACGTTGTGGCCGCCGTTCTTGAGATCATAGATAGGACGTGCGGGGTGGGAAGTCATGTTACATATCGTTTAACGATATTAAAATTGAGCAATGAAATGTTTCACGGGCGTGATCGGGCATGAAGTTGAAGCTTATCAAGGGGATGCGGATCGTCGCCGCGACACACAACGCCGGCAAGGCGCGTGAAATCCATGCGCTTCTGGACGGACATTACAGCGTGGTCACCGCCGCCGACCTGAATTTGCCCGAACCGGCCGAAACCGAGACGACTTTCGTCGGGAACGCCATGCTGAAGGCGCGCCACGCGGCCCAGTTCTCCGGCGAGGTCAGTCTCGCCGATGACTCTGGTCTGTCGGTTGCAGCGCTGGATGGAGCGCCCGGCATCTTTTCCGCGCGCTGGGGCGGACCACAGAAGGATTTCGGTTCGGCGATGCAGAAGATCGAGACCCGGCTGGAAGAACTGGGCTCGCCGGATCGCTCGGCCTGGTTCACTTCGGCGCTGGCCGTCGCCTGGCCCGACGGGCCGTGCGTGGTGGTCGAGGGGCGGGTCGACGGCGTCGTCACCTTCCCGCCGCGCGGCGACAGGGGCTTCGGCTACGACCCTATCTTCGTGCCCGAAGGCTACGACCAGACCTTCGGCGACATGGAGCCTGCGCTGAAGGAGAGCATGAGCCATCGCACGCGAGCCTTCGCCATGCTGAAGGCGGCCCTGATTGACTGACGCCGGCGAGGCGGTCGGCCTCTACGTCCACTGGCCCTACTGCGCCCGCATCTGCCCCTACTGCGACTTCAACGTCGTACGTGACCGGGGCTGGCGCGAGGAGCAGGCCGTGCTGGTCGAAGCCATCCTTTGCGATCTTGAGGCGCAGGCGACGTTGCTGGGGTCGCGCCCTCTCGCCTCGATCTTCTTCGGCGGCGGCACCCCGTCCCTGATGCGGCCCGAAGACGTCGCCCGTGTCATTGAACGCGCGCGGACTCTGTTCCCGGCGGGCGATGTCGAGATCACGCTCGAGGCCAATCCCACCGACGCCGAGGCCGCCCATTTCGGCGCCCTGAAGGAGGCCGGGATCAACCGGCTGTCGCTGGGGGTCCAGTCGCTGGACGACGCCCAGCTGACGTTCCTCGGCCGCAACCATTCGGCGGACGAGGCGCGTCGCGCCATCGCGGTGGCGGCAGGCGTCTTCGACCGTCTGTCGATCGACCTGATCTACGCCCTGCCGGGCCAGACGGTCGCCGGCTGGACCGCCGCCATGACCGAGGCGCTCGCGATGGGGTTCGAGCACATCTCCCCCTACCAGCTGACCATCGCCGAGGGCACGGCCTTCGAGCGGGCGATGGAGCGGGGCGCGCTGGTCCCGCCCGACGAGGACACGGCCGCCGACCTGTACGAGGCGACGCAAAGCCTGCTGGGGGCCGCGGGCTTCGAGGCCTATGAGGTGTCCAACCACGCATGGGGCGTCGGGGCGCGATCGGCCCACAATCTTCATGTCTGGCGCGGCGGGGACTATCTCGGCGTCGGCCCCGGCGCCCACGGCCGGCTGACGCTGGACGGGCTCCGAACCGCCACCGTCGCTCATCGCCGCATCGCCGACTATGTTGAGAGCGTCGCCGCCGGGACGCCGTGGTCGGAGCAGGAGACGCTCGATCCCCGGGCCGCCGCCGAGGAACGGCTGCTGCTCGGCCTACGCACCATAGAGGGCGTCGCCCTGACCGATCTCGTGGCGCTGGACCTGACCGGGCGGGTGGAGGGATTGGTCGAGGACGGCTTCCTGGCGGTCGCCGACGGACGGGTCGCGGCGACCGCCGCCGGACGGCCGGTGCTGGACGCCGTGCTTAAGGCCTTGCTGACCTGAGCGTCCGGCTGTGGCACGAAGCGGCGATGACCGAGCCCAATCCCTTTCCGCCGACCGCCCCGCCGCCGCGCCTGGTGACCCCGGGCCTCTATCTGGTGGCGACGCCGATCGGGAACCTGAGAGACATGACGTTAAGGGCGCTCGACGTCCTGGCCGCCGCTGATCTGATTCTGGCCGAGGACACGCGGGTCACCGCCAAACTCCTGAGCGCCTATGGGCTGAAGGCGAAGCTGGAACGTTGCGACGATCATGCTTCCGCCCGCGCCGCCGAGATCGCCGTCGAACGGGTGCGAGAGGGTCAGGTGGTGGCGCTGGTGTCGGACGCGGGGACGCCGGTGATCTCCGACCCCGGCTTCGTCGTGGCGCGGGCGTTCATCGCCGCCGACCTGCCGGTCCGCCCGATCCCCGGAGCCTCCAGCCTGCTGGCGGCCCTGTGCATCGCCGGCCAGCCTTCCGACCGGTTTCTGTTCGCCGGCTTCCTGCCGCCCAGGTCGGCGGCGCGCAGGACCATGCTGGCCGAGGTCAAGGCGGCGCGTCAGACCCTTGTCTTCTTCGAGAGCGGCCCGCGTCTGGCCGCCAGCCTCTCAGACATGGCCGAGGTCCTGGGCCCGCGTCCAGCCGCCGTGACCCGCGAGCTGACCAAACTCTACGAGGAGGCCATCCGGGGGACGCTCGCCGAACTGGCCGTCGATCCGCGCTGCGATGCGCCCAAGGGCGAAATCGTGATCGTCATCGGCCCCGGCGCGGTCGAGGTGGCCTCAGAGGCCGATATCGACACGGCCTTGACCGAGGCCCTGGCCCGCCTGTCCACGGGGGAGGCGGCGTCCGAAGTCGCCGAGGCCTTCGACCTGCCGAGAAAGCCTCTCTATCGCCGGGCGCTGGAGCTGCAGGGCAAGGGATGAAGCCGCCGAAGGTCCGCGTATCCCTGCCGGCCAGGCCCAAAGCGGCCTGGCGACAGGCGCTGGGCGGACAGGCTTTCCGCGAGGGCCACGGGGCCGAATGGATCGCGGCGGCCTGGTTGATGCTGAAGGGCTACCAGATCCTCGGCTTCCGGCTGAAGACGCGCGGAGTCGAGATCGACATCCTCGCCCGGCGTGGACAGACGGCCGTCGTCGTCGAGGTTAAACGCCGCGCCACACTCGAAGCGGCGCTGAATGCCGTGGAGAATCAACAGCTGCAAAGATTGCGCGAGGCGGGCGCCGCACTGTTGCGCCAAAGACCCAGCTTGGCCGGTCTTGATCTCAGAATCGATATTGTCGCGCTGGCGCCCGGGCGAATTCCGCGTCATCGTCGCAATCTCTAGTTTTCACCGGGGGGTGAAAACCGATCGTCGGGGGACGGGGCGTGACGCGCGAAGAGGCGGAAGTCGCACTGGAAGAGGCGGGTCGGGCGGACGACGATGCCTTCCCGCTGCTGGACGCGGCCATCGCCTGCGCCCTGCACGACTATCCGTTCCGCGATCCGTCCCAGGCTCGGATCCTGGCCGACGCCGCCGCCGAACGGCTGGCCGAGCGGATCGGCGGCGAGAGCCCCGACGACGCCCTGGCAGAGACCATGGCGGCCGATCTGCGGTTCAACGGCGACCTGCTGCACTACGACGACCCGGCCAACACCGACGTGCTGGACGTGGCCGAGCGTCGGCGCGGCCTGTCGGCGGCGCTCGCCGTCTTCTATCTCGACGCGGCGAGGCGCGCGGGGGTGAAGGCGCAAGGGGTCGACTTCCCCAACCATTTCCTGCTGCGCGTCGAGACGCCGGCCGGACCGGTGGCGTTGGATCCCTTCAGCCAGGGGCGGGTCGTCATGCCTTCGGAACTGACGCGCCGGGCGCTGCGAGCCGGTCTGACGCCGCATGTCGCCGACCGGCTGGACGTGCTGATGGCGCCGGTTACGGATCGAGAAGCGCTGATCCGGCTGCAGAACGTCCTGTTCAACCGGGCGATCAGGGCCGAGGACTATGTGTGCGCCGAACGCTCCGCCGTCCGCCGCGCCCTGCTGGATCCCGACGACCATCGGCCCTGGCTGGACGTCGCCTCGGCCCGAGAGAAGCAGGGCGCCCTGACCGGAGCGCTCGAAGCCCTGCGCCGCGCCCGCGCCGTCGCCGGCCAGGACGACCAGATGCATCAGGTCGTCGCCGACCGGCTGAGGATGAGGCTGAACTGAGGGGCGAGGGATGAGAGCCGAGGGTCGAAAGCGAGCCCGAGGCTGCTGCGACCTCGACGATCTACCCTGCCGACCCTCGCCCTTCGACTCTCGACCCTCCTTGCGCACACGTCGGTCGCCGCCCATTACCCCTGAACGGCCAACAGGGATCCTTCTCCATGCTCAAAGTCGCCATCCAGATGGACCCCATCGAGGCGGTCAACATCGCCTCGGACACGACCTTCTTCCTGGCCATGGAGGCGCAACAGCGGGGCCACAAGCTGTGGGTCTATGACTTCCGCACCCTGGCGCTGGAGGACGCTAACCTGACCTGCCGCGCCCATCCTGTGGTGATCCGGCAGGTCCACGGCGACCACGTCACCGTAGGCGACGAAGTGAAGCTCGATCTCGGCAAGGACGTCGACGTCATCCTGATGCGCCAGGACCCGCCGTTCGACATGGCCTATGTGACGGCCACCTATCTGCTCGAGACGGTCCATCCGCGCACCTTGGTGGTCAACGACCCGGCCGAGGTCCGTTCCGCGCCCGAGAAACTGTTCGCCACCCGGTTCGAGGGCGTCCAGCCGCCGACCCTGATCAGTTCCGATCCGGCCGCCCTTGTCGACTTCCATGAGCGCCACGGCGACGTGGTGCTGAAGCCTCTGCACGGCGCGGCGGGCTCGGGCGTGGTTCGCCTGAAGGCCGGGGATCCCAACCTGGAGGCCCTGATCGAAATCCACATGACCGGGTCGCGCGACCCGCTGGTGATCCAGAAATTCATCCCGGCGGTCTCGAAGGGCGACAAGCGCATCATCCTGATCGACGGCGAGCCCGTCGGCGCCATCAACCGCGTCCCGGCCGAGGGTCAGGTGCGGTCCAACCTGCGCGTCGGCGGCACGGCCGCGCCGGTCGAGCTGACCGACCGCGACCTGGAAATTTGCGCCGTCATCGGCCCGGAGCTGAAGGCGCGGGGACTGTTGTTCGTCGGCATCGACGTGATCGGCGACTATCTGACCGAGATCAATGTGACCTCCCCGACGGGGGCGGTGCAGCTGAAGGAATTCACCGGAATCGACGCCGCCGCCATCCTGTGGGACGTGATCGAAGCGAAACACATCCCCAGCGCCTGAGAGCGCAACCTGACCGGGTGTGCATGGCCGACTTGCAATCCGTTTGAGTTCATGGTTCGTTCTCTTTAGCGGGAGACGGATCATGCTTGCCAGTATCGCGACGGTGGCGTTCGAGGGGGTCGAGGCGCGGCGCGTGAATGTCGAGGTGCAGCTGGTCGGCGCCGACGGGCCCACCATCTTCTCCATCGTCGGCCTGCCGGACAAGGCGGTGGCGGAGAGCCGCGAGCGGGTGCGGGGCGCCTTTGCCGGCATAGGACTGGCCCTGCCGGCCAAGCGGATCATCGCCAATTTGGCGCCGGCCGACCTGCCCAAGGAGGGCAGTCACTTCGACCTTCCCATCGCCTTGGCCCTGCTGGCGTCGCTGGGGGTGATCCAGCCGGATGCGCTGGAGGGCTGGGCGGCGTTGGGCGAGCTGGGACTGGACGGACGGATCCAGCCGGTCGGCGGGACCCTCCCGGCCGCCGTCGCCGCCGCCTCGATGGGGCTGGGCCTGATCTGTCCGGAGGCCAATGGGCCCGAGGCCGCTTGGGGCGGTGACGTGCGGATCCTGGCGCCCCGGTCGCTGATCGGGCTCATCAACCATTTCAAGGGAACGACCATCCTGCGCGCGCCCGAGCCGGGGCCGGTGACGAACGGCGGGGCCAGCGCCGACCTGCGCGACGTCAAGGGTCAGGAGAGCGCCAAGCGGGCGCTGGAGGTGGCCGCGGCCGGGGGCCACAACATTCTGTTCGTCGGACCGCCGGGCTCGGGCAAGTCGATGATGGCCCAGCGGCTACCCGGGCTTCTGCCGCCGCTGACGCCGCAGGAACTGCTGGAGACGTCGATGGTCTGGTCGGTGGCCGGGCTGATCGAGCGGGGCGCCCTGACCCGCGACCGGCCGTTCCGGTCGCCCCACCATTCCGCTTCCATGGCCGCCCTGACCGGCGGGGGCCTGCGCGCCAAGCCGGGTGAGGCGTCGCTGGCCCACAACGGCGTCCTCTTCCTCGACGAACTGCCCGAGTACTCGGCCCAGGCGCTGGACAGTTTGCGGGCGCCGCTGGAGACGGGGGAAATCGTGGTGGCGCGGGCCAATGCGCACGTGCGCTATCCGGCGCGGTTCCAGTTGGTGGCGGCGATGAATCCGTGCCGCTGCGGGCTTGGCGGATCGGGCAAGGGGGCGTGCGGAAAGGCGCCCCGCTGCCAGCGCGACTATCAGAACCGAATCTCCGGTCCGATGTTCGACCGCATCGACCTGACGGTGGAGACGCCGCCCGTCACCGCCGCCGACATGGCCCTGCCCAGCCCCGCCGAGGGCACGGCCGAGGCGGCCGTCCGCGTCGCGGTCGCGCGCGGCATGCAGGAAGAAAGAGTGAGGGAGGCGGGTCTCGATCCGCTTCAGGGGTTGAACGCTCGCTCCTCCGGTGACGTGCTCGAACGGTTCGCGACCCCGGACGAGGCAGGGCGAGCGTTGCTGATGCGGGCCGGAGAGGCGGGCGGATTGACGGCGCGGGGCTGGACCCGGACGCTTCGTCTGGCCCGCACCATCGCCGACCTGGAGGGTTCGACCGGGGTGCTGCGCCGCCATATCGCCGAGGCCCTGATCTATCGCCGGACCACGGTGGGGGCCCAGGAACAGTTCGACCGCCAGAGGGGGAAGCGGGAAAGTCTGCCGGCCTGGTGAAGCGCGGCCCGCAAGGATTGAGTCGTCGTTAACGCCTGCTCTCCAGAATGCGAGTGCAGCGGAGAACGTCATGACGCGACGCAAGACGGATGAGACGGCGGATGGGGGCCGGGCGGGCGGCGCCGATCCTTTCCTCAGGCTGATGAGCCACGAGATGCGCACGCCGCTGAACGGAGTCATCGGGATGCTGGGCCTGCTGACCCGCACCAAACTCGACGGCGCCCAGAGATCCTATGCCGAGGCCGCGCGCGACAGCGCCGAACACCTTCTGGGGCTGGTCAACGACCTGCTCGACTACGCCCGACTGGAGGCCGGCAAACTGGAGATCGATCCGGCGCCGGTCGAGCTGGAAGGTCTGGTCCGCGGCGTGGCTGAACTGCTGAGCCCCCGCGCTCACGACAAGGGGCTGGAAATCGTCTGGTCGGTCTCGCCCGAGGGGCCTGACGTCCTGGCCGACGAGGGTCGGCTGCGGCAGGTGCTGTTCAACCTCGCCGGAAACGCGGTGAAATTCACCGAGACGGGTGGGGTGCGTATCGCCGTCGAGCGGACAGGCGGCTCCGACGAACGGCCGACGCTCGCCTTCATCATCGACGACACCGGCCCCGGCGTCCCCGTCGAGGCGCGCGCCCGCATCTTCGAGGAGTTCGGCCACGTCGACGCCACGGACGCGACCCGCTACGGCGGCGCCGGGCTGGGGCTGGCGGTGGTGCAGAAACTCGCCACGGCCATGGGCGGGACCGTCCGGGTCGAGGACCGGCCCGGCCCCCGGAGCACGCGAGGTTCCCGCTTCGTGTTCGAGGCGGCCTTCGAGGCGCTCGCCGAAGCCGCGCCGCGCCTCCAGCCCCTGACGGGCCGAACCTTGCAGGTGCGCAGCCCCGATCCCTTCGTGCGCGCCGCCGCGGAGGACCAGATCACGGCGTCCGGCGGCTCGCTTTTCCCGGTGGGCGGGCCGGCCTCGATAACCCTGGTCGATCACGCTGGGGCGGCCGCCGCCGGACTTCCTCTGGCTCCCCTGCCAGAGGGCGGTCGCAGCATCGTTCTGCTCAAGCCGTCGGAACGCGACCTGATCGCTCGCTACCGGTCGATCGGCTTCCACGGCTATCTGATAAAGCCCCTGCGCCGCGCATCGCTGGTCGAGCGGGTGCTGGCGGCTGCCTGCGCCGGCCAGGCCCAGGGGGCGCCGCCCGCTTCGCCGCCCGAGGACGACCGCGTCCTCCCCGTGCGGTTCGCCGGCACTCGCATCCTGCTGGCCGAGGACAATCCGGTCGGCGCCCTTCTGGCCAAGACCCTGCTGCGTCGCGAGGGCTGCGTGGTGGAGACCGCGGCGACGGGAGAGGAGGCCATCGCAGCCCTCAAGCGCGCCCGCTATGATCTCGTCTTCATGGACATGCGGATGCCCGGCATGGACGGTCCCGCCGCGACCCGCGTCATTCGCGCCGGCGGCGACCGCACCCCGATCGTGGCCCTGACCGCCAACGCCTTCGCCGAGGACCGTCAGGCCTGTATCGAGGCGGGGATGAACGACCATCTGATCAAGCCTCTGGAGCTGGAGGCCTTGCGCGCCGCCCTCGCCCGCTGGACGGCCGGAGAGTTCCACGCCAAGGTCGCCTTCGCATAGGGCTGCGCCGGCGTCAGATCGGCGACCCTTCGAGAGAGAGGCCGCTCCCGCAATGACGCAAACATCCCAGACGCCGCCCGCAGCGACGCCCGCCGAGATCGACGTCAAGCCCAAGGGCCTGGCCGTTCTGAAGGTCGCCTTCCGCGAGCGGCGGACGCTGGCCATGCTGCTGCTCGGCTTCTCCGCCGGCCTGCCGTTCGCCATGCTGATCGGCACGCTGAACGCCTGGCTGACCGAGGTCGAGGTTCCGGTGGCCACCATCGGCATCCTGAGCTGGATCGGCCTGTTCGGCGCTTTCCGCTTCCTGTGGTCCCCGGCCGTCGCATGGACACCGCCG
The DNA here is from genome assembly GCF_027912535.1 of Brevundimonas sp. NIBR11. Lineage (NCBI taxonomy): Bacteria > Pseudomonadati > Pseudomonadota > Alphaproteobacteria > Caulobacterales > Caulobacteraceae > Brevundimonas > Brevundimonas sp. NIBR11. The sequence continues at coordinate 2,800,412 of NZ_CP115465.1, read as the reverse complement.
GTGATCGGCAAGCGGTTCGGCCGCCGGCGCAGCTGGCTTCTGGTGCTTCAGATCGTCATCGGCCTGGCCCTCGCCTCCATCGCCGCGTCGAACCCGGGCGCGGGGGTGTTGGGGCCGCTGGCGCTGGGCGCGGCGCTCGGGGCCTTCGCCTTCGCCACCCAGGACATCGTCATCGACGCCTGGCGGATCGAGGTCGCGGACGAGAAGACGCCGATCGACCTGCTGTCGACCATCTATCAGCTCGGTTACCGCACGGCCGCCCTCGTCGGCGGGGCCGGGTCGCTTCTGCTGGCGACCGCCATCGGCTGGCCGGGCGTCTTCCTGACGGCGGGTCTCCTGATGGGGCTGGGCCTGATCGGCACTCTGATCGCGCCCGAGCCCCAGCCGTCATCGCGAGCCGCAGTCGCCAAACAGCGTCGCGGCTCGCCGAACCTGCGTCTGGCCGTCCTGGTGGCGACGCTCGCCGCCTGGGCATGGGCGGCGTATATGTTGATAAACTTCATGGTCACGGCCTTGACCACCTCGCCGGCGCCCAGCGCGGGCGAGTTCACTGCCTCCTGGGGTCCGTGGATCGTCGGCGCGACGGTCGTCCTGCCCGCCGCCCTGGCCGGCCTTATCGTGTGGAAGGGCCGCGAGGCCACCGCCGTCGAGACCCTGGGCGCGCCTAAGCTGGCCGACACCTTCTACGACGCCATCCTGGCGCCTCTGGTCGAGTTGATGGGGCGGCTGGGCTGGGGCGCTGTCATCGTGCTGGGTCTGATCCTGACCTATCGCATCACCGACGGCGTCTGGGGCCCGTTCGCCTTCCCCTTCTACATGGGCGACACCGGCGGGGCCCTGGGTCACACCAAGGCGGAGGTGGCGCTGGCGTCCAAGACCTTCGGCGTCTTCATGACCATCGTCGGCATCGCCCTGGGAGGATGGGCCCTGCTGGTCATCGGACGGATGTGGAGCCTCCTGATCGGCGCCATCCTGTCGGCGGCGACCAACCTTCTGATGATGGATTTGGCGCTGGGCGCTCCGACCATCGGACCCTTCATGTCTGCGACGGGCCTCTATTCCCTGTTCGGCGCGATCGGGGTTCACGAGCCTCTTGCCCGGCTGATGCTGGCCATCGCGGGCGAGAACATCGCCGGCGGCTTCGCGGGGGCGGCCTTCGTCGCCTACCTTTCGGCCCTGTCGAACAAGACGTTCGGCGCCGTGCAGTTCGCGGTCTTCATCTCGCTGGCGCTCCTTATCGGCACGCTCGGACGAGGCGCGCTGGGCGAGCTGATCGACGCCCGGGGCTATGCGCCGATGTTCGTCATCGCCGCGTGGATGGGAGTTGTCGCCATCGTCTTCGTCCTGATCGAGTGGGTCCGGCTGGGCTTCGAGGCCAAGAAGCTGGCCCGATAGTCTGAGTCCCAGGTCGCGCCGGAACTGATCGCATGAACGACCTCGCCGCCACACAAGAAATCGACGCCAAGTTGGCGGGGCTGGGTGACTGGCGCGGCGCGACCCTGTCGCATCTCCGGGGTCTGATTCATGCGGCCGTTCCCGACGTCGTCGAGACGGTGAAGTGGAAGAAGATCACGAACCCGCTGGGCGTCCCGGTGTGGGAGCGCCAAGGCATCCTCTGCACCGGCGAGGTCTACAAGGGCTACGTCAAACTGACCTTTGCGCGCGGCGCTGCCCTGGCCGATCCGACCGGCCTGTTCAACGCGGGCTTCGGCGGCCGCACGCGACGGGCCATCGACCTCAAGGAGGGCGAGCGTATCGACGAGGCCGCGTTCAAGGCCCTGATGCGCGAGGCGGTCGCCGCCAACGCCGCGAAGGCGAAAGCCTAGTTGCGCGGCAGCCGGGTCGCGCCCCGGATCTCGCAGACATAGTCCGTTTGAGGCCGGCCGGTGGTTCCGCCGCCGACGGGACTGAGGATTCCCTCACGCGCGCGGCAGTCGGCGGTGAGCTGGGCCAGCTCCTCGCTGTAGGTCGAATGGGAACGCGGCCCGCTGGCGCAGGCAGAGGCGGCCAGGGCGGCGCCCAGGACGATGGACGAAAAAAGGATACGCGCGGTCATCGGCAGATCTCCGGACGGGAACGTCAGCCCCGAAACGCATCCTGCGCCCAAACGGCTTCACTGGCCACCTGTCCGTTCGCGCAGCGACCCTGCGGCAGGTGTTCGTTCGCGTATCGCGGACGGCCGCACGCCGCCGTTCACGAAGCCCCGCCGTCCATCGCCGCAAGTCCGGTGGCGGCCGGAGCGCGACAGGGCGAGGGTCGGGACATCGAGACCCCCAACGAGGCTCACACGGGCCTCTTCCAGACAAGGACTACCGCCATGATCCGCACCGCCCTGATCGCCGCCGCCGCCTTCCTGTTCGCCGCTCCGGCTTTCGCCGCCGATGACGCCAGCGTCGCCCTGACCTTTGACACCGCCGCCGCATCCGGCAAGGTCATGGTGGCCCTTTACGATCAGGCGACCTACGGCGGCGGCCAGCCGGTTCGCGTCGCCATGGTCGATGTCGCGGCCGGAGAGCACAGCGTCACCTTCGAGGGCCTGCCCGCCGGCGAGTACGGGGTGAAGGCCTTCCACGACCTGAACGGCAACGGCCGCATGGACACCAACCCCTTCGGCATGCCGGTGGAGCCCTATGCCTTCTCCAACAACGCCGTCGGCAACATGGGCCCGGCCGGGTGGGACCGCGCGAAGTTCACGGTCGATGGCGCTACCGCCCAGACGATCAGCATCCGCTGATCGTCAGTCCTGAAGAGGGCTGAGGCGGCAGGCGACGCGGTCGCCTGCCGCCTCAGCCCCGTTTCCTTCCTCTTCCGATCGAGATCGACATGACCCCCTCCCGCCGCCATTTCCTGATGGGCGCCGCCGCCCTGTCCGCCGCCGTCGCCACGCCCGAGATGGTCCGCGCCGCGATCGCCCAGGAAGTCGCCGCCCCCTGGGCCCTGGCCACCGCCGACCTGGAAGGCGATATCGCGCCTCGCGCCATGCGACTGGTCCACGGAAGGACGCCGGCAGGGCTGGAGGGGACCCTGTTCCGCAACGGGCCGGGCAAGTTCCGTCGCCCGGGCGGCAGCGCCACCCACTGGTTCGATGGCGACGGTCTGATGCGGTCGTTCACGATGAGCGATGGCGGCGTCACCCTGGCCGCCCGCTTCGCCGATACACCCAAGCGCCGCACCGAGACCGCGCTCGACGCCGTCGTGACCCCAGGCTTCGGCACGGCGGGCGACGCCCGCGCCCGGATCGGCTCGCCCGATGACGCCAACGCCGCGAACACGGCCGTCATGGTCACGGGCGACAAGGTCTGGGCCCTGTGGGAAGGCGGTTCGCCGCTGCGGATGGACGCTGAGACCCTGGCCACCGACCGGTTCGTCACCCTGCGCGACGACCTGAAGGGCATGCCGTTCCAGGCCCATCCGCGCTTCGCCCCGGACGGCACCGTGTGGAACGTGGGCATGAGCGGAGACCAGGCCGTCGTCTGGCATCTGAACGGCGACGGCTCGCTGATCGACGCCCAGGTCCTCCGCCTGCCGCGCGCCTCGTACCTGCACGACTTCACGGCGACCGAGCGGCACCTGGTCTTCGTGCTCCAGCCGTGGGTCTTCGACCACCGGGGCATGCCTTTCGCGACGCAGTTCGCCTGGAAACCCGAGATGGGGACCCAGGTTCTGGTGGTCGACAAGGCCGATCTGACGGCCCGGCGGATCTACGAACTGCCGACCTTCGGCTTCTTCCACCTGGGCGACGGCTGGGTCGACACGGACGGCGCGATTCGCTTCGATGTCGCCGCCAATGTCGACAACAGCTTCGCCATCGAAGGGGCGCGTGTCCTGGTCGCCGGTCGCGGAACCGTGCCGGGTCAGCCCAGCGTGCTGAAGCTTGTGACCCTCCACCCGAACGGTCGAGCCGAGATCGCCTCATCGGGCGTCGCGGCGGAGTTTCCTAAAGGCGACCCCCGCCGGGCCGGTCTGGAGCGGAGCTTGACGGTGCATGTCGCCGGCGAGCGCGGCGGCCGGCCCCTGCCGAACGGACTGGCGGTACAGGACTGGAAGACGGGCCGCAGCCACGCCTTCAGCTTCGGCGACGACCAGATCATGGAGGAGGCGGTGTTCGTGCCGAAGCCCGGCGCCTCGGCGGAACGCGACGCCTGGCTGGTCGCGCCGTCGATCAATCTGGCGGAAGGGGTCACCGAGCTGCACGTGTTCGATGTCGCCTCGGTCGAGGCCGGGCCGGTCGCGACCTGGCGGGCGGATGTGGCGCTGCCGGCGGGCTTCCATGGGGCGTGGCGGGGGTAAGACGCTGTCTCCCTTCCCCTGAGGGGAGGGAGAAGGGCTCAGTACCAGCCTGCGTCTCTGAGCGCCTTGGCATACCTCCGGCTGACCGGGGCAGTGACGCCGCCGTCCAGCGTCAGGGTCGCGCGGCCGTCGCCCCGGGCCACGTCGCGAACCGCGTCCCTGGCCACCCACCAGCTGCGGTGGGTCTGCGAGCCTTCCAGGCCCTCCAGCTCCTCCAGCGCATCGGACAGGCGCATCAGGATCAGGTCGGAGCCCCGGTCGGTGTGAATCCGCAAATAGTGGTCTTCGGCCTGGACCGCGCGGATCGCGGCGCCCCGCAGCTTCATCGGCAGGCGGTCGGGAAAGCGGGCCGGCGCCGCGCCGACCGGGGCCGCATGGGTCTGGATCGGTTGGGCCTTGGACACGAACACATTGATGGCGCTCATCACCAGGGTGACAATGAAGACCGGCCCCAGCATCAGCGGCAGGGCGTGGGCGTGATAGGCGCGACCCTCGAACACGACGCCCGTGACCCACCAGACCAGTAGCGACACGGGCCCGGTGATCGCCAGGGTCAGGGCTGCGACGCCCAGCCAGGGTCGCGCGTCGATGTCGATCCAGCGCTCGATCAGCAAGGAACAGATGTGTCCCCAGACGGCGCCGGCCAGCATCACTGGAACCCAGTAGGCCAGTCGCAATCCCATCGGCGCATTGCCGCTGCCGAAGGCGCCGACCAGGGCCAGCACGACGCCCGCCGCCGCAGCGATCGCCAGTCCGCGCAACAGACTCAGCGTCGAAGGTCGTGACAGAAGGGCGGAGGTCGTTGTCATGACTGGACGAAGGTCCTCGGCATATGGTCTGTGAGTCGAAGGTTCACAGACCAAAGAGCGCTTCGATGAAGTTGGCAATCGTGATGGCCGCCCTGGCGACGCTTCTCGCCGGCGCACCGTCCGTGGCCGAGGCCGCCGACCTCACCCTGACCATGTCGAGCCGAGGGAGCGGCGGGTCCCTGGCCATCGCCGTCTATCGCGACGCCGAAAGCTTTCGCCGCAACGAGCGGCCTGTCGCGACCCGGACCGTACCGCGCGCCGGGGCGCTGACCACGGTGGTCATTCCCGGCCTCGCCCCGGGTCGATACGCGGTCGCCGCCTTCCACGACACCGACGCGAACGGGCGGTTGTCGCTCTGGCCCATCGGCCTGCCCAAGGAGGCCTACGGCTTCTCCAGGGATGCACGCGGCCGGTTCGGTCCGCCGTCGTTCGCCGAGGCGGCGTTCGACCTGCCGGCCTCAGGAGCCACGCAGGCCTTCGCGCTTCGCTAGTGTTCATCGGCGAAGGCGGCATGGCCGTTGACGAAGGGCCCGGCTCGCCGCCGCCCTGACCGGCGCAGGATGGGTCCCTCGAAAGGACCGACATGACCGCTCTCGCCTCCCCCCGCCCGACGCCTTTCCGCGCCTCGATCCCTTGGCTGATCGTGGCGGTGGCGGGCTGTGTTTTGCTGTACGCGCTCCTGGTGTGGGGTCCGCAGCGAGGGCTGCCGCTGCGCCCGCACGCCCCGGAATGGCGCTGGCTGAGCCAGCAGACCGGTGTTCTGCAACTGCACGTCGGATCGGCGCTCGCCGCCTTCGTCCTTGGCCTCGTCCAGCTTACGGGCGTCAAGGGCGCGACATGGCATCGGCGGCTCGGCTGGCTCTGGGCCGGACTGATGGCGACGGTCGCCGTCAGCTCGCTGTTCATTCACAACATCAATCCAGGCGGGTTCTCCTGGATTCACATTCTGTCGGGCTGGAGCCTCGTGATCCTTCCGCTGGGCCTCTATGCCGCGCGCCGGCACGATATGGCCGCGCATCGTCGGCATATGACCGGGCTGTTCGTCGGCGCCCTTGTGATTGCGGGGATGCTGACCTTCTTCCCGGGCCGAAGCCTGTGGCGCGTCTTCCTGGGCTGACCGGCCTCAGTCCTGCGGGCACACGGCCCGGAACCCGGCCGAGGCGAAGCGGACCATGTAGTCGCAGGCGGTCTCCAGATCGCCGGAGCGGCACAGCCCTCCCGACAGGCGGTCCAGACGGCCGGTCTCGCCAAGCGTCAGGGTCAGGGCGCCCGACAGGTTGTGGTAGGCCCAGTAGAGATCGACCTCCCTGGCCTTGGGCAGGACCGCCTTGACCAGCTCGATCAGCCGCCGGATCGCCGGGTCGAAATAGCGGGCCATGGTCTCGCCGCCGAAGGCCGGGTTGGCGTTGGTCTGGGCGACCAGCGCCGAATAATGTTTCCAGCCCGGCCCGCCCTTCAGCGACCACTGGAACGGCGGCTCCAGGAAGGCGCGCAGCAGCCCCTCCAGTGTCATCGAACCGGCGTTGGCGAGGGCGTAGCGGTTGATGGCCTCGACCCTCTCGTTGTTCCAGACTTCGGCCCGACGCAGGAAGACCGCGTCGAACAGGTCCCGCTTTGCCCCGAAATAATAGTGGACCAGGGCCGTATCGACGCCGGCCTCGCGCGCCACCTCGCGGATGGTGACGCCATAGAAGCCGTGTTTCGAAAACAGATCCTCGGCCGCGTCCAGAATGGATTCGCGGGTGTCGCCGCCTGCGCCCTCGGCCTTGACCTTGGGGGGGCGCCCGCGACGGGCGGGGGCGACAGGAACCGGCTTCTCGACGTCCAGCTTGCTCATCCATTCAGCTAGCCATGAAAAATCCGTTCGGTGCAACGGCGCCACAGACAGGCCGCCACGTGCCCCGGCGGAAGCGTCGCCGTTTGACACCGGGGCCAAAGATCGTCAGTTTCCGCGAAAATCATCGAACGCTGAATAAAAGCGTCTCGGCTGGAAACATCATTGGAAGAGGGTTTCGCATGAACAGAGTCATGAAGAGCGTGCTGCTGGCCGGGGCTGCGTGGAGCGCGGCTTCCTCGATGGCCGTGGCCCAGGACGTGGCGCGGCAGGACGACCAGACCGCGCTGGACGACGTCGTCGTCACCGCCCGTCGTCGCGACGAGCAACTGAAGGACGTTCCGGTTGCCGTCTCGGCCCTGTCGTCGGAACAGCTGGAAAACACGGGCGCCACCGACATCACCGCCCTGCAGCAGCAGACCCCGAACGCGACCGTCCAGATCGCGCGCGGTTCGAACTCCACTCTGATCTCCTTTATCCGCGGCGTCGGCCAGCAGGATCCGCTCTGGGGCTTCGAGCCGGGCGTGGGTCTCTACATCGACGACGTTTATGTCGCCCGCCCGCAGGGCGCCGTGCTCGACATCTTCGACGTCAACCGCATCGAGGTCCTGCGCGGTCCGCAAGGCACGCTCTATGGCCGCAACACGATCGGCGGCGCGATCAAATATGTGACCAAGCGCCTCGGCGACGAGTTCGAGGTCATGGGGCGCGGCACGGTCGGCAGCTACAACCAGCGCGACGTTCTGCTCTCGGCCAGCCTGCCGCTGGGCGACACCTTCGCCGTCGGCGGCGCCTTCGCCAAATACGACCGCGACGGGTTCGGCGCCAACCTGTTCACCGGCGAAGAGCAGTACGACAAGGACGTCACCGCCTATCGCGCCAGCGCCGAGTGGACCCCCACCGACCAGTTGTTCGTGCGTTTCGCCTGGGACCGCGTCGAGGATGACTCGGCCCCGCGTCACGGCCACCGCGAAGTGAACTCGACGACCGGCGGCTACACGCCTCCAGCCGGCATCTACGACACCAACGCCGGCATCGTCGGCAACCAGGAAGTCGAGACCCAAGGCACGGCCGTCACGGTCGAGTATACCGTCAACGACAGCCTGACCCTGAAGTCGATCTCGGCCTGGCGCAGCGGCGACACCGCCACGGTCATCGACTTCGACCAGACGCCCCTGCCGTTCCTGGACGTTCCAGCCATCTATTCGGACAACCAGTTCACCCAGGAACTCCAGGCCCTGTTCCAGGGTGACAACTGGTCCGGCGTCGCCGGCCTGTTCTATCTCGATGGCGAGTCCTCGGGCGTGTTCGACACCATCGCCGGCAACCTCGGCCTGACGATCGCTGCGGCCGGCTATGTCAACACCGAGTCGCTCTCGGCCTATGCGGACTTCAGCTACGACTTCTCGGATCGCCTGCACGCCTCGGTCGGCGGCCGCTGGACGCAGGACAAGAAGGACGCCCAAGTTCAGCGCTTCTTCTACCTCGGCGCCACGCGCTCGCCCCTGACCGGCGGCGCCGCCCGTCCGATCTTCGCGACCCGCACCAACTACATGGCGGATGACACCTTCGAGAAGTTCACGCCGCGCGTCAGCGTCTCGTATGACCTGACCGATGACCTCACCGGCTACGGCTCGATCTCGCAGGGCTTCAAGTCGGGCGGCTGGGACATGAGGGGCGACGCCGCCCTGGTGCCCCAGACGGTCAACGGCTACCAGCCTGAGACGGTCACCACCTACGAGCTGGGCCTGAAGGGCAACGCCTTCGACGACCGCCTGTCGTTCGCCTCGGCCGTCTTCTACTCGGACTACAAGGACCAGCAGATCACGACCCAGCAGGTCGCGACCCCGCCGGCCACGGGCATCGCCTCGGTCGTGGACAACGCCGGCGCCTCGACCATCTACGGCTTCGAGTTCGAAGGCCGCGCCTTCATCACCGACAGCATCACGTCGAACTTCTCGATCGGCTACCTGCACAATGAGTTCGATAAGTTCGTGACCCTGGTCACGGGCGCGCCGGTCGATATCTCGAACACCCGCGAGCCCCAGAACTCGCCCGACTGGTCGGGCTTCTGGTCGGTCACCTGGACGGGCGACGTCGGCGGCGGCGAGTTGAACATCACCCCGTCGCTGTCCTACCGCTCGGACTACCACCTGTTCGACGCTCCGGATCCGATCCTCGACCAGGGCGCCTACACCCTGGTGGATCTGGCCGCCGTCTGGACCGCGCCGAGCGGCCACTACCAGGTCGCCCTCACCGGCAAGAACCTGACGGACGAAGAATACAAGGTCGGCGGCTACAACTTCGCCGGCGCCAGCTTCAACAACTCGATCTCGGCCTTCTACGGCCCGCCGCGCACCTTCTCGGCGTCGGTGACGGTCCGCTACTAGGCGACCCATGAGACGACTGGGGCGGCGGTTCGAAGGAGCCGCCGCCCTTTTCTTTTTGCACCTCGCGCGGCCAAGGTTACGGTCCGGGCAAGGAACGAGAGTCCAGAGGAAACCCAGATGACCGACGCGACGACGGCCGCCCCGATCAAGCCCGGCTACAGGTATTACGTCCTGGCGATCCTGGTCCTGGTCTACATGCTGAACTTTCTGGACCGCCAGATCATCGGCATTCTGGCCGCCCCCCTGAAGGCGGAATTCGGCCTGTCGGACAGCCAGTTCGGGCTTCTGGGCGGCATCGCCTTCGCGTCGGTCTATTCCACCCTGGCCATTCCGCTCGCGGCGCTGGCGGACCGGGCCAGCCGGGTCTGGATCATGACCGGGGCGCTCGCCGTCTGGTCGGGGTTCACCGCCCTGTGCGGCGTGGCGGGCTCCTTCGGCCAGCTGTTCCTGTTCCGCATGGGGGTCGGTGTGGGCGAGGCGGGCGGGGTGGCCCCGGCCTATTCCCTGATCGCGGACTATTTCCCGCCCAGCCAGCGCGCGCGGGCCCTGGCCGGCTTCGCCTTCGGCATCCCGCTGGGCACCGCCGCCGGCACGCTGGTCGGAGGGCTGCTGGCGGCGACCTACGGCTGGCGTACGGCCTTCATCGCCGTGGGTCTGGTGGGCCTGCTGCTGGCTCCTCTGCTGCGCCTGACCATCAAGGACCCGGTACGCGGGGGCACGGATGCGGCCAAGGTCGCAGCCGTCGACCCCGCGCCTGTCGCGCCGACAAGCGTGTCCGACCGCGTCGGCCGCGCCGCCTCCCTGATCATGCTGGGCCTCGGCGCCGGCTGTTTGATCCTGGCCGCCCTCAATCAGTTCGCCGGCGTCGCGGTCGGCAACGCCCTGGTGTTGGCCTTCGGCGGGCTGTTGGCCTTTGTCATCGGCGTCTCGTTCTGGATCGCCAAGAAGACGGCCTCGGTGGTCATGCCCAAGCCCAGCTTCTGGCTGCTGGCGTTCGGAGCGGCGTCGTCCTCGGTCTGCGGCTACGGCGTGGCGGGCTGGCTGCCGCTGTTCTTCATGCGGAGCTTCAACCTGACCCTGGCCCAGACCAGCTGGTATTATTCGGGCATCGCCCTGATCGGCGGCCTCATGGGGATCTGGCTGGGCGGGATGATCGCCGACAAGCTGGCCAAGAAGGGCAAGGGCGCCTATCCGCTGACGCCCGCCATCGCCTTCATCATCTCGGCCCCGTGTTTCATCGCGGCGATGAACTCGCCCTGGCTGATCGGTCTGGTCCTGCCGGGCGGCGGGTCGAACTCGGCCCAGCTGATCCTGGCCTTCCTGATCTTCCTGATCCCGACGGGTCTGAACCTGGCGTGGTTGGGTCCGATCACGGCGGCCGTTCAGCATCTGGCGCCGGCCCCGATGCGATCGACCGCCTCGGCCATTTTCCTTTTGTTCAACAACCTGTTGGGGATCGCCGTCGGCTTCTTCTACTTCGGCTGGATGAGCGACCTTCTGGCGCCCCGCTTCGGCGAGGAGAGCCTGCGCTGGGCCATCTACACGGGCATGGGCTTCTACCTGATGGCGGCGGTGCTGCTGTTCGGGGCGTCGCGGACGCTGAAGCGTGACTGGATCGACTAGTTCGCGGTGAGTTCGGCTAGGCTGTCCCTGCCAAAGCCGGTGATTTCGCCCACGCATTCACCGCAGTCTTCGGTGAGTCCGGTTACGGCAAAGCCCGCCGACGACGCCGAACGCGCCGGCGGCTGCGGCAAAGACCGCCAAAGCTTGTCTGCGAGACGGTTGCACCTGCGAAGGGGCCACGCCTATAAGCGCGACCAATTCCTCCTCGAGAGACGTTGGGCGCATCCATGAACATTCACGAATACCAGGCCAAGCAGGTCCTCAAGGGCTTCGGAGCCCCGGTCGCCGAAGGCGTCGCCGTCACCTCGGTCGACCAGGTCGAGGCCGCCGCGAAATCCCTGCCCGGCCCGCTGTACGTCGTGAAGTCACAGATCCACGCCGGCGGCCGCGGCAAGGGCAAGTTCAAGGAACTGCCGGCCGACGCCAAGGGCGGCGTCCGCCTGGCCTTCTCGGTCGAGGAAGCCGTCGCCCACGCCAAGGAAATGCTGGGCAACACTCTGGTCACCGCCCAGACGGGCGAGGCCGGCAAGCAGGTCAACCGCCTGTACATCGAGGACGGCGCCGACATCGCCCGCGAGCTGTACTGCTCGCTGCTGGTCGATCGCGGCACGGGCCGCGTGTCCTTCGTCGTCTCCACCGAAGGCGGCATGGATATCGAGACCGTCGCCCACGATACGCCCGAGAAGATCCAGACCATCGACATCGCTCCGGAAGCCGGCGTCACGCCCGCCAACGTGAGCGAAATCAACGCGGCCCTGAAGCTGGACGGCGACGCGGCGAAGGACGGCGAGAGCCTGTTCCCGATCCTCTACAAGGCCTTCCTCGACACCGACATGTCGATGCTGGAGATCAACCCGCTGATCGTCATGGAGAACGGCCGCCTGCGCGTGCTGGACGCCAAGGTCAGCTTCGACGGCAACGCCCTGTTCCGCCACGAAGACATCAAGGCCCTGCGCGACGAGACTGAAGAAGACGCCAAGGAGATCGAGGCCTCGGAGTGGGACCTCGCCTATGTCGCGCTGGACGGCAACATCGGCTGCATGGTCAACGGCGCCGGCCTCGCCATGGCGACGATGGACATCATCAAGCTGTACGGCAAGGAGCCGGCCAACTTCTGCGACGTCGGCGGCGGCGCCGGCAAGGAGAAGGTCGCGGCGGCCTTCAAGATCATCACCGCCGACCCGGCCGTCCAGGGCATCCTGGTCAACATCTTCGGCGGCATCATGAAGTGCGACGTCATCGCCGAGGGCGTGGTCGCGGCCGTGAAGGAAGTGGGCCTGAAGGTGCCGCTGGTCGTGCGTCTGGAAGGCACCAACGCCGAACTGGGCAAGAAGATCCTGAACGAGTCTGGCCTGACCATCCAGGCCGCCGACGACCTAGATGACGCCGCGCAGAAGATCGTCGCGGCGGTCGGCTGATCGTGCCCGGCCTGCTCGTCCTCGCGGCGGCGGCCCTGATGATGACTGGAGCGCGGGCGCAGACAGCGCCTGCGCCGGACCCCGTCGATCTGATCTCCACCCTGAACTCGGTCTGCGTGGCCGCCCAGGGCGACCGGGCGCGCGCGGCCGAGCTCGCGGCCGAGGCGGGCTATTCCCCGGTGCCCGAGAGCATGGTTCCGCGCCTGCGCAACAGCTCCGACCGCGCGGGCTTCATGCGGTCGAACGCCGCCGACATGAGCATCATCCTGACGGGACGGATCAATCGGCGCGTCGGTCGCGAGGATGTCGTGATGGAGTTCTGCGGCGTCTCGGCCCGGCCGACGGATCACCGCGCCCTGAACGCGCGGTTGCGCGAGGCCATGGGGTTCGAACGGGTGCGCGGCGCCGGTCTGGACGCCTATGCCTGGCTTCAGACCCCCGAAGGACGAGCGCCCAGCCGCAGCCTGTCGGACGCCCAGTTCATCGCCATGGCCGCAACCGGTCAGATGCGATTGGTCGGCATCGATCAGAGCGGAAATGGATCGACCCTGATGTATTTCCTGCCGCGCCTCGATTAGGGGGCGCACGGCTCCACGGATTGTGTGGTCCACATAACCCGTGTAGAGTTTGGCCCGTGACCCGCAATCTGACCCTCGCCATCGACGACGACCTGCTCGACAAGGTGCGGGTTCTGGCGGCCATGAAGCGAACGACCGTGAACGAAGCGGTGCGCGGCTTCCTGACCCAGTGGGTGCAGCAGGAAACGACGAAGGACGAGGCGCGCGAGGCGCTGCTGAAGCTTATCGACGAATCCAAGGGCCGGATGGGCGACTGGCGGCCGGGCAGCCGCGACGAGATCTACAGCGGGGATCGTCGGTTTGATCGCTGATCCCGAGGTCTTTCTCGACACCAACATCCTGCTCTATGCCGCGCTTGGTCAGGACCATGCCGGACATCGGTGGGACCGTGCGCGTCAAATTGCGCTGACCGAGGACTACTGCACCTCGGGACAGGTTCTGGCGGAGTTCTATGACGTCGCCACGCGCAAGGGCGCGCCGCCGCTGACGTCCGATGAGGCGCGCGAGTGGATCCGCGTCATCGCCCTCAAGCCTTGCCAGCCCATCACGTCCGAGATTGTGGTGGCCGGCATAGACAACGCCCGACGCTACCAGCTGTCCTACTGGGACGGCGCCATCATCGCGGCGGCCGAGAAGATCGGCGCGCGGGTCCTGTATTCCGAAGACCTCAATCACGGGCAGACCTATGGGTCGGTCCGGGTCGAAAATCCTTTCCTTCCCGCCTAATCGAGAGACCCCATGTCCATCCTCGTCGACAAGAACACCAAGATCATCGTCCAGGGCCTGACCGGCAAGACGGGCGGCTTCCACACCGAACAGGCCCTGGCCTACCACGGCACCCAGATGGTGGCGGGCGTGCACCCGACCAAGGGCGGCACGAACTGGACGGGTTCGCATGGCGAAACCCTGCCGATCTACGCCTCGGTCGCCGAAGCCAAGGAAGCGACCGGCGCGGACGCGAGCGTGATCTATGTCCCGCCGTCGGGCGCGGCGGCGGCCATCATAGAGGCGATCGACGCCGAAGTGCCCTTCATCACCTGCATCACCGAAGGCATCCCGGTGCTGGACATGGTCAAGGTGAAGGCCCGTCTCGACCGCTCCAAGTCGCGCCTGCTGGGCCCGAACTGCCCCGGCATCCTGACGCCGGACGAGTGCAAGATCGGCATCATGCCTGGCAACATCTTCAAGAAGGGCTCGGTCGGCATCGTGTCGCGGTCGGGCACCCTGACCTATGAGGCCGTGTTCCAGACCACCAACGAAGGCCTGGGCCAGACGACGGCCGTCGGCATCGGCGGCGACCCGGTCAAGGGCACCGAGTTCATCGACATGCTGGAGCTGTTCCTGGCCGACCCGGAAACCACCTCCATCATCATGATCGGCGAGATCGGCGGCGGCGCCGAGGAAGACGCCGCCCAGTTCCTGATCGATGAGGCCAAGAAGGGCCGCAAGAAGCCGATGGCGGGCTTCATCGCGGGCCGCACGGCGCCCAAGGGCCGCACCATGGGCCACGCCGGCGCCGTGGTCTCGGGCGGAAAGGGCGACGCGGAATCCAAGATCGCGGCGATGGAGGCCGCCGGCATCAAGATGTCGGAATCGCCGGCGCGCCTCGGCAAGACGCTGGTTGAAGTGCTGAAGGGCTAAGGCTCTTTGCTAGTGTCGCTAACGCTCGCCGCGCGGCGGCTCTCTGCTTGAGCGACGGAGCGCGATCCGCCGCTTTCGGCATCGTTCGTGCGGCGGAATGACAGGGAAGACGCCTTCGGCCCGCGCCGGAGGCGTTTTTCTTTGGCGAAACAGCCAATTTCTTCGCCCTTCGCCCCGGTTCGGTCATGACCCACAAGGAAACAGCGCCTATATGATCCGCGCCGGCCTCACGCGGATGTGACCGCTCAGAAACCCGAGGCCGATGTCGGGACGACGATACCATGGCGGACGATGCCGGTCGGCTGAATCAGGTCTTTGCCGAGACCAGCTTCCTCTACGGCTCCAATGCCGCCTTCATTGAAGACCTGCACGACAAATGGGCGACCGATCCGTCCAGCGTCTCGGCCGAATGGCGCGGCTTCTTCGACCAGCTGCGGGACTCGGCCGCGACGGTGCAGGCCTCGGCCGCCGCCGGATCCTGGGGCCGCTCGCGCGTCACCGAACCGACCGAAGAGACCGGCGTGTTCGACGGCCGCTGGCCGGCGCCCAAGCCTGACCCGAAGGCGAAACCCGCCGCCGCTCCGGCCGCCGCCGCCCAGCCTGCCGCCGCCGGGGTCTCGGCCGCCGATGTTCGCGCCGCCGCCCACGATTCCATCCGCGTCCTGATGCTGATCCGCAGCTATCGCGTGCGTGGCCACCTGCAGGCGACGCTCGACCCCCTGGGTATCGAGACGGCGACCAACAATCCCGAGCTGACGCCGGAGTTCTATGGCTTCACCGAGGCCGATCTGGACCGTCCGATCTATCTGGACGGCGTGCTGGGCATGGAGACCGGCACGATCCGCGAGGTCATGGCGGTGCTGAAACGCACCTACTGCGGCAATATCGGCATCCAGTTCATGCATATCGCCGAGCCGGAGGAGAAATCCTGGCTGCAGCAGCGGTTCGAGGGCGCGGACGCCTTCGAGAAGAACGGCTTCACCAAGGAAGGCAAGATCGCCATCCTCAACAAGCTGATCGAGGCCGAGGGCTTCGAGCGGTTCCTGCACAAACGCTTCCCCGGCACCAAGCGGTTCGGCCTGGACGGGGGCGAGGCCATGGTCCCGGCCATGGAGCAGATCATCAAGCGCGGCGGCGCGCTGGGCGTCGACGAGATGGTGTTCGGCATGGCCCACCGCGGCCGCCTCAACATGCTCGCCGCCGTCATGGGCAAGCCCTACAAGACCATCTTCCACGAGTTCCAGGGCGGCTCGTCCGTGCCCAGCGACATCGAGGGGTCGGGCGACGTCAAATACCACATGGGCGCCTCGTCGGACCGGAAGTTCGACGACAACTCCGTCCACCTGTCGCTGACGGCCAATCCGTCGCACCTGGAGATCGTCAACCCGGTCGTGCTGGGCAAGGCGCGCGCCAAACAGGCGTTCGACATCCGCGAGGCCAACAAGGGTCTGCCGGAAAGCCAGTGGGCTCTGGATCGGTCCAAGGTCATGCCTGTCCTGATCCACGGCGACGCCGCCTTCGCAGGCCAGGGCGTGGTCGCGGAGTGCTTCGCCCTGATGGGTCTGAAGGGCTACCGCACCGGCGGGACGATGCATTTCGTCATCAACAACCAGATCGGCTTCACGACGAGCCCGCGTAACAGCCGTTCGACCCCCTATCCGTCGGACGTGGCCCTGATGGTCCAGGCGCCGATCTTCCACGTGAACGGCGACGATCCCGAAGCGGTCGTCTTCGCCGCCAAGGTGGCCACCGAATACCGCCAGAAGTTCAAGAAGGACGTGGTGGTGGACATGTTCTGCTACCGCCGCTTCGGCCACAACGAAGGCGACGACCCGACCTTCACCCAGCCGCTGATGTACGCGAAGATCCGGTCCCTGCCGTCGACGCGCGAGATCTATTCCAAGCGTCTGGTCGAAGAGGGGGTGATCACCCAGGCCGAGGTGGACGCCGAACTGGCGCGGTTCGAGGCCTTCCTCGATGCGGAGTTCGAGGCCGGCAAGACCTTCAAGGCGGACAAGGCCGACTGGCTCGACGGCCAATGGAAGGGCAAGACCCTGCCGAACGGCGACGACGCGCGCGGCGACACGGCCGTGCCGGAGGCCAAGCTCCAGGACTTCGGTCACCGCCTGACGACGATCCCGAACTCGATCGACATCCACAAGACGCTGAAGCGGGTCTACGAGGCCCGGCGCGAGATGATCGACACCGGTCAGAACATCGACTGGGCCACCGCCGAGAGCCTGGCCTTCGCCTCGCTGTTGTCGGAAGGCTTCCCTGTCCGCCTGTCGGGCCAGGATTCGGTGCGCGGCACCTTTTCGCAGCGCCACTCGGGCATCGTCGACCAGACGACCGAGGAGCGCTATGTCCCGCTGAACAACCTCGGCGGCGACCAGTCGCATTTCGAGGTGATCGACTCGGCCCTGTCCGAAGAGGCGGTGCTGGGCTTCGAATACGGCTATGCCCTGTCGGACCCCAACACCATGGTGATGTGGGAGGCCCAGTTCGGCGACTTCGTGAACGGCGCCCAGGTGGTGATCGACCAGTTCATCTCCTCGGGCGAACGCAAATGGCTGCGCATGTGCGGCCTGACGATGCTGCTGCCCCACGGCTACGAGGGTCAGGGTCCGGAACACTCCTCGGCACGGCTCGAGCGTTTCCTGCAGCAGTGCGCCGAGGACAATATGCAGGTCGCCAACTGCACGACCCCGGCCAACTATTTCCACATCCTGCGTCGTCAGATGCACCGGCCGTTCCGTAAGCCCCTGATCCTGATGACGCCGAAGTCGCTGCTGCGGCACAAGAAGGCGGTCTCGACCCTCAAGGAGATGGCGGAGGGATCGTCCTTCCACCGCGTCCTGCATGACGACGCCCAGACGCGCCCCGAGATCTCCGGCGTCACGATCAGGGGCGACAAGGACATCCGCCGCGTCATCCTGTGCTCGGGCAAGGTCTATTACGACCTCCTGGACGCGCGCGAGAAGAAGGGCGTCAACGACGTCTACATCCTGCGTCTGGAACAGTTCTATCCTTGGCCGATCAAGTCGCTGTCGGCCGAACTGGCCCGCTTCCCCAACGCCGAACTGGTCTGGTGCCAGGAAGAGCCGAAGAACATGGGCGGCTGGACCTTCGTCGATCCGTGGATCGAGCTGACGCTGGAGAAGATGGACGTGAAGGCGAAACGCGCCCGTTACGTCGGTCGTCCGGCCTCGGCCTCGACCGCCGCAGGTCTGATGAGCCGGCATCTGAAGGAACTCGCCGCCTTCACCGACGAAGCCTTCGCCTGAACCAGCGACGACGGGCGGTCTCCCGCCCGACGCCGTTGTGGCCTATATGACCGCCTAGACTGAACGCACGGAACCGACACATGGCCGATATCCTGACCCCCGCCCTTGGAGAATCCGTCTCCGAAGCCACGATCGCCAAGTGGTCGAAGAAGGTCGGGGACCCGGTCAAGAAGGACGAGGTCCTGGTCGAGCTGGAGACCGACAAGGTCTCGCTGGAAGTCGTGGCGCCGGTCGACGGCACGCTCGGCGACATCAAGTTCGGCGAGGGCGACACCGTGACGCCGGGCGCCGTGCTGGGCTCGGTGACCGAAGGCGCCGCGGGATCGAAGCCGCCCGCCGCCGCTGCGTCCGCGCCGGCCGCCAAGACTGAGGCCGCTCCCGCCGTCGCGCCGGCCCCCGCGCCTGCCGCCGCCCCGGCTGCGGCCGCCGGTTCGGTGGACATCACCATCCCCGTGATGGGCGAGAGCGTCGCCGAGGGCGCGGTCGGCAAGTGGTCGAAGAAATCCGGCGACGCGGTCAAGAAGGACGAGGTCCTGGTCGAGATCGAGACCGACAAGGTCGCGCTCGAGGTCGTGGCTCCCGCCGACGGCGTCCTGACCATCTCGGTCGACGAAGGCGCGACGGTTACGCCGGGCCAGGTCATCGGCTCGGTCTCGGGTTCGGGCGCCGCCGCGGCATCCGCTCCGACCGCCCCCGCACCGAGGGCCGCCAGCGCCAACGCCGGTTCGGCCCAGATTTCGAACGACACCCTGTCGCCGGCCGTCCAGCGCGTGGTCGCCGAGAACAACCTCGACCCCAAGGCGATCGCCGCCACGGGTCCGAAGGGCAACATCACCAAGGGGGACGCGCTCGCCGCCATCGGCGCCGCGGTGGCCCCGGCTGCGTCCGCCGCGACGCCGGCTCCGACCGCCGCCCCCCGCGCCGACCAGCCGCGCGAGGAGCGGGTCAAGATGACGCGTCTGCGTCAGACCATCGCCCGCCGCCTGAAGGAATCGCAGAACACCGCCGCCCAGCTGACCACCTTCAACGAGGTGGACATGACCAACGTCATGGCTCTGCGGAACCAGTATAAGGAGGCCTTCGAGAAGGCCCACGGCGTGAAGCTGGGCTTCATGTCCTTCTTCACAAAGGCCGTCGTCGCCGCCCTGAAGGAGATTCCGGCCGTCAACGCCGAGATCGACGGCACGGACATCATCTACAAGAACCACTATGACATCGGCGTCGCCGTCGGCACCGACAAGGGTCTGGTGGTTCCGGTCCTGCGTGACGCCGACGTGCTGTCGCTGGCGGGCATCGAGAAGGGCATCGGAGCGCTAGGCAAGGCCGCGCGCGACGGCGACCTGACGCTGGACCAGCTGCAGGGCGGCACCTTCACGATCACCAACGGCGGCACCTACGGCTCGCTGATGTCGACGCCGATCCTGAACGCGCCCCAGTCGGGCATCCTGGGCATGCACAACATCGTCCAGCGCCCCATGGCGGTGAACGGCCAGGTCGAGATCCGGCCGATGATGTACATCGCCCTCAGCTACGACCACCGGATCGTGGACGGCAAGGAAGCGGTCACCTTCCTGGTCCGCGTAAAGCAGCTGCTGGAAGACCCGGCGCGGGCCCTGCTGGACCTGTGAGAGCAGCGTTCGATTGAAGCGAGCGGCGGAAGCGCGTCTCTACTGTCTGTAGATACGAAAGCCCCGTCGTGGCCGGTTCTCGCAAGACTCCCGGTGTCGCCGACACCGCCCGCCTCTTCGCACACGGCGGCCGTCGGGCCGTGCGCAGGAAGGCGAGGACCCATCCGGAACCGGATCCATGTGGGCTCGAATAGACGCCTCGATGGATCCGGATGATCCCTTCCCCGATCCGCCGCCGCAGACGATCGCGCCGCTCATGACACGATAGGCTTTTCCGTGACGGCCCCATGCGGGGCCGCGCCTCCTCCCCATTCGCCGAGCGGCGAACAGGCAGGAGCGGCATCACGCCGCCAGCCCAGCCGCCTTCATAAGCCCCTTGAGCGGCGCGATCGTCTCCGGCGCGGCGCTCAACGCGGCCCGGGCCTCGGGTGCGCGGAAGATCTTGATCGCCTCGGCCTTGGCCCGTTCCGAGGCCGGCCCCAGCGGCGCCGTTTCGCCCGCGGCCAGCCGCAGCAGGGCCGAGAGCTTCTGCGGCACGGGGACGGGCGCGCGAGCCAGCTGGGCGGTCAGTCTGGCCTCGGCCTCGACCGCGCCCCCGACCTTGCCGATGGCGCCCATGATCTGTTCGCTGTCGTTCTCCGAAAGGGCCGCCGCCTTTACTGACCGGTTCAGCCCGGCGAGGGTCTGGAGCTTGCGCGAGGCCGTCGGAGAGCTGATCCGCATCTCGCTCTCGAACCGTAGCGAGGACACGCAGGCGGCCAGCCAGCGCGCGGCCGACCTTTTGTTCGCGGTCCCGGTGACGTTCTCGCACAGGCGGATCAGCTGCTCGGCCTCGCACAGCACGGTCTCGCAGGGCGCGACATAGGCCTGGACGAAGTCGGCGGTGACCAGGCTCTTGGAGCGTTCGGTGAAGGCGGTCTGCACCTCGTCCAGCGTCAGCAGCCGCCCGGCCGTCGCCGTCAGCGAGATGGCCAGCGTCCGCAGGATGTCGATCTCGCCCGGCGCATCCGAAGGCCGCAGCCGGCGCGGACCCATCAGTTCGCGCAGCACCATCCGGGCCAGCGACGCCGCCAGAAGCGGCAACTCCCCGGCCTCCAGCCTCGCCCCCAGCCGCGCCGCAGGTCCGTCGACCGAAGGCATCAGAAGCGCCATTCGCGGGTCGTGCAGGATCAGGGCCTCAATCTCG
Organism: Brevundimonas sp. NIBR11; assembly: GCF_027912535.1. NCBI lineage: Bacteria > Pseudomonadati > Pseudomonadota > Alphaproteobacteria > Caulobacterales > Caulobacteraceae > Brevundimonas > Brevundimonas sp. NIBR11. The sequence goes on along the minus strand of NZ_CP115465.1, from coordinate 2,779,731 downwards.
CGCGGCGCCACCATCCGCACCACGGCGGCCAGGCTGCCGCCCTGATCCAGCGCCGGGCCGAGAATTTCCGACAGGTTGGTGCGCGCAGCCAGCAGTTCGCACACGATCTGTTCGATCGCGACCATGACCATGGCGCGGGGCGCCCCGTCGGCCGGCGCCCGGTCCGCCAGATCCATCAGCCGGTCCAGACGCGGCCGTGCGCCTCGAAGGCCGATCAGGGCGCCGGATATCACCCCGCCCATGACGAAGGCCCGATCCGACGTTCCGGTCAGCTTCTGGGCCACGTCGCTCAACGACCGGTTGGCGAGGTCGGGGAACATCCCCTTGCGCCCGGCGGCGATCACCCGCTCCATCGCCTGTTCCACCAGTCGCTGATAGTGGCGGATCAGCTCGTGCGAGGCCTGTCCGGTCGCCTGGCTTTCCGGGATCGCCACCTTCTGCAAGGCGTGCTGAAGCTCGACCCCCGACGCCTCCAGCTTCTCGACCAGATCGGGACGGTGCAGCAGTTCGAAGACCGTCGCGCCGTTGCGCATCAACCAGTCTTCCAGCACCCGGCCGATCAGTTCGCGGGCGTGCGGCGCATACAGGTCCTGCGGCCCCATGCAGTTGGACGACCTGTCGTCGTCCGACACCAGACGCTTCTTGGGCCCCTCGGGCGCCCCCTTGGTCAGGATGGTGGTGGAGGCGAACTCCATGGTGTCGGGGTCCAGCGTCTCCTTGGTGACACGGACGGCGACGGCGTGCTTGTCCTTGAGGATTTCCTCGGCCGTATCGACGGCGTGTTTGCGCTCTTCGGTCGCCAGCATCAGCGTCCACGGGGAAGGCGCGGTCTTGCGGACGTAGAGCTCGTAGTGGACAGGTCCGGCCATGGGTCGCTTTCTGCGGTCTGGGCGGCAGGCTAGGGGCGAAGGCTTTAAGGTCCGGTTTCGCGAACCAAATCTGGTCAGCGCCCGACTGTGGCCGTAAAGTCACCGCGATCACGGGCGAACGGTTACGCTTGCGGCGCGTTCAACCGCTCCCGACGTCTGTCGGGATCAGACGAGGAGACGGATTTGGCCAATATCACCCTGGTGGACGACGACGAGAACATCGTCGCCTCCGTGTCGCTGGCTCTGGAAAGCCACGGCCACAAGGTGGTCGCGTACCACGACGGCGCCACGGGCCTCGAGGCGCTGGAGGCCTCGCCGCCGGATCTGGCCATCCTGGACGTGAAGATGCCCCGGATGGACGGGATGGAGGTGCTGCGTCGCCTGCGCCAGACCTCGCAGATCCCGGTCATCATGCTGACGTCGAAGGACGAGGAGATCGACGAAATCCTCGGCTTCAACCTCGGCGCCGACGACTACATCCACAAACCCTTCTCCCAGCGTCTGCTGATCGAGCGGGTCAAGGCCCTGCTGCGCCGCTCGGGCGGCGACGGCGGCGAGCCGGAGCCCTCGGCCGAGGTGTCGGGCAAGGCGATCCGCCGCGGCAAGCTGGTCATGGACCCGGCCCGCCACGAGAGCACCTGGGACGGAAAGGCGGTCAAGCTGACCGTCACGGAGTTCCTTCTGCTTCAGGCCCTCGCCCAGCGTCCCGGCTTCGTCAAGAGCCGCGACAACCTGATGGACGCCGCCTACGACGATCAGGTCTATGTCGACGACCGCACCATCGACAGCCACGTCAAGCGGATGCGCAAGAAGTTCCGGGTCGTCGATCCCGAGTTCGACGCGATCGAGACCCTGTATGGCGTCGGCTATCGATACCGCGAGAGCTGAGGCTTCGGAGCCGTCCGAGGAGCCGACCCAAGGAGCGGCATTGGGCCGCCGCCTGACCCGTTTCGGCGGGTCCCGGCTGGGTGGACTGATCCTGGTCCTGAACCTGATCAGCCTGCTGATCCTGCTCGGCGGCGCCCTGGCGCTCAACGAATGGCGCACAGGCCTGGTCCAGGCGCGTCAGGAGAGCCTGCTGGGTCAGGCGGAGCTTCTGGCCAAGGTCCTGTCGGACGAGGACTACACGCGCGGCGAGCCGGTCCCCGAACTAAACCGCGACCAGTCGGCCAAGGTCCTGATCGACCGCTTCGTGCCGGAGGGTCAGCGGGCCCGCATCTTCGACCGCGACGGCGTCCTGCTGGTCGACAGTTTCGACGTGTCCGACACCATCGAGGGCCAGCCCCTGCCGCCGGCCCGCCCGGCCGGATCGCCCGCCCCGATCGACAAGTCCGAAGCCAGGACCGCCGAGACGCTGGAACGGGCCAATATCGCGCTCGGCGACGAAATCCTGGCCGCCCTGGGAGGCGATCCCCAGACCACGGTGCGACGTTCGGAAACCGGCGAACGGGTCGTCTCCGTCTCCCTGCCGATCCGCCATGTGCAACAGGTGCTCGGCGTGCTGACGCTGGAGGCCAACGACGTCGACCAGATCCTGGACGCCCAGCGCCGGGCCCTGATCCCCTTCGCCCTGGTGGCGCTGGGCGTCAATCTGCTGGCCTCCCTTCTGCTGCATCTCTTCGTGGCCCGGCCGGTGATGCGGCTGTCGGCGGCGGCCGATCAGGTCCGTCTCCAGCGCGCTCGCGCCATCTCCCTGCCGGACCTGGAGGATCGTCGCGACGAGATCGGAGACCTCGCCCGGTCGCTGGAGTCCATGACCGACACCCTGTCGACGCGGATGGACGCCATCGAGCGGTTCGCCGCCGACGTCTCTCACGAGATCAAGAATCCCCTGACCTCGATCCGCTCGGCCCTGGAGACCCTGGATCTGGTCAAGGATCAGGACAAGCGCGACCGGCTGACCGCCGTCCTGCAACAGGACGTCCGTCGCCTCGACCGGCTGATCACCGACATCTCCAACGCCTCGCGTCTGGACGCCGAACTGTCCCGCGACCGGCCGCGCCCGGTCGACATGGCCGCCCTCCTGACCGACATCGTCGGCATCTACGAGACCACCGGAAAGCCCGGCGAGGCGCCGGTGACGCTGGAGATCGCGCTTGATGGACCGGCCCGGGTCATGGGCCGCGACGGGCCTCTGGGTCAGGTGTTCCGCAACCTGATCGACAACGCCCGCTCCTTCAGCCCCTCCGGCGCGAGCGTCCGCGTCTCGGTCCACCGCGATGAGGAGGGCCTGCTCCACGTCGTGGTCGAGGACGACGGGCCCGGCATCCCGCCCGAGAACCTGGAGACGGTGTTCGAGCGCTTCTACACCTCGCGGCCGCGCGGGGCGGCCTTCGGCTCCAACTCGGGTCTGGGCCTGTCCATCGTGCGCCAGATCGTGGAGGCCCACGGCGGCGTGGTCTCGGCCGCGAACCGGCTGGCCGCCTCGGGCGCCGTCGCGGGCGCCCGGTTCGAGGTCGCCCTGCCCGCCGTCGGACGCCGGACGTAGGCGTCGTGCCGCAGCCCCGCCACTGCACCGTCGTCGCTCGATGGGGGCGATCCGGCTGGCGCGGCGTCCTGCTGTGCGGTCCGTCGGGCGCGGGCAAGAGCGATATGGCGCTGCGCCTGATCGACGCGGGCTGGCGGCTGGTCGCCGACGACTACGCCCACGTCTGGGCTTCGAACGGCGCCGTCTGGGCCGCGACGCCGGAGACCATCGCCGGCCGGATAGAGGCGCGCGCCTTCGATATCATCCCCAGCGGATATCGGCCCTCGGTGCGGGTCGCTTTGGTCGTCGACTGCGTCCAGACCCCGACCGATCGCCTGCCCGAACCGGACTTCGAGACCATCGACGGCGTCCGCCTGCCGCGTCTCAAACTGGACATCCGCCCCGCCTCTGCCGGTCCGATCCTGACCCTGGCCATAGACCGGCTTTAATCCGGGATCGGTTTGGCCTATCTAGGCCCGCTTGGACCGGGGCGGGGGCCTCCGATCCTCGGCATAGGGGATATCCGGCGTTGCAAACGCGTTCCAGGTTCGGCCCGGCATGATCGGCCTCGTCATCGTCACCCACGGCGGCCTCGCGTCCGAATTCCTGTCCGCCATGGAGCATGTGGTCGGGCCCCAGCGCGGGGTCGCGGCCATCTGCATAGGGCCCGAGGACGACATGGAGCGTCGCCGTCGCGACATCGTCGACGCCGCCGCCGCCGTGGACGACGGCTCCGGCGTCATCCTGCTGACCGACATGTTCGGCGGCACGCCCTCCAACCTCGCCATCTCGGTCATGGAACAGACCCATGCCGAGGTCATCGCCGGCCTCAACCTGCCCATGCTGATAAAGCTGGCGAGCGTGCGCGGCCGCGAGACGCTGGAGACCTGCGTGGCCCACGCCCAGGACGCGGGCCGCAAATACATCTCCGTGGCCTCCTGGGTCCTGGCGGGCGAGAAGTAGCCGTGGCCGAGACCCTGCCGACCGCCCAGGCGACCGCGAACATCTGCAATACGCGCGGCCTTCACGCGCGCGCCTCGGCCAAATTCGTCAAACTGGCCTCCAGCTTCGAGGCCGAGATCCAGGTCACCCGCGACGGCGTCACCGTCGACGCCCGCTCGATCATGGGCCTTCTGATGCTCGGCGCCGGCAACGGCTGCTCGATCGACATCTCCGCCGAGGGTTCCGACGCCCAGGACGCCATCGACGCCCTGACCGATCTGGTCGCGCGGAAGTTCGACGAGGACTCTTGAGTTTGAGGCTATCGCTCGGCGCGCGGCGCCTGGCTACTTGAGCCCCGGCAGGCCTTGGTCATTGGCGCCCGGCTTGGCTCCGATATGAGCGATTCCCTTCCGCTCCGCGATCCGCACCTGCCGGTCCCGTTCCTGCGCGCCTGACTTCTGTTCTTCGGTCCGCGTGTCGTGGCACCGCTCGCAGCAGACCCCCTCGACATAGTGGGCCGACGCCCGTCCTTCCGGGCTGACCGGCATGCGGCACCCCCGGCACAGGCTGTGGGTCCCCTCCGACAGATCATGGCCCACCGCCACCCGCTCGTCGAAGACGAAACATTCGCCCTCCCACAGGCTCTCGGCCTGCGGGACCGTCTCCAGATATTTCAGGATCCCGCCCTGCAGGTGGAAGAGATCCTGAACCCCCTCGGACTTCAGGAACGCCGTCGACTTCTCGCAGCGGATCCCGCCGGTGCAGTACATGGCGACCTTGGGCGCCCTGCCTGTCGCCTCGGCCGCCCGATCCAGCAGGGTCCGACCCTCGGTCCGGAACCACGCCGGAAAGTCCCGGAACGACCGCGTGTTCGGCTGGACCGCGCCTTTGAAAGCCCCAACCTCGCCCTCATAGTCGTTGCGCGTATCGATCACGACCACGTCCGGGTCGGCGATCAGGGCGTTCCACGCCTCAGGGCTCACATAGGTCCCGGCGTTCACCGCCGGGTCCAGATCCGGCAGGCCCAGGGTGACGATCTCCGGCTTCACCCGCACCTTCAGCCGATGAAAGGGCAGGACGTCTGCATCGGCGTATTTCACCTCCGTATCGGCGAAGCCTTCGATGGCCCTCAGACCGTCGATGACGCGCGCGATGGCGTGGCGGCGACCGGCGATGGTCCCGTTCACCCCCTCGCGCGCCACCAGAAGCGTGCCGCGCACATCCTCCCCGCATAGCGCCTCCAGCGCCGCCCGCAGGACCTCGGGCGCCGCCACAGGGGCGAACCGGTACAGGGCCGCGACACGCATCGGTTTGTTCGGAGACATTTGCACGGTCAAGATCAAACGCCTGGTGGAGCCGAGGGGAGTCGAACCCCTGACCTCGTCATTGCGAACGACGCGCTCTACCAACTGAGCTACGGCCCCGTTTCCGGGTCACACAGGCGAGCGCGGACATAGGCGGGCGAGAGCGGCGGTGTCAACGGGCCGCACGGGTGCCGCCTCGCGAATCCTTGGCCTTCCGCCCCCGGCCCGCTAGAAGCGGCATTCATTTCGCGAAGGAGTTCACGCATGGGCGTGGCGATCGTCTGGCTCGTTAATGCCATCATCAGCCTGATGACCTGGTTCATCATCGGCTCCGCCATCCTCAGCTGGCTGTTCGCCTTTGACGTCATCAATCACCGCAACCGGTTCGTGAACCAGCTGGCCGGCTTCCTCGACGCCGTCACCCGGCCGCTGCTGGAGCCGTTCCGCCGCATCATTCCCCCGCTGGGCGGCATCGACGTGTCGCCGATCGTGGTCCTACTGCTGCTGAATTTCGCACGAATCCTGTTCAACAACTCCGCCGCCGGGCCGCTGATCGCCCTGCTCGGCTAAAGGCTCCGAGCGTGCCCCGGGCGCCGCACTGCGACATTCCAGCCTTGCGCCGTGAACAGACGCTCTTAAGGTGCCCGGGCCCAGGCGAGACGCCGCTGCCGACCACGACTTCATGACCTCCACGATCAAATCAGTGGCCATCATCGGCGCCGGCCAGATGGGCGTCGGCATCGCCCACGCCGTGGCCCTGGGCGGCTATTCGGTGCGGCTCTACGATCTGGCTTCCGAGCGCCTGCCGATCGCGCTGGGCGTCATCGCCGCCTCCATGGCCCGTCAGGTCGAGCGCGGCGCCGTCACCCAGGCCCAGGCCGACGCGGCGATGGCGCAAATCTCCGGCGTGGAGACCCTGGCCGAAGCGGCCAAGGCCGATCTGGTCATCGAGGCCGCCGTCGAGGACGAAGCCACCAAAAAGGCCGTCTTCGCCGAACTGGTCCCGCATCTGGGCGCGAACACCCTTCTGGCGTCCAACACCTCCTCGATCTCGATCACCCGCCTGGCCTCGTCGACCGACCGGCCGGACCGGTTCATCGGCCTTCACTTCATGAAGCCGGCTCCGGTGATGAAACTGGTGGAGATCATCCGCGGCATCGCCACCTCGGCCTCGACCTATGAGACCGCCGTCGCCTTCGCCGAGAGCCTGGGCAAGACCACGACCAACGCCGAGGACTTCCCCGCCTTCATCGTCAACCGCATCCTGGTGCCGATGATCAACGAGGCGATCTACACCCTGTACGAGGGCGTCGGGAACGTCGCCTCGATCGACAAGGCGCTGAAGCTGGGCGCCAACCACCCGATGGGTCCGCTCGAACTGGCGGACTTCATGGGTCTGGACGTCGTCCTGGCCATCATGAACGTGCTCTACGACGGGCTCGCGGACTCGAAATACCGCCCCTGTCCCCTGCTGGTGAAGTACGTCGAGGCGGGCTGGCTGGGGCGCAAGTCCGGCCGGGGCTTCTACGACTATTCCGGCGACGTTCCGGTCCCGACGCGCTGATGGCCCGTTTCGACACCCCCGCCGATCTTCCGGGCCAGGAGCCGGTCATCTGGCGTCGCACCCGCGCGGCGATCCCGGTGGCGGCGATCGCCGGCATCCTGTGGCCGCCCCTGATCCTGACGCTGCTGGTCTGGCCGCCCCAGAACTGGCTGCCGGGTCGCGAGCTCGACTGGCGGCTGACCGTCCTCTTCATCGGCCTGATCGCCGTGCCCGCCGGCTTGTGGTCCATCCGGCGCGAGCGGGACCGTCGCGGCCGTCCGGCCTCTCGCCTCGGCGTCGTCTGGCGCTTCATGCTGTATGGAGGCCTCCTGGCCGCGGCGGCCCAGACCGTTCTCGCCCTGGTCATGATGGTCTGGGGCTGGATCCAGTCGGGCGATCTCGGCCAGGGCGTGGGCGCCACCGAAACCACCCTCCTGATCTATGGCGTGGCCGGCCTGCCCGTCGCCATTCTGGTGGGCGTCTCCTACGCCCTGTGGGCCGGGCTCTGCGCCGCCTTCATCGCCTTCATCCCTGCGCCCGAGAAGGTGAAGGACCGGCTGGGCATGCTCAACCGCTAGGCGTCTGCGGCCTTCAAACGGTTTACCCCGGCCGTCTTTCGGCTAAGCTTCGTCCCTCGCATCGCTGCTCGGGGGAGACGCGCCATGGCCATGCCTTCAATCGACGCCCAGACGGCGTCCAGCGGCGAGAGGCTCGCGCCGACCGCGCCCAGGGACCGGATTTTCCAGCTCGACATGCTGCGGGGCTGGGCGATCCTCGGGATCCTCGCGGTGAACGCCATGGCCTTCGCCTGGCCGATCCAGCTCGAGATGTCGGCGGGATTCGAGCTTCCGTGGATGGCGGAACCCGCCAACAGACTGGCGCACTGGGTCGTTCAGGTCTTCTTCCAGGACAAGTTCCGCACCCTCTTTTCCATGCTGTTCGGCGTGTCGGTCTTCCTCGTCGGGGGAGAGCGAAGCGACCTGGCGCGCGGCAGGCTGTTGCGCAGCCGTCTGTTCTGGTTGGCGGTGTTCGGCCTCATCCACGGCCTTGCCTTCTGGTTCGGGGATATTCTTCTGCTCTACGCCTGGAGCGGCGTCTTCATGATGCTGTGCCGGTCCTGGAGGCCGGGGCGACTGTTTCTGGTCGGCGGTCTGATCGTAGGCCTGTTTTGCCTGGCTCAAGCCGCCTTCGGTCTCGTGATGGCCAACCTGCCCCCCGAGGCCGCAGCGCAGATGCAGGCCGGGCAGCCCCAGGTCACGGCCGCGGACATCCAGAAGGCTATCGACGCCTACCGGTCCGGCCTGCCCGGCGCCCTGGCCGCCAATGCGATGAACTGGCTGGTCCTGCAGGGCGCCAGTCTCCTCCTTCTGGTCTGGGGCACCGTGGGACTGATGATGGTCGGTCTGGGCCTCTACAAGACCGGGTTCCTGACCGGCCGCTCGCCGACCTGGGTCTATCTGCTGACCCTGGCGATCGGCGCGGCGAACCTGGCCGCTCTGGGCTGGCTCGAGTGGCGCGACATCCAGGCCGGTCCGGGCGCGGATCCGACCCGGGGGCTTGCCGGTGTCGCCGCCTCCTTCGCCATCCTGATCACGCTCGGCTATGCCGCGATGCTGATCCTGATGACCCGGTTTGGGCTGCGGGCGATCACAGGGGTTCTGGCGCCCGTGGGCCGGATGGCCTTCACCAACTATCTGACCCAGACCCTGATCATGACGTCGATATTCTACATGCCTTGGGGCCCACGCCTGTTCGGGTCGGTGGATCAAGCGGGCCTGTGGCTCTTCGTCGGCGCCATCTGGGTCGCGCAGCTGATCTGGTCTCCTCTGTGGCTGTCCGTCTTCTCCATGGGCCCGCTCGAGTGGGTCTGGCGTTGCCTGACCTTCGGCCGGATGGTGCCGCTGAGGAAGTAGGGCTTGGTGAGCAGGGCTTAGGGTTTAGCCGCGGCGCGCGCAGGCTTCCTCTAAGCTCTAAGCCCTATGCCCTAAGCCCTAAGCCCTCTAAGACGCCCGCCATGACCGACGACGCCTCCCCCGAACCCGTCCGCCCCGAAGCTCGCGCGCCCCGGGGATTCGCCGACCGACGCGGACCCGAGGTGGCCCAGGAGCGCCGCATCGTCGCCCGCGTGTCGGAGGTCTACGAACGCTGGGGCTTCGAGGCCCTGGAGACCGGCGCCTTCGAATACGCCGACGCCCTGGGCAAATTCCTGCCCGACGCCGATCGTCCGAACGAGGGCGTCTTCGCGCTCCAGGACGATGACGACCAGTGGATGGCCCTGCGCTACGACCACACCGCCCCGCTCGCCCGGTTCGCGGCCCAGTCGTGGGAGACCCTGCCCAAACCCTATCGTCGCTACGCCTTCGGACCCGTCTGGCGCAACGAGAAGCCCGGCCCGGGCCGCTTCCGCGAGTTCGTCCAGTGCGACGCCGACACGGTCGGCTCCGACCGCCCCGAGGCCGACGCCGAGATCATCGCCATGGCCTGCGAGGGCCTTCAGGCCGCCGGTCTGGCCGAGGGCCAGGCCGTGGTCCGCGTCTCCAACCGTAAGCTCTTCGACGGCCTGTTCGAGGCGGGCGGCATCACCGACCCGACCCAGCGCCTGACCGCCCTTCGCGCCATCGACAAGTTCGACCGCCTCGGCTGGGAGGGTGTCGCCCAGCTCCTCGGCGCGGGCCGTCTCGACGACAGCGGCGACTACACCAAGGGCGCCGACTTGCCGCTCGGCGTCGCCGCCACCATCGAGGCCTTCCTCGGTTCGGCCTCGGAGGGCACGCGCGCCGACACCCTCGACGCCATCGCCCGCTCGGGCGGTCTCGGCGCCGCCGGTGAAGCCGCGCTGGAGGAACTGGCCGGCATCGACAGCGCGCTCAACGCCATGCGCGTCGATCAGACGACGGTCCGCTTCGACCCGACCATCGTGCGCGGGCTGGAATACTACACCGGCGCGGTGTTCGAGGCCGAACTGCTGCTCGACACCACCGACGACAAGGGCCGCCCGGTCCGCTTCGGTTCCATCGGCGGCGGCGGCCGCTACGACGATCTGGTCGCCCGATTCACCGGCCAGCCGACCCCGGCGACCGGCTTCTCCTTCGGCGTCTCGCGTCTGGCCTCGGCCCTGCGCGCCGCCGGTCGCGCCGGAGAGGTCGCGCGCGGCCCCGTGGTCGTCATCGTCTTCTCCCAGGACGACATGCAGCATTATCTCGACGCCGTGTCGGAACTGCGCGCCGCCGGCGTCGCCGCCGAGCTCTACCTCGGCCGCGCGGGGATGAAGGCCCAGATGAAATACGCCGACCGGCGCAACGCGCCCGCCGTCGTCATGCTGGGCGGGGAGGAGATCGCCGCCGGTCAGGTCACCGTCAAGGATCTGGACGCCGGGCGCGCCGCCGCCGCCGGTGTCGCGGACAACGAAGCCTGGAAGGCCGCCCGACCGGGACAGCAGACAGTGGCCCGCCCAGCCATGGTGCAAACCATTCGCAGCATTATCGAAGCTTCGTCGATAATGTCGAATGCTCACGGATGAGTTATCGATGTTCAGTCATGAAACCGGCCATTTTCGCTTGAGGTTTGATTGACTTGAACGGGGCGGGAGCGTCATTTGTCCTCACTCGAACGGCGCGGCGCTGACAAGGCGCAGCCGCTGGTCGGAGGCGTTTCGGGGAGGAAACGTCCGCTCCTTAGAGAGCGTGAAAGCCCGCTGCGATGTATCCCCCGCAGCGGGCTTTTTCGCGTCTGGACCCCAACGCAGACACGTCACCCTCTGTCCAGGAGGGATCAGACCGTGACACCCATCAACGGACACCCGAATTCGCCCAAAGAATTCAACGCCCGGCTCTGATTAAGGTCTTTATCGCAGGCGCCGCGGATTCCTCCGTTACACTGCTCGCATCCCGTCGTTGGGGAAGGCGTCCTGGGCCCAGGACCCGGACGTGCGGCGGGGCCGATCGTAGCGGGTAGTCGTGGAGGGAGCCAACGATTTGGCTCCCGAAGCGAATGTTCGAGGGGCGTGAAACCTCGGAGCCCGGCGGGCCTGAGCCCGCCGCCCGTCGCGGGCCTATCGCCTGAGGGTCCAAAGGACCCGGGACCTGTGGTCAATCATCGTTGCGACGATGATGCAGACCCCTCCCGGGGTGTCCGTACACCCGCTGGGCGACGCTCGCGGACCCGGTCGGGGACGGAGCCTCGGCGCGAGCCGAAAACATTTCATCGGTCCCCGTAACGCGAAAGCAGGGGGCCACCTCGGTTCCGGGCGACCGCCCAGGCTCCGTCGACTTCCCCAACCCGTTCGCAGCGGAGGAGCGATGAGGCGTGTCTAATCTTCTCCCTCCCACTTGGGGGAGGGTGGCCAAGCCGAAGGCGAGGTCGGGTGGGGGCGGCAAGGCAAGGCCCCACAGACCCCAATCCCCACAGCTCGTCGCCACGTCGCCCGGCCGTCCCCACCCGGTCGCTGCGCGACCCCCCTCCCCCGAGGGGGAGGGAGATCACTGAAGGCCTACCAGATGCGGACCCGCTCTTCCGGCGTCAGGTAGTACCGCGTGCCCGGCTGGACATCGAAGGCCGCGTACCAGGCGTCGACGTTGCGCAGCGGGCCGATGACGCGGAACTCGGACGGTGAGTGCGGGTCGGTCGCGATCTGGTTCTTCAGGGCGTCGTCGCGGTACTTCGCCTGCCAGACCTGGGCCCAGCCGAGGAAGAAGCGCTGGTCCCCGGTGAAGCCGTCGATGACCGGGGCCTCGGCGCCGTTCAGCGACAGATGATAGGCCTCCAGACCCACGGCCACGCCGGACGCGTCGCCGATGTTCTCGCCCATGGTCAGGCCGCCGTTCACGAAGTGGCCCTCGATCGGCTCATAGGCGCTGTACTGGGCGCCCAGGCGGGTGGTCAGGGCGTTGAAGGCGGTCGCATCTGCCGGGGTCCACCAGTCGCGCAGCACGCCGTCGCCGTCCGACTTCCTGCCCTGATCGTCGAAGCCGTGGCCGATCTCGTGGCCGATGACGCCGCCGATGCCGCCGTAGTTGACGGCCGGGTCCGCGTCCGGATCGAAGAAGGGCGGCTGCAGGATCGCGGCCGGGAAGACGATCTCGTTGTTGGTCGAGTTGTAATAGGCGTTCACCGTCTGGGGCGTCATGCCCCACTCGGTCTTGTCGACTGGCTCGTTCAGGCGGGCCAGGTCGTATTCCCAGCGGAATTTCGACGCCCGTTCGCCGTTGCCGAACAGGTCGTCGGCGCGGATATCCAGGTCCGAATAGTCGCGCCAGCGGTCGGGGTAGGCGATCTTGACGGTGAACTTGTCCAGCTTGGCGTGGGCCGCGGCCTTGGTCTCGGCGCTCATCCAGCTGAGGTTGTCGATCCGGTGGCTGAGCGCCACACGCAGGTTGGCGACCAGCTCTTCCATCTTGGCCTTCGATTCGGCCGGGAAGTATTCGGCGACATACTGGCGGCCGACGGCCTCGCCCAGCGCCCCATCGGCGAAGCTGATGCCCCGCTTGTCGCGGCTGCGCTGTTCCAGGGCGCCCGAGAGCTCCTTGGAGCGGAACTCCCACTGGGCGTCCGAGAACCGCTGCGACAGGCGCGGCGCGGCGCGGTCCACGGTCTGGAACGCCTGCCAGGCCTGCAGGGTCGAGACCGGGGTCTCGGCGTAGATGGCCGCGATCTTCGGCAGGGCGGTGTTCTGGCGCACGATCAGGCGGGGGATGTCGCCCAGACGCGCGGCGCCGAAATAGCCGGCCCAGTCGAAGCCGGGCGCGTCGGCGACCAGGCGCTGGATCGTGTACTCATTGTAGGTCCGATCGCGGTCGCGGCTCTCGGCCGGGGTCCAGTGGGCCTCGGCGATCTTGGTCTCCATCTCGACGATGGCGGCGGCCGCGGCCGCGGGATTGTCCCAGCCGATCATCTCCAGCATCCGGGCGACATAGGCCTGATACTTGACCTTCTTCTCGGCGAAGAGCGGCGACAGATAGTAGTCGCGGTTGGGCAGGCCCAGGCCCGACTGGCTGGTCGAGACGACGTAGCGGTTCGGGTCCTTCTGGTCGGTCGTGATCCCGGTGCCGAAGAAGGAGCCGCCCAGACCGCCGATGGTCTGGCCCATATAGGCGGCCATGGCCTCATGGCTGTCGGCGGCGCGGATGGCGGTGAGGTAGGGTTGCAGCGGCTGGGCGTCGAGCGCCTCGATCCGGGCGACGTCCATGTAGGAGCGGTAGGCGTCGGCGATCTTCTGCTCGTCGGTGCCGGCCTGCAGGTCGGTGCGGGCCACCAGGGCGTCGATCATCGCCTTGACCCGATTGTCAGACAACTCGCGCAGCAGGCCGAAGGAAATGCCGTAGCTGGAGCGATCCGCCGGGATCACCGTGCGATCCAGCGCCGCGCCGTTGGCGAAGCGGTTGAAATTGTCGCCCGGCAGGACCGACCGGTCCATGCCCGAAACGTCGAAGCCCCAGGTTCCGTAGTGGGGCGTCTCGACACCCCGATAGCCGGTAAAGGGCGCGTCGCCGTCCTGGAAGATGGACTGGATCGTGCAGGCCTCGTCGATGCAGCCGTGGTCATGGTCCTGAGCAGAGGCGGCGGCAGGCAGCAGGAGGGCGCCGAGCGCCGCACCGATAAGCAAAGACTTCATGGGAGATTTCCTGAAATTCGGACGTCGCCGCGCATGGTCGCGGGTTCGGCCCGGACCCTACGCTCGACCCGCCGGGTGTCGCCTTAAAAAAAGTTCATGAAACGAGGTCGGCGTTCGCCAAGCGGCGTGGTTAAGGTGACGATCAATCGGCAAGGAGAGCGAATGGCGGGCGGACACGGGGGCGGCGACTACAAGGATCTGGTCGTCTTCCTGGCGGCGGCGGGGGTGGTCGTGCCCCTGTTCAATCGCTGGAAGATCAGCCCCGTGCTGGGCTTTCTCGCGGCCGGGGTGCTGCTCGGGCCCGATGGTCTCGGCCGGTTCGCCGATGTCATCCCCTGGCTGTCCTGGCTGACCATCGACGACGCGGCCCAGTTGGCCCAGTTGTCGGAGCTCGGCGTCGCCTTCCTCCTCTTCATGATCGGGCTGGAGCTGTCCTGGGAACGGCTGAAGGCCATGCGACGCCTCGTCTTCGGCTTCGGCATGATGCAGGTCGTCGTCTGTTCCGCCGTGCTTGCCGGCGCCTTCCTCCTGCTGGGCCAGCCTTTCGCCGGCGCCGCCGTCCTCGGCATGGGCCTGGCCCTGTCGTCCACGGCGGTCGTCCTGCCCGTCATGGCCGAGCGCGGCCGGATGCGGGGCAATGTCGGCCGCGCCACCTTCGGCGCCCTTCTGGCGCAGGATCTGGCCGTTGCGCCGATCCTGATCACCGTCACCGTCCTGACGACCCTGACGGCGGGCGGCGGCGACCTGTCGCCCTCGGTTCTGGGGCCGGCGCTTTTGACGCTCGTGCCCGCCGCCGTAGGCATCGCCCTGATCGTGCTGGTCGGCCGCCTGGGTTTGCGGCCCCTGTTCCGCTCGGTCGCCAAGACCCGGACCAAGTCCCATGGCGGCAGTCAGGAGCTGTTCGTGGCCCTGTGCCTGCTCATCGTCGTCGGCGCCGGCGTGGCGGCCCAGGCCGCCGGCCTGTCCATGAGCCTCGGCGCCCTGATCGCCGGCGTCCTGCTGGCCGAGACCGAGTACCGCCGCGAGATCGAGATCAACATCGAACCCTTCAAGGGCCTGTTGCTGGGCGTCTTCTTCGTCGGCGTCGGCATCGGTCTGGACCTCGACGTGGTCGCGGCCGAGCCCGTGCTGGTCTTCGGCCTGGCGCTCGGCGTCATCGCCATCAAGGCGGTCCTGATCTTCGGTCTGGCCAAGGCCTGGGGGCTCTCGGCCCGCGCCGCCATCGAGACCGCCCTGGTGCTCGGCCCGGCCGGCGAGTTCGCCTTCGTCATCGTCAACACCAGCCTGGTCTCGGGCGCCGCGACCCCGGCCTTCACCCAGGCGGTGCTGGTCGCCGCTACGATCTCGATGTTCGCCGTCCCGCTCGTCGCCATGCTGGGCCAGCGACTGGCCAGCACCTCCGCCGCCGCGCCCGTCTCCACCCTCGTCCCGGGGGCCGGGCCGGACGCGAAGGACGCCGCCGTCCTGATCGTGGGCTTCGGCCGCGTCGGTCGTCTGGTCGCCGAGATGCTGAAGGAACACGGCCAGACCTTCCTCGCCGTGGACGCCGACCCCGCCACCGTCGCCGCCGGTCGTCGCGACGGCTACGACGTCTCCTACGGCGACGCCGCCCGGCCCGAGATGCTGGCCCTGTGCGGCGTCGGAACCATCCGGGCCCTGGTCGTCACCATGGACGCGCCGGGCAAGGTCGACGATGTCGTCATCGCCGCCCGGGGGCTGCGCGACGACCTGATCGTCATCGCTCGAGCGCGCGACGACCGCCATGCGGCCCGTCTCTATGGTCTGGGCGTCACCGACGCCGTGCCCGAGACGACCGAGGCCAGCCTGCAGCTGGCTGAGAACACCCTGGTCGATCTGGGCGTGCCCATGGGTCTGGTCCTGGCCTCGATCCACGAGCGGCGCGATCAGTTCCGGGCGGTCTTCCAGGCGGCGATCCCGGAAGACCGGCGAAATCGCAAGACCCGCGCCCTCAGGGCCAGCCTGAAACCTTAACCAGAACCGGGACCCAATTTGGTCATCGTTCCGTGATGAAAGCGCGCCTCCCCCGGGGCCCGGCGTTCCACGGGTCGCTCGTTCGCGTCCGATTTCGGCGCGGTCGACCCAACCTGAAGCCCCTTCTGTCCATCTGTTTCGCGGCCCCCCCCCGCCGCGAAGCGTCAGCTACAGAGTATTCGTGTTCATGCGTGAGTCCGCGTCGACCGCCACCCCCTCCACCGATACGCAACCCCGCCTGAACCGCCGTCAGGCCGCCAAGGTCCGCACGCGCCAGAAGGTTCTGGACGCCGCTCGCAGCCTCTTCGCCGAGCGCGGCTACGAGCCCGCCACCATCCGCGACATCGCCAAGAGCGCGGGCATGTCCACCGGCGCCGTCTTCGCCAACTTCCAGGACAAGGCCGAGCTGTTCGAAGCCGTCCTGACCGAGGACATGGCCGGTCTGGCCGAGGTCATGCTGAACGGCGCCGGCGACGGTTCGACGCGTGACCGCCTCGTCAACGCCCTGACCGCCGGCTACCATGGCTCGATCGACCAGCTGCCGCTGTTCCAGGCCATCGTCGCCCGCTCGTGGTTCCAGCCCGTCGCCGCCGAGACGCGCCAGCGCGCCGCCACCCAAGGCCTGACCGACGTCATCTCCGACATCCTGCGCGCCGGCATCGGCGCTGGTGAGATCAAGCAGGACGCCGATGTGGCCCTGCTGACCGAGCTGACATGGGACGCCTACCTGTCGAACTACCGCCGCGCCGCCTACGACGGCTGGACCGTGGACCAGCTGGCCGACCACATCGGCCGCCAGGTCGATGCCCTGCTGGCCGGCGTCAGCACCCAATGAGTTCAGCGGAGGAGCGCTAGCTCTTCCACTTCAGGACCGCCGGCCTGACCGGATTGGAGAAGCCGCGCCCCTCAGCGCGGCTTTTCTGCCATTCGCGCTTCAGCTGCTGGTACCATTTCGCCTGCTTGTCGGCGTCATCGATCCAGATCAGGGCCGGATCGTAGCGCAGGCCTTCGTTCTGCAGGTTCACCATCCCGCCGTCCTGCTTCAGGAAGGCGACCACCCCCATCTGCAGGAAGGGTTTGGCGATCCCGAACACCCAGTGGTCGGACCAGAAGATCTGGGTGATCCGCGTTTTCGTCTCGGTGATCGGCGTCAGGCAGGTCAGGGCCAGAACCTGTTTATCCCCCACCTGGATATGCTCCCAGCGATAGCCAGGCAGGCGGAAGGTGATCTCCGTCGCGGGGGCGCCGCCCAGGATCTTGTAGGCGCGCGAGTTCGATGAGGGCGCATGCCGCACCATGGCGAAGCCCAGCTCTCGCGGCTCGAAGGCCTTGGACTTCTCGTGCATCGAATGTTCGGAGCGCCACCACCATTGCTGGTGGACATAGGGGCCGTGGGCCGGATCCATGAGCCCGACCACCGCGTGGTCGATATGGCTGTCGAAATCCATCCACTCGACCAGTTTCGCGTCCCCGCCGACCACGCCGGGGAAGGTTGGGGGCGGATGGTCGGGCTCGACGTCCGAGCGCGGGTCTGAGCGGACGAAGACGAAGACCATCCCCTGGCTCTCGACCACCGGATAGGAACGCACGCGGATCCGCTCGGGCTCGAAGGCCTGATCGTCGACCAGCGAGGGAATGGCGGCGCAAGCCCCGTCGGTGCGGAAGCGCCAGCCGTGATAGGGGCATTCGACCGTTTCGGGCTCGCCCGGCTTCTGCACCAGACGTCCGGCCGACAGCGGCGCGGCCCGGTGGGGACAGATGTCGCGCATCGCATAGGCCTGACCGTCGCGCCGCCGACCGATCAGGACCGGCTCGCCCAGCAGTTCGTAGCGCTTCAGCGAGGCCTCCGCGACGTCGCGCGACAGGGCGGCGAAATACCAGGTGTCCAGCACGAACCCCTTGCCGAAGGCGGCGGGCGGGGCTTTCGCTTCCGGAGCCTTGGTGTCGAGAATTGGGGCTGGGCTGTCGGCTGGGCTCATGGGCCGATGATAGAGGCTGTCGCTCCATTCGTCATGGTTCGATGAAATTCGCATCGACACGCTTGCGTCCTGCATCCGATCACCCAAGCTGTGACGACTAGGGACAGAGAGGTCGGCGCATCGTTCGACCGCAGTCAGGACAACGCAGCATGGACAGCCAGATTCTCACCGGCCTTGTCGCCGCCCTCGGCCTTCTGGCCAATTTCGCCGGCGTCGGCGACGCAGCCGCGGCGGACCCCATGCGTCAGGACGGCCATGCCCAGCACGCCGACCACGGCCACCACCACGCCGATTTCGCCTCGACCCGCATGCACGTCCGCGTGGACGGCGAGGCCGGGCCGGGCGTGCGCGACATCATTCTGATCCCCGGCCTCTCGTCCTCGCCGGAGGTCTGGCAGGGCACGGTCGACCATCTGGGCGCCGGCTGGCGCGTCCATCGCATCCACATCCAGGGCTTCGCCGGCGCGCCGGTCGAGGGCAATGCGGAAGGCCCCGTCGCCGCCCCGGTCGCCGAGGAGATCGCCCGCTACATCGCCGAGAACAACCTCGATAAGCCCGTCGTGGTCGGGCACTCGATGGGCGGCACGATCGGCATGATGCTGGCGGCCCGCCACCCCGACGCCGTCGGCAAACTGATGGTCGTGGACATGATCCCGTTCATGGGATCCATGTTCGCCCAGCCCGGCGTGAACCCGACGGTCGAGAGCGTACGCCCGATGGTGCAGGGCCTGATGACCCAATCCCGTGCGGCCAGCGATGCCGACTATCGCGCCCGCGCCGCCGCGACCGTCTCCAGCATGATCAAGACGGAAGCCGAACGCGTCGGGCCGTTGCAGGAAACCGCGACCAGCGACCGCACCGTGTCCCAGAACGCGTATGAGGAACTGCTTCTCACGGACCTTCGTCCCGAACTGGGCCGCATTTCAGTCCCGACCGAGGTCGTCTACGTCGCGTTCGAGTTTCCCGGCATGACGCCGCAGATGACCGACGGCATCTATCGCGCCTCCTACGCCAATCTGCCGGGCGTGGAGTTGAAGCGGATCGACGACAGCGCCCACTTCATCATGCTGGACCAGCCGGCCGAGTTCTACGCCGACCTCGACGCCCTCCTGGCCGAATGAGCCGACCGGAAAGCCCGGAAGACTCCAAAGCCGCCGCCGACATCGTCGATCTCTACGACCGGCGGGCGGCGGACTGGGTCGCCGATCGCGGCCGGGACCTGACCGAGGCGGACCGGAGGTGGCTCGACCGGCTTACCGCCGGTCTGCAACCCGGCGACGCTGTGCTCGATGTCGGCTGCGGCTCGGGGCGCCCCATGGCGGCGGCTCTGATCGAGCGAGGCTTCCGCGTCACCGGTGTCGATTCCTCGGCCAATCTGATCGCCCACGCCGCCGCCGATCTGCCCGAGGGCCGCTTCGTCCAGGCCGACATGCGCACCCTGGACCTGGGCCAGACCTTCGCCGGCGTCCTCGCCTGGCACAGCCTGTTCCATCTCAGCCCGGCCGATCAGCGTCTCGCCCTGCCGCGCCTTCTGGCCCATGCCGCGCCCCGCGCCTCGGTCATGTTCTCGTCCGGTCCCCGTGAGGAGTTCGTGGTCGGATCCTGGCGCGGCGACCCGCTCTATCACGGCAGTCTCGGTCCCGAGGATTACCAGACCCTGCTCACCTCTCGCGGGTTTGCCGCTGAAACCGGTCTCTGGGCCGACAATGGCTCGGTCTGGCTCGCCCATCGCATGGACTAGCATTAACGCCAGCGCCATCGTTTCGGCTGAAAGGCCCATCACGCTGACGTGAACTCTTCATCCGCCGTTCACTACAACGGCGTTTTAGGTAGCAGCGGGGAACGGCTATCACGGCCGGGGCTCTTGAGGATGTCGATGGCCGGTCCGGGTTTCGGAAACAGAAGTGGCGATGGCGCGGCCAGGGCGCCGCGCACGCGTCTGCAGCAGGTCCTCTACTGGGGGTCTGTCCTGGCCGTCTGGGGCCTGATCTTCCTCGTGGTCTTCTTCGCCGTGTTCGCGCGCGGCCTGCCGGACACCTCGGCCCTCTATGACGTCAATCGCCAGCCTTCGATCACCTATCTGGACCGCAACGGCGTTCTGATCGCCACGCGCGGCGCGCAGCAGGCCCCGCCCGCCGACCTGGAAGCCTTGCCGGACTACGTCCCCGCCGCCTTCATCGCGATCGAGGACCAGCGCTTCTACTGGCACCCGGGCTTCGATCCGATCGGCATGACCCGGGCCATGGTCTCGAACATGCGGGCCGGACGGATCGTCCAGGGCGGATCGACCCTGACCCAGCAGCTGGCCAAGAACCTGTTCCTGACGCCCGACCAGAACATGCGCCGCAAGGTGCAGGAGCTGATGCTTGCAGTCTGGCTGGAGATGAAGTTCTCCAAGAAGGAAATCCTCGCCCTCTATCTGAACCGGGTCTATTTCGGCGCCGGCGCCTATGGCATCGAGGCGGCTTCGCAGCGCTATTTCGACAAGTCCGCCAAGGACCTGACGGTCGGCGAGGCCGCGCTTCTGGCCGGCCTGCTGAAGGCTCCGTCGCGCTATTCGCCGGTGTCGGAAAGCAAGCGCGCCGGCGTTCGCGCCACCGTCGTCCTGAACGAGATGGAGCAGTCTGGCGTCATCACCCCGGAGCAGCGGGCCGCCGCCGTGCTGGAGCCGGTCCGCGTGTCGCGCACCCTGGCCACCCAGCACGCCCAGTATTTCATCGACTGGCTCGACAAGGAGATCCGCGGCCTCGTCGGCGAGCCGACCGAGGACATGATCGTCGAGACCACCCTCGACCTCACCCTGCAGACCGCAGCCGAACGCAACGTCCGCCGCATCCTGGACCGCGACGCCGGTCGCGGGGTCGAACAGGCCGCACTGGTGGCTCTCGACGGCGACGGCCGGGTGCGCGCCATGATCGGCGGCGCCTCCTATGCCGACAGCCAGTTCAACCGCGCCGTTGACGCTCGCCGTCAGGCCGGGTCGGCCTTCAAGCCCTTCGTCTATCTGGCCGCCATGGAGGCCGGCTACACGCCCGAGACCCCGGTCGTCGACGAGCCGGTCCGTATCGGCAACTGGAGCCCGCGCAATTACTCCGGGACCTTCTCCGGCAACATGACCCTGGCCCAGGCCGTCGCGCAGTCGACCAATACGGTCGCCGCCTATGTCGCCGATCAGGTCGGTCGCGACAGTGTGGCCCGCGCCGCCCGCCGCCTCGGCATCTCGTCGCGCATCGGTCTGGAGCCCGCCATGGCGCTCGGCGCCGTCGAGGTCTCACCCATCGACATGGCCACAGCCTACGACGCCTTCGCCAACGGCGGTCGCCGGGTCGAGGCCTATGGAATCAGCCGCATCCGCACGCCCCAGGGGCGCGTCATCTATCAGCGCGGCGCCCGCGACGTCGCCTCAGGGCAGGCGATCAACAACCCGTCGCTCTACTACATGAACCAGATGCTGCGCGGCGTGGTGACCTCGGGCACGGCGCGCGCCGCCGCCATCCCGGGCCGCGACATCGCCGGCAAGACGGGGACGACCTCGGACTACAAGGACGCCTGGTTCGTCGGCTACACCGGCGGCTTCGTCACCGCCGTCTGGGTCGGCAAGGACGACAACACCGCCATGCGCGGCGTCACCGGCGGCGCGGCTCCGGCCGCCATCTGGAAGGGCTTCATGGAGGCGGCCCTGCCGCGTTTGAACGTCCAGCCGATCCCCAACGGCCCGCCGATGCCCGACGGCTGGATCGCGCCCGACCCGATCGGCGACCTGATCGGCGTCGTCGAGGACCCCTACGGCGATTCCACCGTCCTGCCGGACGGCGTGGATCCGGACCAGGGCGAACCCTACCAGCCGAACGCGCCTGCCGATCAGCCGCGCCGTGACGCTATTCCGACCGAGCGACCGCGTCGCGACGATCCGCCGGATCAGCGCCCTGAGCCGACCGCGCCTCCGGAAAAGGAAGGCAACCCGCTGTTCTTTTGACAACTTCTCCCCTTGCGGGAGGAGGATGATCAGCGCGGCGCGCGTTTCGCCAGGATGCGCTGCAGAGTGCGCCGGTGCATGCCCAGACGACGCGCGGTCTCCGAGACATTGTGGTCGCAAAGCTCGTAGACGCGCTGGATATGCTCCCAGCGAACCCGGTCGGCGCTCATCGGATTCTCGGGCGGCTCCGGCGCATCGCCGGTCGCCAGCAAGGCCTTGACCACATCGTCGGCGTCGGCGGGCTTGGACAGATAGTCGACGGCCCCGGCCTTGACCGCCGCGACGGCCGTGGCGATGGCGCCATAGCCGGTCAGCATGACGATCCGCGCGTCGTCGCGGCGTTCGCGGATGGCCTCGACCACCTTAAGGCCGTTGCCGTCCTCCAGACGCATGTCCAGGACAGCGAAGGCCGGCTGATGGGTGCGCAGAAGCTCGGTCGCCTCTCCGACCGATCCGGCCGTGGTCACCTGAAATCCGCGCGCCTCCAGCGCTCGACCCATCCGGGTCCTCAGCGCCTGGTCGTCGTCGAGCAGGAACAGGGAGCGGTCCGGAAGCGCGGCGATACGATCTTCCAGGTTGGCGGGAGCGGCGGCGGTCGTCATGGCGAGGGTCTCCTGTCCTCCAAGTCGGCTCGTGGCGCGTGCGGGTCAAGCGGTGCGGCGATGGGGCGCAGGCTCCACTCGTCCCGTCAGTTCGCCATCTCCAGCGCCTGACGCGCCCAGCGGACCGTGACGCGCGCGCCCCGGTTCGCGCCCGGACCGCCCTCGCCGTGCCCGACGATCACCTTGCCGCCGGTCCGCTCCAGCAGCGTTCGAGCGATGAAGAAGCCCAGCCCCATGCCGCCCTGGCTGGGAATCTCGGGCTCCGGGTCGGGGGTCCCCTTGACGCGCCGGCCCGGAGCGGCGGCGGCGGCCGCGGCGGCGATCTGGGTCGAGAGGGCCTGACGCGACTTTCCGAGCGGGCGGGAGGTGACATAGGGCTCGCCCAGACGCGGGAGGATCTCGGGGGCGAAGCCCGGCCCGTCGTCCAGCACGTCGACCGTGATCCAGTCGGCGTCGGCCGTCGCCCGCACCCGCACCGAGGCCGCGGCGAAATCGGCCGCGTTCTCGACCAGGGCCGAAAGTCCGTGAACGACCTCCGCCAGCCGTTTGACGCGCGGCTCGGCCATGCCCTGCGGCGTGTTCACCGACACCTCGATGTCGAGATCGAAGCCGAGATGCGGATCGACCACCTCGTTCAACAGGGCCTTCAGACCCACGGCCGTGTAGAGTTCGTCGCCGTCCTCGGGCCGCTGAGACAGGCGTTTGAGGATTTCGCGGCACCGCTCGGCCTGTTGCAGGACCAGCCGCGCATCTTCGGCGATCGGCCCGTCTGCGGGCGAGGCGCGCAGCAGTTCCTTGGCCACCACCTGAATGGTCGCGAGCGGCGTGCCCAACTCGTGCGCCGCCGCCGCCGCCAGACCGCCCAAGGCCGCCAGTCTCTGCTCGCGCTGAAGCACGTCCTGGGTCGTGGCAAGCGCCAGTTCCAGCTTCTCGGCGTCCGCCGCCACCCGCCACGTGTAGGCGGCGGTGAAGATCACCCCCGTGATCAGCGCCAGGCCGACGCCGAACTTGTAGAGCACGGGCAGGTCGATATCGGCTCCGTGCTGCCACGGCAGGGGCATGGACCAGTAAAAAAGCGCCGTCGTCGAGGCCAGCACCATCAGCCCCAGCACCAAGGCCTGACGCCCCGGCAGGGACGCAGCCGCTACCGTCACCGGCGCGACGAGCAGAAGGCAGAACGGGTTCTCCAGCCCGCCGGTGAAGGCCAGGAGAGCCGACAGCTGCAGGATGTCGAAGCCCAGATGAATGCCCGTCTGTCGTCCGTCCGGCAGCCTGCTGTCGACGCGCTGCAGCCGCCCCATGGCCAACAGGTTGACGATGACGCTGGCCAGGATGACCAGCAGGCATTGCCAGCGCGGAAGGGGGAAGTGGAACAGGGTGTCCAGCAGGATCAGCGTCCCCGTCTGACCTACGATGGCCAGCCAGCGGATGATGATCAGGGTGCGCAGCGACAGGCCCCGGCTGCGGCGCGGCAGGTTGGACCAGCTCGGCGCCGGGGGCGGGAACTGCGACACGGCGTCGGACGGGCGGTGTAGGACTTCGCTCTGGCTCACGGCTTGTCTATAGACCGCCCGAGCCTGATCTTCGATCAGGCTTTCCAAGCAAAGAACGGAGCTTGATCGGAGATCAAGCTCCGGCGCCGCTGTCGGCCCGGAGAGACACCATGCCACGCCGTTCCATCCTCCTGTTCGCCGGCGCCTGCATCGCCATCGCCGCAGCCCTGGCCACGGTGACGGTCGTGGTGGTCAAGGGACGGGAGCGGGCCGACGCGGTCGCCGAAGGAACCCTGACCGATCAGCCGGCTGTCGGCGGGCCGTTCCAGCTGGTCGATCAGGACGGGCGGCCGGTCGACCAGACAATCCTCGACGGCAAATGGAGCCTGGTCTTCTTCGGCTTCACCTACTGCCCCGACTATTGCCCGACGACCCTGACCTCTCTGGAAGCGACGCGCCGCCTGCTGGGACCCGACGCCGACAATCTCCAGATCCTCTTCGTCTCCATCGACCCCGAGCGCGACACGCCGCAGGCGCTGAAGGACTATCTGTCGTCGGAAGGCTTCCCGCCGGGCGTCATCGGACTGACCGGCACGCCGCAACAGGTCGCCGACGCCGCCAAGGTCTACCGCGCCTATTTCCAGAAGGTCGGCGACGGTGAAGACTACACGATGAACCACTCCCTGACCGTCTATCTGATGGGGCCGGACGGCCGGTTCCGCTCGGCATTGGGCCACGATCTGGGGCCGGAACGCTCGGCTCAGCTGATCAAGCGGGTGATGGCGCGCGGCTGAACGGGCACGGGTCGGTAACCGTTTTCAGTTATCACCGATAATCGTTTTGCCTTCTGCGGCGTTCTATGGCCCCCTCCTGGCTTCTCGGTGGGGCCGATCACAGGATTCCATGCTCTACGCACTTCACGAGCTCGCCTACCAGTCGGCGCAGCCTTTCCGGATCGGGGCGCAGTTCGCCCGCAGATTCTGGACCTCTCCGCTCAACCCGGCGTCGGAAACGGCGATCGGACGCACGGCCTATGCCTCCGCCGAGCTGTTCGAGAGCGTCACGCGTCGCTACGGCAAGCCGGCCTGGGGGCTCGAGACGATCACCATCAACGGCCAGCCGGTGCGCACGATCGAACAGGTCGTCTGGGAAAGCCCATGGGTGAAGATGGTGCGGTTCGCCCGCAACGTCGGCGACCTCAAGCGCGCCAAGAAGCCCGTCGCGGCGCCCAGCGTCCTCATCGTCGCGCCGCTCAGCGGCCACTACGCCACCCTGCTGCGCGGCACGGTCGAGACCTTCCTTCAGGACCACGACGTCTATGTCACCGACTGGGTCAACGCCCGTCAGGTGCCGATGCTGGAAGGTCGGTTCGATTTCCACGACTACATCGACCACGTCCGCACCATGCTGGCCCAGATCGGCCCGCGCGCCCACGTCGTCGGCGTCTGTCAGCCCGGCCCGCCGGTCCTGGCCGCCGCCGCCGTGATGGCGGCCGAGAACGATCCGAACCGCCCGGCCTCCATGACTTTCATGGGCTCGCCCATCGACGCGCGCCTGTCGCCCACGGTGACCAACCAGCTGGCGGAGGAGAAACCCTTCACCTGGTTCAAGTCGAACATGATCCACACCGTGCCCTGGCCCTATCCGGGCTTTGGTCGGAACGTCTATCCGGGCTTCGTGCAGCTCTACAGCTTCATGTCGATGAACGAGCAGCGCCACACCGACGCCCACTGGGAATATTTCCGCGACCTGGTCGCGGGCGACGGAGACGGGGTGGAGAAGCACGAGGAATTCTACGACGAATATCTGTCGGTGCTGGACCTGACCGAAGAGTTCTATCTCCAGACCATCGACATCGTCTTCCAGTCTCATCTCCTGCCGCGCGGCCTTCTGGAGCACCACGGCGAGCGGGTCGATCTGACCAAGATCACCGACATCGGCCTGATGACCGTCGAGGGCGAGAAGGACGACATCTCGGGCGTCGGCCAGACCCAGGCGGCGCATACGATCTGCACCAACATCCCGGACGACCGACGGGTGCTTTACGTCCAGCCGGACGTCGGCCACTACGGCGTCTTCAATGGGCGGCGGTTCCGCGAGGACATCTACCCCCGCACCCGGGACTTCATCGCGGCGAATGAAAAGCTCTGCGCAGTATCAGACGGGTCAGCGGCTGCCGCTTGAGGGCGGCCACGCGCTCCGTCTCAGCGTCAATCCGCGCGCCCGTCGCGTCTCGATCCGGATCGACACCCGGAAGGGCGAGGCCGTCGCCATCGCTCCGTCGGAGAAACGTCTGGCTGATGCGGTCGCCTTCGCGCGGTCGAGGTCGGACTGGATCGCCGAGCGACTGGCCGCCCGCACCGAAGGCACGGCGCTCGAGCCCGGCGCGGTCATCCCTTTCTGCGGCGGGACCATCCGGCTTGAAGCCACCGGCGGCGCCGGAGCGGCCCGTCTGGTCGAGGATGAGGACGGTCTGCGCATTGTCTCGGGCGGCGAGGGCGAGGCCTTCGCCCGGCGCGTGATCAACCTTCTGAAGCGGGTGGCGCGCGAGGCGCTTGCGGCCCGCACGGACGTCCATCTTCGCGCCCTCGGTCAGCGGCCTGTCACGCTCAGCATCAACGACGCCGGGTCGCGCTGGGGTTCGTGCAGCCCGCATAAGCGGTCGATCCGCTACTCCTGGCGAGTGATCATGGCCCCGCCTGAGGTGCTCGACTACCTCGCCGCTCACGAGGTCGCCCATCTGGTCCATGCCGACCACAGCCCGGCTTACTGGTCCGTGGTGAAACGGCTGGTCGGCGACCATCGCCCCTTGCGCGCCTGGCTGCGCGACCACGGCGCCATGCTGCACGCGGTGGGTCGCTAGTCCCGCAGGGTCCGCATCGCCGCGAGCCGTCCGAAGGCGATCGTCAGGGCCTTGCGCCTTGCAGGGGCCAGCGTCGCGACCGGCGCGTCCCGGACCACCGCCCCGCCGAACGGATCGGCGACGATCAACCCTGGCTCGTCCGGCAGCACGCCTTCGGGGAACTCCGGCGCCACTGCGAAGAAGAAGGCGTCGCAGAAGGGCGCGTACTCCGGCCACTTCCGATCGACGCGATAGTCCTCGATGCCCGACTTCACCTCGACGATAATGATGTCGCCCTTGCGCCCCAAGGCCATGACGTCGGCCCGCCGTCCGTTGGGCAGACAGACCTCCAAGAGCGGCGCATAGCCCATGTCGGCCAGCAGCCGCGCCGCTCCGCGCGTGACGCCGAGCGTCGTCTCCGGACGGCTGAAAACGAGTTCGAGATGAACGGCGGCGGCGGCGGGCATTCCCGAGTTATGTTCCGGTTGCGTTCTCGTTTCAACCCAGGCGGCTCAAGTCGTGAGCGATCGCGTCGCCAGCGATAGCCGCCAAGATCAAAGTCCCGTCTGCACCGGGTTTGCAATATTGAATCCCAGCGCCCTGGCCCGCGCCAGTGTCGAGGCCCGCACCGCCGCCGAGGGGCTCTGGCTGCGATGCCAGATCCACCAGTTCGACTTGTTGGGCAGGCCCATGATGGCCCAGCTGTAGTCGGGCGCATGGTCCCAGACCCAATACTGCTGGGACGCGAGCCCGCCGAAGCTGAGGAGGCCGGCGAGGCTGAAGCGGAATTTGGCGTTGGTCGTGGTGTCCGTGACTGTGGCGTTGGCCCGCAGGGTCTCGACATTGCCGCTCGGTCTGCGCGTGCATGTGACGAGGATGGAGTAGCGGCCGTTGGCGGCCGGGTTGAAGTCGATCTGCGCCCGGCTGCAGTCGCGCTGCATGTTGTTCGGATTGCGCGCGATCTCGAACCAGCGGCCGTCGAACTGGCCCAGATCCACATCGGTCGACTGGGCTAAGGCCGGCGCCGCCGAGGCCAGAACGGCCAGCGAAGCGACGGCGGTGAGGCTGTGCCGGATCATGGGTCTGCGATCTCCGTTGGACCGGGAGATACGACGTCGGACGCCGTTCGGTTGCCTCAGCCGGCGAAGCGGGCCCGGTTCAGGGCCCACTCCGCCTTCGTCTGGCCCCACAAGTCGACCGTTGAACCTTCGAATGGCGGCGGCAGTTTTCCGGGCCCGCGATTGGTCGAACCCAGCCGCGCGGCCAGCTGCTGCGAGGCGACATTCGCCGGCGCGATGGAGTGGATCACGTCCTGCCAGCCCAGCACATCGAACGCATAGTCCATCGTCGCGACCGCCGCCTCCAGCGCATAGCCCTTGCCCATGGCGTCACGGTGCAGGCTCCAGCCCACCTCCGGCCCCGGCCAGCCGTGCGGGTTCCACGGACCGATCCGGCCAATCCACTGGCCGGTGAGTTTCTCGATCACCGAAAAGAAGCCCTCGCCGCTTAGGGCCCAGGCGCCCGCCACCGACATCATCACCCGCCAGACCTCGGCCGGGCTCCGCGCCCCGCCGATGAATTTCGTCGTCTCGGCGTCACCCTGAAAGTCGCACCAGCGGTCGAAATCCTCCATCGCCGTGGGGCGCAGGATCAAACGTTCGGTCTCCAGCGTGGGGCCGAGGGGCGAGGCGTGGCTCACAGCGGATACTCCCGTTCCAGTTCGTAGAAACTGCCGTTCTCGGTCAGGGTGCTCGAATAGAGGCTGAAGCGATCGACGCGGATCGGCGGCGAATGCAGTAGATTGTGGTTGGCGATCCAGGCCCCGATCCGGTCCGCATTGGTCTGGATCTTCAGATAGGCCAGGGTCAGATGCGGCCGGTACAGGCGCGGCTCCATCGGGATGCCGGCCCGCTCGGCCGCCGCCTTGCAGCGTCCGGCCAGGACGTTCAGCCGCTCGTTCGGCTCGAGCCCGGCCCATAGCGTATGGCTGCGATGCGCGTCGCCGAACGCACCCACGCCCTTCAGCTCGATATCGAAGACGCCGCCGGGAATCCGCGCCAGTTCGGCGGCCAGATCGTCGGCGCGCCGCTCGTCCACCTCGCCGTAGAAGGCCAGGGTCACATGCAGATGCTCGGCTCCCCGCCATCGGGCCCCGGGCAGGCCGGTCTGGCGGCGCGCCAGGGCCTCAGCCACGTCGAAGGGAATGGGAACGGCGGTGAACAGGCGCAGCATGCGACCGTTCGTAGCGCCGGCGGGGGAGGGCGGGAACCCCTGCGGCGATCCATCCCTTGCACGGGTGGTCCCCGACCCCGATATTTCACCCTTCGGCGCAGGGTTTGTCCTGCCGCCTCATTTGGAGAAGACACTCGCGATGAGCGACTTCAGAAACGGCTACTCGACGCCGGCTCCGGCCCAGGCCGACATGGCCGTGGACGCGGGCCTGCGCAGCTTCATGCTGGGCGTCTACAACAAGCTTGCCCTCGGCCTCGTGGTCGCGGGCGCCCTGGCCTACGCCACCGGCAATGTTCCGGCCGTACAACAGCTGCTTTTCGCGATCGGACCGGACGGCCGCGTCGGCATGACCGTCCTGGGCATGATCGTCCAGTTCCTGCCCCTGGTCCTGCTGTTCGGCTCGATGTTCTTCATGAAGAACCCGACCGCGCGCGGCGTGAACATGCTCTACTGGGCCGTCGTCGCCTCGATCGGCGCGGGTTTGGGTGTGCTGTTCCTGCGCTACACCGGCGGCTCCCTCGCCTCGACCTTCTTCGTCACGGCCGCCTCGTTCGGCGCGCTGAGCCTGATCGGCTATACGACCAGGAAGGACCTGACGGGCATGGGATCTTTCCTGATCATGGGCGTGATCGGCCTGATCATCGCCTCGATCGTGAACATGTTCATGCAGTCGGGGACGCTCTATCTGATCATCTCGGGTCTGGGCGTGCTGATCTTCGCGGGCCTGATCGCCTACGACACCCAGCGTCTGAAGATGACTTATTACCAGCTGGGTGGCGACCAGCAGGCGATGGGCGTGGCGACCGGCTTCGGCGCGCTGAGCCTGTTCATCAACTTCGTGAACCTGTTCCAATTCCTGCTGGCCTTCATGGGCGGCAACCGGAACTAGGCTTTTACAGGCTGAACGATCGAGGGCCCCGGGAGCGATCCCGGGGCCCTTTCTCTATTCCACCACCTGGAACTTCCGGCTGTCGAAGACCCGCAGCACCTGCGCCAGTTCCCGACCGCGCTTCAGCACCACCCCGCCCTCGCCGATTACGGACCATTGGCCCTGACGGGTCTGCAGAGCCGGGCGCTTCTCGATGCGATAGGCCGGGGCGTCGCCCGACCGGCGGAAGACGGCGAACTCGGCCGCCTCCTTGCCGCCGACCATGGCGTAGTCGCGCCATTCGGCCTGAGCCACCATCCGACCGTAGACCCTCAAGATCAGGTCCAGCTCGCGCCGCTCAAAGAAGACGGAAGCGGGCTGAGAGCCGCTGTCGTTGGCGCCGGAATCGCAGGTCATTCAGGTCAACTTAGGTGCGCCTCCGACAAACGCCAGCGGGGCGCCCGCCCCGCGTGACGAACAAAATAGCCACGACACGAAATGGCCCCGTTTCGGTCCTTCGTCGGCCCGGTTGGACGGCGAAACAGTGAGCGTCGGCCTGACGGAGTTCGGAAGCGTCCCGGATCCTGAACAGCCCCCCCAGCCCCCCTGGATGTTGCCGTACCAGGCTCCGCCAGGCCGACGCTTCCTCCAAAGCGAGACCCCCGCCCTGCCTCCCCCTCCCCTCCGGCACGGCGGGGGTTTTGCTGTGTGAGCATGACTCCACAGCTTTGTTGGGGCGCTACCGCTCGCGACGCGGTGGCTCGGTGCTTGAGAGCTCTGGTTAGAGCGTTACCCCTCGACGCGCGGCGTTTCGCTGCTTGAGCGCGGTTACACACAGTCCAGTCGTCAGATGTGCAAACGTTCCTGATGGTTAGAGCGAGGGCGCCTATCCTCAAAAGGGCGTGTGGATCAGTCCGCGCCGGGAATGACGATTTCGACGCTCTCGTCGCCGCGCTGGACCGTCAAGGTGGCGCCGGTCCCGGAGCCGAGCGCGCGGCCGAGTTCGGCGAAGCTCGACACCGATTGGCCGTTCGCGGCCGTCACCAGATCGCCCGCGCGCAGATCCTGCTGAGCCGCCGGAGAGCCGCCCTCGACTGCCACGACCAGGACGCCCGAGGCGCTGATGCCGTCCGACGGCCTCAGGTCACGGAAGTTGGCGCCGTAGGCCTGAACCGCCGCCGCGCCCACCTGAACCACGTCGGTCGACGGGACCTCCGTGCTCAGCCGTGTCGTCGCCTCGTGACCGTTGCGCAAATAGACGAGGGTGATCGGCGTTCCCGGCGCGGCGATGCCGACCGTGGCCTGGACCGAGCCGGCGTTGGCCACCGGGCGGTTCTGGATGCGGGTGATGATGTCGCCGCGCTGCAGGCCGGCGCGCTCGGCCGGTGAGCCCGGCATGACGTCCTCGACGATGGCGCCGCGAACGAAGCCCAGCCCGGCCTCGACCGCCCGCTCGGCGTTTAGCGACCCCAGGGTCGCCCCAATCCGGCCGCGCGTGACCTCGCCGTGGGCGCGCAGCTGCTCGACCACGAACAGCAGTATGCGGGTCGGGACGGCGAAGGCGATGCCGTCGTTGCCGCCGTCGATCCCGCCCGACAGGATCGATGTGTTGATGCCGATCAGACGCCCCCGGCTATCCAGCAGCGGCCCGCCCGAGTTGCCCGAGTTCACGGCCGCGTCGGTCTGGATATAGTCCTCGACCGCGTCGCCCATGCCCGACCGACCCAGACCGGAGATGACGCCCATGGTCAGGGTCTGGTCCAGACCCAGCGGATAGCCGACCGCGAACGCCAGGTCGCCGGTGCGCAGCGTATCGGAATCCACCGTCTCCACCTGCGACAGGCCCGAGGCGTGGATCTGCAGGACGGCGATGTCGGTCGCCTTGTCCGAGCCGATCAGGGTGGCGTCGACCAAGCGTCCGTCGGTCATGTCGACGCGGAATTTCTGGCCATCCTCGATGACGTGGTGGTTGGTGACGATGATGCCGTTGGCCGCGTCGATGATCACGCCCGAGCCGCTGGACACCGGCGTGGGCTCCGTCTGGCCGGTGGTCGGCCCGGCCGACATGCCCAGTGTGGTGACCTGGACCACCGCCGGCAGCGTCCGCTCCAGCCCGGTGGCGAAGCTGAAAACGCCTCGCCGCGCGTCGTAGGGCAGGGGGAAGTTCTGAGCCGTCTGCGCCTGGGCGACCCCGGCGACGGACCCCAGCAGCGTCAGGGCGAGGGCGGAACCGGTCAGGAGGCGAAGGCGCGTCATGGTGTATCCCTGAGTCTAGGCGGTCAGCCTAGCGTGAGAACCTTGCCGTGACGATGGCTCCCGGCTTCGCGTCATCAATCGTCATCCGCCCCCCGTGACGCCGCAGGATGGCGCGCACGAAGGTCAGACCCATGCCGTGGCTGTCCGGGCTGCGCGGCGCCGCAGGCTGGCCGGCGACCATGCCCGGCCCCTGATCGGCGACCGACAGGGCGGGGCCTTCCTCCGCGTCCCAGGCGCGCAGGGTCACGATCCCGCCGTCGGGCGAGAACTTCACCGCATTGTCCACCAGATTGGCTACCGCCCGCTGCAACAGGGATCGCACCCCCAGCACAGAGACCGGCACCCCCTCGGCGACGATGCGGATGTCGCGGACGTCGGCGATGGGTTGGTAGAGCTCGACCGCCGCCTCGGCCAGGACGTCCAGCCGCACGCTCTCGAACAGCCAGGCCTCGCCGTCGCGCAACGCCATGGCCTCGTTCATGGCGCGGGTGATGTCGGCCAGATCCCGCCCCGCCGCCTCGCCCAGCCGCATCCGCTCGACCGGGTCCTCGGTCTCCATCAGCTTGTCGAGACGGGCCGAGGCGCGGGCCAGGGGCGTGCGGAAATCGTGGGCCAGCTGGTCCGCGGAATCCCGCAGCCAGCTCAGAAGCTCCTCCAGCCGGTCCAGCGTCCGGTTCACCTGGGTCGACAGCTGGGTCAGCTCGGGCGCCACCGCCACGTCGGGCGCCCGTCGCGAGAAATCGCCCAGCGCGGCGCGGTCCAGCACCGAACTGACCTCGGCCATGGCGCTGGTCAGGCGCTGGCGCGCGAACATGGCGGCGGTCAGGCCGGAGACCAGGATCAGGGCCCCGGTCAGGGCGACGGCCAGCACGGCCCAGCGCCAGGCCACGCCGGAGGGATCCACGACCCGCCCGACGATGATCGACAGCGACCCGATCGGCCGCTTGACCACGATCACCTCCACCCCCCGCGTCGGGCACAGCTGGCCGGGGTCCAGCCGGATCAGGAAGACCCCCTCGCCCAGCCGCGTCAGCCGCTCGGCCCGCGCCGTCTCCAGCGCCATGAGGCCTGCGGGCTTGCCGACCGGCGCGCGGATGAAGCGGACCCCCGCGCCCCCCTGACCCGTGCGGCAGGTCTGCTCCAGGGTCGTAGCGTTGCGTGTCGGCCCGTCCTGGAAGGCGCTGAGGAAGGCGGACATATAGGCGGCGTCGGCCTCGGTCATAGCCCCCGCCTCCATCATGGAATCGGCCGGAAGCTTGGAGGCCATCGCGCCATAGTCGGCCAGGGCCAGAAGCGCGGCCTGCTGACGCTGGTCCAGCCGCGCCGCCTGCCCCGTGACCATCAGGGATCCGGTCAGGGCGACGGCCGCCAGAATGGCCAGACCCGCCGCGAGCTGGGTCAGAGTCCGCCGCGCCATCCAGGCCGACAGGCCCTCGGGGCGAACCCTCCGCCAGATCCCCCCGAAGCTCAAACGCCTACGCCGCGTCCAGGTCGCGGAAGATCAGGCTCTGGCTGCGGGCCGAGACGATCAGCGGGTGCAGGTCCTCGCCCAGTTCCGGCGCCTGTTCCTTCAGCCGGCGACGCAAGGCCGAGATGCGGGCGTCGATGATGTTAACGAAATTATCCGGCAGGAAGGTCCATTCGACCCAGCAGCGGTCCCACAGCATGGTCTTGGTCACCGGCTGGCCGCGCGCGGTCATCAGTTCCGAGACGATGGCGAACTCCAGAGGCGACAGGTCGATCAACCGCTCCCCGCCCTCGATCATCAGCTTCAGGGTCCGGGCGCCCGGCGAGAGGCGGAACGGTCCATTGATCAGGTCGGCGTTGGCGGGCTTGGCGCGACGGGCCACGCGACGAAGCTGGGCCGCGATCCGGGCCAGCAGCTCCTCGTCGCCGACGGGCTTGGACAGATAGTCGTCGGCCCCGCCCAGCAGGCCCTCGACCCGCTGGCGCTCGCCAATCAGCGCGGTCAGCATCAAGGCCGGGGCGTCCGACGACGGTCCCGCCGAGACCCGCAACCGCTTCAGCGTCTCCAGCCCGTCCAGCCCCTTGGTCAGGCGATCCAGGATCAAGACGTCATAGGCATGGGTCGCCGCAGACGTCAGGGCCTGTTCGCCCGCATCGACGCAGTCCACCGCCTCGAACCCGGCGCGTAGCAGACGGTCCGAGACATGCTCGGCCAGGGCCGGATCGTCCTCCAGCACCAGAGCGCGCCGGCCGGCGAACACCTCGGCCAGTGCGGCGAAGGGATCGTTGTCCGCCGCCTGCTCGATTTCCATGCTGCTCATCACTCGACCCCGACCGTGTGACCCGCAGGTATAGACCCCGCCGGCGCCAAGACAATGCGCCCGGCCGTCCCATCCTAGAGGCTGGCCCGCCGCGCGCCGCTGATCCTTCCTGACGGTGGGCGGTTGTCGCCGGGTCGCGCCGTGATAGCGTCAGTCGATTTCAAGGGAGAAGACGCCATGTCCACGCTCGCGATCCTCACCGCCCTCGCGCTCCAGACGACCACGGCCGCCGACCCCGCCTCGGCCGAGGCCGTCGCTGTCAAGGCCCCGGTCAACGCAACCTTCGCCGCCCTGGCCGCCCGCGACGGCGCCCTTCTGGCCCCGCATTTCGATCCCGAGGCGCGCATGCTCGTCGCCCTCGAGCGCCCCGACGGAACCCGCGCCGTCCGCCGCCTGACAGGCGCCGAGTTCGCCGGCGGCCTGCGGCCCGGCCCCGAGACCTACCAGGAGGTTATGCCCGACCCGGTCATCGTCATCGACGGCGACGTCGCTTCGGTCTTCGGCCGTTACGTGTTCAAGGTCGACGGCGCCATCGTCCACTGCGGCGCCAACCATTTCGACATGGTGAGGAGGGACGGCGCCTGGACCATCGCCGGCATCACCTGGAGCCAGCGCACGACGAGGTGCGAGGGTTCGAGATGAAGTATCTTCAAAGCCATTGGAAGCCGCTTCTGGTCCGCGGGCTAATCTTCGTCGCCGGCCTGTTCGCCATAGGCTATTTCGCGGGATGGGATCTTCGGACCGCTTGGCCAGCGATTTTGATTGCCTCTGCGGTCCTCAGTATCGCGTGGACCTTCGTCGCCTAGAACGCGCTCTCGCCCGTGATCGCCCGTCCCAGGATCAGGGCGTGTACGTCATGCGCCCCCTCGTAGGTGTTCACGGTCTCCAGGTTCATCGCGTGGCGCATCACGTGCAGCTCGCCGGTGATTCCCGCTCCGCCGTGCATGTCGCGGGCCTCGCGGGCGATGGCCAGGGCCTTGCCGCAGTTGTTGCGCTTCATCAGCGAGATCGCCTCCGGCACCCAGGCGCCGGTGTCCAGCAGGCGGCCCAGGGCATAGGCGCCCTCAAGCCCGAGGAAGATCTCGGTCTGCATGTCGGCCAGCTTCTTCTGCACCAGCTGGCGCGACGACAGCGGCCGGCCGAACAGCATCCGCTCGCCGACATAGTCCCGCGTCGCATGCAGGCAGAACTCGGCGGCGCCCATCGCGCCCCAGCTGATGCCGTAGCGCGCCTTGTTCAGGCAGGAGAACGGCCCGCGCAGCCCCTTCACGCCGGGCAGGAGATTGGCCTCGGGCACGAAGACGTCGTTCAGCCCGATGTCGCCGGTGACCGAAGCCCGCAGCGACAGCTTGTCGCCGATCTTGCCGGTGGTGAAGCCCTCGAACCCGCGCTCGACGATGAAGCCCCGGATGACCCCGTCCAGCTTGGCCCAGACCACGGCCAGGTCCGCGATCGGCGAGTTGGTGATCCAGTATTTGCCGCCATTCAGCCTGTAGCCGCCATCGACCGCCACAGCATTGGTCTTCATCGACGCCGGGTCCGACCCGCCGTCCGCCTCCGTCAGGCCGAAACAGCCGACCAGTTCGCCTGCCGCCATCCGTGGCAGGAAGCGCATTTTCTGCTCCTCGGACCCGAAGGCGTAGATCGGATACATGGCCAGCGACGACTGCACCGACATGGCCGAGCGATAGCCGCTGTCGACCGCCTCGATCTCGCGCGCGATCAGCCCATAGGCGACGTGGCTGACGCCCGATCCGCCGTACTGTTCCGGCAGCATGGCGCCGAGGAAGCCCATCTCGCCCATCTCGGTCATGATGGTGCGGTCGAACTCTTCATCGCGGAAGGCGGCGACGACGCGCGGCAGAAGCTTCTCGCGGGCATAGGACCGGGCCGCGTCACGGATGGCGCGCTCGTCCTCGGTCAGCCGGCTCTCCATGTCGAACGGGTCGTCCCATTTGAAGGTCTGGGTCACGGATGCGGCGCCGTCGGCCATGGGGTCGGTCCTCTTATGTCGCGGGCTTCTCACGCGAGCGTGACGCGCAGGCCCTGTTTCGAGCGACGGTTTAGGACAGAATGCTGCCGGCGGGTAGAGCGAGCGCCCGCGTCACGCTAGGCTGACCGGATGATCCGCGCCTTGAAGACCCTGTTCGTCGATCACCCCAAAGAGGTGGGCGAAACCTATCTGGAGCACGCCGGCGTCGCCACTCGGATGGGCTGGCGGCTGGCGAAGCTGTCGGGCTGCGCCTTCATCCACGCCGTCATGCCGGGCGCGCACAAGACGACCGTCTCCACCGCGATCAAGCGGATGGCCGACGACATGGGCTATCGCGCCGAGGTGGCCCGCGAAAGCCGGATGAAGGACGCCGGCGCCTTCGATCCCGGTCTTTAAGGCATGACCGCCCAAGCCCTCGCCGGCGTCCGCATCCTCGACCTCTCCCGCGTCCTCGCCGGTCCCTGGGCGACCCAGACCCTGGCCGATCTCGGCGCCGAGGTGATCAAGATCGAACGCCCCGGTGTCGGCGACGACACCCGCGCCTGGGGCCCGCCCTTCACGACGAAAACCGATGGCTTGCGAGGCGACAGCGCCTATTTCCTCTGCGCCAACCGGGGCAAGAAGTCGGTCGAACTCGACATCGCCTCGCCCGAGGGCGCCGCGACCATCCGCAAACTGGCCGAGACCTCCGACGTCCTCGTCGAGAACTTCAAGGTCGGAGGGCTGAAGAAGTACGGCCTGGACTACGCCAGCCTTGCGGCGATCAATCCGCGTCTCGTCTACTGCTCGATCACAGGTTTCGGCCAATCGGGCCCGCGCGCCGGTCAGGCGGGCTACGACTACATGATCCAGGCCATGGGCGGGCTGATGAGCGTTACCGGCCAGCCCGACGGCGCGCCAGGCGCCGAGCCGATGAAGGTCGGCGTCGCGGTCGTCGACCTGGCCACCGGCCTCTACGCCTCTAACGCCATCCTCGCCGCCCTCCTGCATGCGCGCGTATCGGGTCACGGTCAGCACGTCGACATCGCCCTGTTCGACGTCCAGGCCGCCATGCTGGCCAATCAGGCGACCAACTATTTCGTTTCCGGCAAGGCCCCGACCCGGATGGGCAACGCCCACCCCAACCTCGTCCCCTACCAGCCCTTCCTGACCTCGGACGGCATGGTCGTCGTCGCCGTGGGCAATGACTCCCAGTACCGCGCCTTATGCGGCGCCCTCGGAGCCGACGATCTGGCCTCCGACCCCCGCTACGCCGGCAATGCGGGACGGATCGAGCACCGCACCGAACTGGTCGCAGCGATCTCAGCCCTGACGCGCGACCTGACCATGGCCGAGCTGTTCGACCGGCTGGAGGCGGCGGGCGTCCCCTGCGGCCCGGTCAACACCATCGACCAGGTCTTCGAAGAACCCCAGGCGAAGCACCGCGGCCTTGAGATCGACCTCCCACGCGACGACCTCTCCACGCCCACCAAGACCGTCGCCTCCCCCATCCGCCTGTCGAAGACCCCGGTCCGTTACGATAGCGCCCCGCCGCGACTGGGGGCGGATACGGACGAAGTCCTGGGCTCTATCAGCCGCTGACCCTGGCGACGATCTCTTCGGCGGACAGCGGCTCAGGTCCGACCGAAGGTGGCGCGCAGCGACCCAGCGCGGAGCCGTCGTCGGGTGTGAACCCAGGTTCCGAAAGCTGAACCAGAAGCTCTTCCACCCATGCAAGGCGCGATCTGGAACCGTACGGATCAGCGCCCCGCTGACCCGATCATGCCTGACGACGGGCGATACGAGCAGTTCGAAGCCGCCAAGGATCGTTGGGTCCAGAATGGCTTGCGTTGTCCGACGAAGGCTGCGCAGCAAAGGGACTATTTCGCCCGTGTCCGGCGGAGGGGGCGAGACGACGTGTAGATGGGGCTCGTGGTGCTCGATCGTCGAGACCTGGTCGCCCCCTCCGTCACCTCGCGACGGGCTCGCTGCCAACCTCCCCATCCTGCGGACGGGAAGGAGACTTACGTTTCAGTCGAAGATGTCGAAGATGCTGTCGCGCTTCTTCTTTTTGTAGCGGTAGTCGTCGTCGCGGTAGCGCGGCTGTTCGCGATGCGGATCTCGGTATTGGGGCTGCTGCGGCGCGTGACCCCAGGGCTGGCTCTGTTGGGGCGGCGCGGCATAGGCCTGCTGGGCCGGAGCGGCGTTGGCGGCCGCGCCCTCCATCAGCTTTTCGAGCTCGCCGCGATCCAGCCAGACGCCCCGGCAGGTCGGGCACATGTCGAACTGGACGCCGTTGCGGTCCAGGGTCGTCATCTGGGCGTTGTCGTTGGGGCACATCAGAAGGGGCAAGGCGGTCTCCTCGGTTTGACCTAGAGGTGGCGCCGCCCCAACGCGACGCCAAGCGGGGCGGGGTGTCGCAGCCCGCGCCCCGTCCACCGTGTTCAGTCCTCGGCCAGGACAATGACGCGGTCCTCCGGCAGGTACTCGAGCGCCTCGGACTTGGACGGGTTGACCACGACCCCACCCATGTTGCGGCCGTCGTCGTCCTCGGACGCACGCTTGCGGCGGTAGCCGATGGCCGTCTCGCCGCGCTGACGGGCGGCTTCGGCGATGGTGTAGAAAGTCACCGGGCCCGACAGGTCCACATAGTCGCCGACCGGGCGCATGTAGATTTCGGAGCCGTCCTCATCGAGCAGGTCGTCGAAGATCGACGACAGGTATTCGTTCTCCGACGCTTGGGCCAGCATCAGGCTGACGAGCTTGTTGGACACCACGAAGTCGTCGGCGCGGGTGACCTCAGCCAGCTCCCGGTTGCGGATGTCGATCATCTCCGACACCACCGAGATATGGGTGCCCAGACGCTCCGACAGCTTCCTGAGGTGAAGCAGGGTGATCAGGGTGCGGGTATCCGCCGACTGGGCCTCCATGGTGTCGGAATAGCCCAGCACCATGATGGAGTCGTAGCTCACCGGGTCGAGCGCCTCGATCGAGGCCGAATGGCTGGTGTCGATGGTCCTGGATTCGATCTTCATATTGGTCGAGCCGAGCGGCATCGAGGCGATCTCCTCGGCGAAGCCGGGCGTGTCGCCGGCCACGGTC
Organism: Brevundimonas sp. NIBR11; assembly: GCF_027912535.1. Lineage (NCBI taxonomy): Bacteria > Pseudomonadati > Pseudomonadota > Alphaproteobacteria > Caulobacterales > Caulobacteraceae > Brevundimonas > Brevundimonas sp. NIBR11. Next base: position 2,740,394 of record NZ_CP115465.1, on the reverse strand, counting down.
AGGGTCGAGCCGGGGCGGACGTATTTCGACAGCTCGTAGGCGATCATGGGGCCACGTCGGTTCCAGCCGATGATCAGGGTGCGTTCGGCCTTGCGGCGCACGGCCTTGGGCTTGCGCAGGGCCGAGGCGTCGATCAGGTCCTCGGGCAGGGGGGTCAGTTTGATGGAGTCGTCGTCCTCCGCGATGATGATCGCCCTCGACCCCGAGGTGATCACCTCGTCCATCGGCGGGTTCATCTTCACCCGACCGTCGGCATAGCGCAGGCCGATCAGGGCCGAATCCTCATAACCCATGACGGCGTCACCGAAGGTGACGCCGACCAGTTCCTCCAGTTCGGTCGTGTAGATTTCGCAGCCGTCGAAATCGAGCAGTTCGGAATAGACGGCCGATAGGCCCGCCTGACGCGAGGACTGGACCACGATGCGCGATATCAGGTCGTCGGCGAGGACCAGCTGGACCTCGTCGCCGCCGACGATGCGGGCGACCTCGGCGTTCTTGGAGTCCCGCAGCTCGGCCGCGATCAGATAGCGCTCCTCGCGGCGCTTGGGATCGTTGGTCAGCGCCAGAACGGTCTTGATGACCTGGCTGTCCGGATCGTCCACGCCTTCGGGCGAGACCACAATGATCGAGCGGCAGGCCTGAGGGTTGACGATCGACAGGTCGAACAGGTCGGTCGGGTCGCCCGAACGGCAGATGATCTGGGTGTTCTTGAGATCCTCAACCTTGTCGGCGATCTCGTCCTCCATCTCGATCTTGTCCTTGTTGGCCATGATGACGATGCGCGGGTTCTTCCGGCTCTCGTTGGCGATGACCAGTTCGGAGATGATGTCGAAGATCGAGGCCGACCAGTTGAGAATGATGGTGTGGTCGCTCTCCAGCACGCGCGAGCGGCCCTTGCGCGCCTCCTCGATCTTGGCGTCCAGACCGGCCGAGATGACCGAGATCAGGGCCGAGAAGACCAGGATGCCCATGGCGGTCACGAACAGGTTCAGGCCGCGGAAGGCCCAGCCGGCGTCGCCGGCCACCGTGCCGGCGTCCGTGGTGCGCATCAGCGACTGCCAGAGGGCTTCGATGAAGCTCCAGCCGCCGTCGGGACCCCAGCGAGTCAGGGTCAGGATGGTCGCAGCGAACAGGATGGTGATCAAGGTGACCAGACCCAGCCAGCCGACCAGGGCCATCGCTCCACCCGACATCGACTTGTCGAAGCCGTACTTCAGTCGTTCGCCCAGCGAGACCTCGCCCAGTTGCTGACCCTTGGTGGTGTTGGCCTTGGCGGCGCCCTTGGCGGCGTTGCGCGCGGCATTGGCGCGAGTGAGCGATCCCATGAAACGGTCGGTGTCCCTGATCCTCGCCGATCCCCCTGATCGACGCTTCCGATGCCTGCGACAAAATGCGCGTGAACGGCGTTCCGGCCACGCTTAATGCGGTTTTCGGGCCTTTGGAAGCTGACGATTTCAGACTAGAAGGTCGGCCTCCCCCCTACGCCAGCCTGAGGTTTTCTCATGCGCTATCTGCACACCATGGTCCGTGTCGCCGACCTGGACGCCTCCCTGCATTTCTGGACGACCCAGCTGGGCCTCGAGGAGGTGCGCCGCATGGAAAACGAGAAGGGCCGGTTCACCCTGATCTTCCTGGCCGCGCCGAAGGACAAGGATCGCTCGGCCGCCGAGCGCGCCCCCGAGGTCGAGCTGACCTACAACTGGGATCCCGAGGTCTATGCGGGCGGGCGCAACTTCGGCCACCTCGCCTACAAGGTCGACGACATCTACGCGACCTGTCAGCGGCTGATGGACATGGGCGTGGTGATCAATCGGCCGCCGCGCGACGGCAACATGGCCTTCGTGAAGTCGCCGGACGGCATCTCCATCGAACTGCTCCAGGAGGGCGCGCCCAAGGAACCGGCCGAGCCGTGGCTGTCGATGCCCAACACCGGGACCTGGTAGTGCGTCTGGCGCTGATCGGCGCGGTCGCCCTCGTGGCTGGCTGCGCCTCGACGTCGGAGACCAATCTCGGCCGCACCGCGACCGAGCAGCTGTTGATGGCGCGCGCGGCCGACCAGGCCGTCGACGGCCTGCGTCTGCCCATCCCGCCGGGATCGCGGGTCTTCGTCGACAACCGGTACTTCCAGGGTGAGGGATCGTCCTATGCGATCTCGGCGGTGCGGAACGCCCTATCGGAGGCCGGTTTCGCTCTCGCCGACGACAAGGGTCAGGCCGACGCCGTGTTCGAGCTGCGCGCCGGCGCCCTGTCGCTGGAGCAGATGCGCCGGGTGGTCGGCATGCCGCCGCTGGCCGTACCGATCAACGAGAATTTCAACGTCGTCTCCTTGCCGGAGCTCAGCCTCTACAGCCGCCGCGACCGGGTCGGCGTCGCGGAGTTCTCCGGCTTCGTTTACGACGCGCGGACGGGCGCGCCCCTGGGCGCCGTGTCGCCGATGATCGGCGAGTACCGCATCCGCAGCCACAAGCTCCTGATGGTCGTCAGCTGGGGCCAACAGTCAGCCCGCCCCGGCGAGCGCGACCCCGGCGACAGCTGGCGAGAGTTCTGACGACTAGCTCAGGGTCGCCATGTCGATAACCGCGCGGTAGCGGACCTCTCCGTTCTCGACGCGGGCGTAGACCTCGTTGATGTCCTTGATGTCGATGACCTCGATCTCTGGCGCGATGCCGTTGGCGGCGCAAAAGTCGAGCACGTCCTGGGTTTCCTGCAGATTGCCGATCAAGGACCCGGCGACGGACTGGCGACGGAATGCAAGCTTGGAGTTATCGACCCCGTCCACGACGTCGAGATTGCCGACGACGACGAACTGGGCGTCGCGCTTCAGAAGGTCCAGCAGGGCGCCGATCTCGTGCTTTTCCGGCACGGTCGACAGGATGAAGTCGAAGGTTCCGGCCAGCGGCGTCAGGGCGGTCTTGTCGGTCTCGACGTAGGCGGCGTCGGCGCCCTGGGCTTTTGCATCGGCGATCTTTTCGGGCGTCGAGGTCAGGACCGTCACATGGCAACCCAACCCCTTGGCCAGCTTCGCCGCCATGTGACCGAGACCGCCGAAGCCCAGAATCGCCACATGGTCGCCCGCCTCTATCCCCCAGTGTTTCAGCGGCGACCAGGTCGTAACCCCGGCACAGAGGATCGGCGCGGCGGCGGCCGGATCGAGGCCCTCGGGGATCGTCAGGGCGAAGTCCTCCTTGACCACCACCATATCGGAATAGCCTCCGAACGTGTTGTCTCGGCCGTACATGTTGGAGCCGTCCTCGGTCTCCGTCGCCGGGGTCATCGGTCCATTGTAGGTGGCCAGCCAGCCGTTCGGCCCCTCGCAATAGTTCTGGTCGCCATGGGTGCAAGCCTCGCACTGACGACAGCTGTCGATCATGCAGCCGACGCCGACGATGTCGCCTTCCTTGAAGCGGGTCGCCCGGGCGCCGGCCTTTTTCACCCGCCCGACCACCTCGTGACCGGGGATGCAGGGATAGACCGTATTCTTCCACTCGTTCTTTACCTGGTGAATGTCGGAGTGGCAGACGCCGGTGAACATCACCTCGATCTGGATTTCGTCGTCCTTGGGCTCCTCGCGCTCGATCTCCATCCGCTCCAGCTTGGCGGCGGCGGACTTTGCGCCATAGGCGACGGACGTGATCATGGGGAGACTCCGGCTGACTGAGCCCGACTGAACCCTGCGCCCAAGACGTTGTTCCAAATGGCCAAGCCGGGTTTCGACGCCCGGCCCGGTGACGCAGACCCGGCGCCCGCCTATGTTCGCCCCATGTCCGACACCGCCGCGCCCCAAGCCCTTTCCGAAGATCGCCCTCTCACTCAGGACGGGCCCGCCGTGCGGCTGTGGCTGATCGACGCCTCGGCCTACATCTTCCGCGCCTACCATGCGTTGCCGCCCCTGACGCGAAAGTCCGACGGCCTGCCGGTCGGTGCGGTGCAGGGCTACTGCAACATGCTGTGGAAGCTGCTGAAGGACATGAAGGGCGCCGACGGTCCGACCCACCTGGCCGCCATCTTCGACCATTCTGAGAAGACGTTCCGGAATGACCTCTACGACCTCTACAAGGCCAACCGCTCGGCCCCGCCCGAGGATCTGGTGCCGCAGTTTCCGCTGGTGCGTGAGGCGACGGCGGCCTTCGGCGTTCACTGCGTGGAACTGCCCGGCTACGAGGCCGACGATCTGATCGCGACCTATGCCTGCAAGGTCCGGGACATGGGCGGGGAGTGCGTGATCGTCTCGTCCGACAAGGACCTCATGCAGCTGATCGGCCCCTCGGTCGTGATGTGGGACCCGATGAAGGACCGCCGCCTGGCCGAAGAGGCGGTGATGGAGAAGTTCGGCGTGACCCCGGACAAGATGATCGACCTCCAGGCCCTGATCGGCGACAGCGTCGACAACGTCCCTGGCGCCCCCGGCATCGGTCCCAAGACGGCCGCACAGCTGCTGGACGAATACGGCGATCTCGACACGCTTCTGGAGCGGGCCGGGGAGATCAAACAGCCCAAGCGGCGCGAGACTCTGATCAATTTCCGGGATCAGATCCTGCTCAGCCGCGAGCTGGTGAAACTGACCTGCGACGCCCCGGCGCCCGAGGCCATCGACGATTTCAAGATGCGCGATCCCGATCCGGCCGTGCTGTCCGCCTTCCTGGAGGCGATGGAGTTCCGCAGCCTTCAGCGCCGCGTCGGCGACGGCAAGCTGGCGGGGCACGACGGCTCGGCCTTCGCCCCCGCCCGGCCCGCCCCCCTGACCGCTCCGGTCATCTCGCCTCGCTATGCGCCCCAGGCTGTTCCGGAGGGCGTCGAGAAACAGGCGGTGGATCACGACTCGTACCGCTGCATCCAGACGCTAGAGGAGCTGGACGCCTTCCTGGCGCGGGCGACGGAGGCGGGGATCGTCGGCTTCGACACCGAGACGGACGCCCTGTCGGCGACGCATGCGGGGCTGTGCGGAGTCAGCCTGGCCATCGGGCCGAACGACGCCTGCTACATCCCCCTGACCCACGAGCACGAGCCGATGGCGGGATCGGGCGGGCTGGATTTCGGTGGCGAGGGCGATACGCGCACGCCGCTGGAGCAGCTCGACAAGCCCACCGTCCTGGCGCGGCTCAAGACCCTGCTGGAGGACCCCGCCGTGCTGAAGGTCGTGCAGAACGGCAAATACGATCTGACCGTCATGGCGCGGCGAGGCATTCGGGTCGCGCCGACCGACGACACCATGCTGATCTCCTATGTGCTGGAGGGGGGCCTGCATGGGCACGGGATGGACGAGCTCAGCCGTCTGCATCTCGGCCACGACCCCATCCCCTTCAAGCACGTCGCCGGCGTCGGCCGTCAGCAGAAGTCGTTCAAGCACGTCGAGCTGAAACCGGCGACCTGCTACGCCGCCGAGGACGCGGACGTGACGCTCCGTCTATGGCGCATCCTCAAGCCCCGGCTGGCGGCGGAGGGACTGGCGACGGTGTACGAGACCCTGGAACGGCCCCTCCCCGCCGTCCTGTCCGACATGGAGCTGGAGGGGATCCGCGTCGATCCCGCCCGCCTGCGCCGCCTGTCGTCGGAGTTCGGCCTGCGCATGGCCGAGCTGGAGCAACAGGCGCACGAACTGGCCGGCCGCCCCTTCTCGATCGGCAGTCCCAAACAGATCGGCGAGCTTCTGTTCGGCGAGCTCAACCTGACCGGCGGCAAGAAGACCGCCTCGGGCCAGTGGGAGACCGGCGCCGCCACGCTGGAGGCCCTGGCTGAGACCCACCCCCTGCCGCGCGCCATCCTGGATTGGCGCCAGCTGTCCAAGCTGAAGGGCACCTATACCGACGCCCTGGTCGCGGCGATGGACGAGAAGACCGACCGGGTTCACACCAGCTATCAGCTGGCCGCCGCCACCACCGGCCGCCTCGCCTCCTCGGACCCGAACCTCCAGAACATCCCCATCCGCACCGAGACCGGCCGCCAGATCCGCCAGGCCTTCATCGCGCGCGACGGCTGCGTCCTGATCTCGGCCGACTACTCCCAGATCGAGCTGCGGCTTCTGGCCCACATCGGCGACATCCCCGAGCTGAAACGCGCCTTCAAGGCCGGCATCGACATCCACACGGCCACCGCGTCGGAGATGTTCGGCGTCCCGGTCGCCGAGATGGACCCCGAGACCCGCCGACGCGCCAAGGCCATCAATTTCGGCATCGTCTACGGCATCTCCGCCTTCGGCCTGTCGAACCAGCTGGGCATCGACCAGTCCGAGGCCGGGGCCTACATCAAGACCTATTTCGAACGCTTCCCCGGCATCCGCGACTATATGGACAAGACCCGCGCCGAGGTCCGCCAGGCGGGCTTCGTCTCCACCGTTTTCGGCCGCCGCATCCACATCCCGGCCATCCATTCGAAGTCGGGCGCCGAACGCCAGTTCGGCGAACGCGCCGCCATCAACGCCCCGATCCAGGGCGCCGCCGCCGACATCATCCGCCGCGCCATGATCCGCATGCCCTCAGCCCTCGAGGCCGCCGGGCTTTCGGAGGTCAAGATGCTGCTCCAGGTCCACGACGAACTGGTCTTCGAATGCCCGGACGCCCTGGCCGAAACCGCCATCCCGGTCATCCGCCGGGTCATGGAAGGCGCGGCGGAGCCGGCCGTGGCCCTCACCGTCCCTCTGGTCGTCGAGGCCAAGGCCGCCAAGAACTGGGACGAGGCGCACTAGCGGTCGGGCCAAAACTAGGCCGATCGGCTATCGCAATCTGCGGCCTAGCTGTTCCTCAAGCTCCCTCTGGTTGTGGTGTCGCGTGGAGCGCGGTAGCGTCTGCATCCGTTGATGGGGGTCAGCGCAATAGCACCGACTGAGGTCCGGCAGAGACGGACCAAATCGGCTCCTTGCTTGAATCCCTTCAGGCACCGCCTATTAGGATTTGAGTTTGAATGACCGAGAACCGAAAGTATGAATGGGCCGAGGTTTCTCTGGAAGATATGCTTTTGGCTTACAGAAAATGTAAGGCCGACTGCTTTTATGAACGCTCTCTATATGCAACCGAAGCATTTATAGAATACGAAAAAGAACTTACCAATAACATTACGCGACTTCAGATTATACTACACTCTGGAGAAGTTTCTTCTCTTTTTTCCCAAAATCTTGGTACTCCGAGAGTATTTGCGAAAAAGCTTTCATTAGATCGTCGAGGCGACAATCCAACGGATCATAGCTTTTTCTCGGACTCCAACCGAGCCTTTGGCAGACTTGGTCAAGATTACGATCTAGTTCCAGAGTTTCGGCTCGTCGGTGAATTTCCGGTCGATTTCCACATACTGTCCGCCTTATGGATAAACACCGTTGGTTGCCGCTATGACGCCAAGCTACGCAGCAACGCCTATGGCTCACGTCTACGCCGATATGGCGAGCGGCACGATATGGTTGGGCGACCAACTGATGGATATCATGAAGAATCCGTCGGCTCATTCGAGCCTTATTTCAAACCCTATAAGGCGTGGCGCGACCAAGGAATGCAAGCCATCAAGAATTCGCTTGCTGAGGGTCAATCTGTCATTGCGCTTACTCTAGATTTTTCTTCTTACTATCATAACGTCGATCCGACTTTTATGACAGACCCTCGCTTTCTTGACGCTATTGGTCTAAGGCTTAATAGCTGGGAAATAGAGTTTACTAATACCCTCGTTTATAGCCTTATGGAATGGGGTTACCTTGCTCAGGCTACCTTATCTTCTGGTACATTGCAAATTGTCGAGCGAGGCGGCCTCCCTATCGGCTCATCTGCTGTAAGAATTATCGCAAATGTACTTTTGATAGAGCTAGACGAGATTATCAAACATCAATTGAATCCGATTTTCTATGGACGATATGTTGACGATATATTCTTGGTGCTTAATGATCCGGGAAACATAAACAGCTCAGATCAGCTCTGGCAGTTCATCAGTGACAGGGCGGACGCTTTTAAAGCAGATCATATCACTGGTGAGGTGTCGATTGAGCTTCCCGGCGGCTACCAAGGATCTACGAGACTCGCATTCCAGACTCAGAAGCAGAAAATATTCTTCTTGAGTGGTCAGTCTGGATTGGATTTGCTCGCCAGCATCGCCCATCAAATTAGAAGCTTGTCCAGCGAACGGCGGCTCATGCCGCTGCCGGAGGAACTTGAGGCGGCAGCATCAGCTCGGGTTCTAGCTGCATCCGAAACCACCGCCGAAGATGCCGATTCGTTCCGACGGGCAGATGGCCTTACCATCCGCAGATTAGGCTGGGCGCTCCAGCTAAGGTCGGTAGAAATTCTCGGACGTGATCTGCCCGCCGACACCTGGAAGCCGGCTCGGGAGAGGTTTTATGCGTTCGCACGCGCACACATTCTTCGCCCGGATAAGATCCTTGAGCAAATAGACTATCTCCCGCGGTTGCTGTCACTGGCCATCTCTCTCGCAGACTGGGAAGAAGCGGCGGCGCTCCTGCGGGCTGCTCACGGCGCACTCGACCAGTTGAGAATCTTGACTGCTTCAGGAAGCTGCAGGATAAACGGCGTTCGCCTAGATCAAACCAGCGACGATATTTGGTCTGATTTAAAAAACTGGATCAATCATTCTTGCCGGGACGCGGTTATCAGATCCTTCCCTTGGGACCGTCGAACAGGCAAACCATTGGGGGTTACGCGGCGAGGCGGCGCGGTACTCGCCTCGGTAGGCCTCACTCGATCTTCGGCCCATGAATTAGCTCTCGCGGCACGTGAAACGGACCTCGCAAAAACACCATTCAAAGAGCACCTTCGTCTCGATGCCAGTGCCGAACCCGCGCCCAAAAGTGGAGAGGATTTGCTGGAAGAATCCTACCGAAATTCTGGCGAACTCCGGGAGTTTTTACAGAAAACTCGCGGCGAAGAACCCGGGTCCGGCGTGCGGAGAATCAATGTTCGCTGCGAGACGCCCGAGGGAACCGAGGGGTCTATGATGCCTTACTTGGCTCCAACCCGGCCATACACTGCGCAGGAGATCGCATTATACCTTCCGGATGAGTGCGTATTCGGTGCCGTGGAGGAAACCACACAAGCGCTGGCAGGGTATCTACGCGCAATTCGAGGGGTGTGGTCGAGAAGAGCTGGGGAGCTCACGTCTGATTATGCGCCCTATGATGATATTGATGAGGTGCCCCCCGGGGGGCGAGTCGCAATCCTGGGAGAAACTCAAGGCGAGTTACGCTTGGGAATTACCAGCCTACTGACGACCGATGCCGCTTGGTCGAAAGGGGCGGCAGGCGCAGTCGATCTTTCCCCCGAACGATACAGACGACTTGCGACCATAGTGAACCTAGCCGTCAAGGCTGACCCTCGCCCAACCCATCTTCTGTTGCCGGAAGTAAGCCTGCCTGAGGCATGGTTGGGCACCCTCAGTGGCGTACTACTCGAAGCGCGCATTAGCTTGATCGCCGGCTTGGACTACGATCACTACACAATGAATCGCGTGAGCAGCTCCGCTGTCATGGTTTTAACAGATGGCCGACTTGGCTATCCGTCTGCCGTGCAGGTCCGACAGCCGAAAATTCTACCGGCACCCGGCGAAGAGGAGGCCCTGCATGTCATGCACGGAAAAACATGGCGCGATTGGGGGGATCCGCTCAAGCCGATCTATATCCATAACGGCTGCCATTTCGGCGTACTTATTTGTTCTGAACTTCAGAACATGAACTATAGGAAATCGTTCCAAGGAAATGTTGATCTAGTATCAATTCTATCGTGGAACAAGGATCTAGACACGTTCTCAGCGCTCATAGAATCTGCCAGCTTAGATGTTCATGCTTATATCGCCGTTGTTAATAATAGACATTACGGTGACAGCAGAGTTAGAGCTCCGGCGAAAATGAGTTTTGCAAGGGACGTCTGTCGTATTCGTGGCGGCGAGAACGATCATCTCGTCGTCGTGCGCGTCGACCCATCCCACCTTAGAGCGCAGCAGAGCCGCGCTCAGCGTTGGCCTCGCCACCATGATAGGTACAAACCAACGCCTGAAGGGTTCGTGCTGAAGCCTTCGCGTTACATGACGCCAAGCTAGCGCCGATCAACTTGGGATCAGCCGAGGCACGTCCCGGTGGTCGGCGAGGGTCGCACCCCAACCGCCTGAGCTGGACCTCGCCGGCCTGTTGCAGGAGTGCGCCGGGGGCGCGGCGCTCGATCTCGGCGAGGACGCTCTGGAGGCCGGCGCGGCCGTAGGCGCCTCTCCCCGGATCGAACGGGCTGTGTCAGGTTCTGTCGGGATGACCCCGGAGCCCGACGCCTGATGTGCAATCGCTTCGTTCCGCCGCCGACGTTCGACACGATCGGGGACGAGATCCGCCAGCTGGGGATCGTGCTGGAGTTTCCGGCCGGGCGGCCCAACCTGCCGCCCGAGTATGGTATCGGCGACATGCCGCCCGTGGCGCTGCGCGCCGGAGACGGCTTGAGCCTGTCGCCCATGACCTGGGCGTGGAAGGGGCCGGGCGGGAAGCCGGTGTTCAACTTTCGCTCCGACGGAAGGACCTTCGGCCATTCGGAGCGGTGCCTGATCCCCGCGGCGGGCTTCTTCGAGTTCACGGACGCCGAGCCGGGCCACAAGAAGAAGACCAAGTGGCGGTTCGACCTGGTAGACGCGCCGTGGATGTGGATCGCGGGCGTGGTCAAACAGGGCGCCTTCGCCATGCTGACCACCGAGCCGGGGGCGGACATCGCGCCCTATCACGACCGGCAGGTCTGTGTCCTGGCGCCCGGTCAGGCGCTGGAGTGGCTGGACCTGACTCGGGCCGAGGGGGAGCTGTTGCGGCCCCTGCCGGCCGGGTCGCTGTCGGCGACCAAGGCCTATCCGGAAGAGGCGGACGCGTCGTCGCCTGAGGGCCCCCGATTGCTGTAAGGGGCGGGGATGAAGACCCAGACCCTGGATGTGTTGGTGGTCGGCGCGGGCGCCGCCGGAATGATGTGCGCCATCGAGGCCGGGCGGCGGGGGCGGTCCGTGCGGGTCGTGGACCATGCCTCCAAGCCCGGCGAGAAGATCCGCATCTCGGGCGGGGGACGGTGCAACTTCACCAACACGGGAACGTCGGTGGCGAACTTCCTGGGGGAGAACCCCCGGTTCGCGGCGTCTGCGCTGGGGCGGTATACGCAAGGCGACTTCGTCAAGCGGGTCGAACGGGCGGGCATCGCCTGGCACGAGAAGACCCTGGGCCAGCTGTTCTGCGACGACTCGGCCAAGCAGATCATCCGCATGCTGACCGACGACATGCGGGCGGCCGGCGTGGTCCTGTCGCTGGGCGTGGGGGTGGATCGGGTCGAGCGTGTGGGTGACGGGTTCGAGGCGGCGTTGTCGGACGGGTCGGTGGTGCGCTGTGCGTCCCTGGTCGTGGCGACCGGCGGCAAGTCGATCCCCAAGATGGGGGCGACGGGGTGGGGCTATGACCTCGCGCGCCAGTGGGGCTTGCGGGTGACCGAGACGCGGCCGGCGCTGGTCCCCCTGACGTTCGAGCCGGGGCTGCTGGAGAAGACGGCGCCGCTGTCTGGGCTGGCGGTGGACGCTGTGGTCTCGGCGGGCAAGACGACGTTCGAGGAGGCGATGCTGTTCACCCATCGGGGCTTGAGCGGCCCGGCCATCCTGCAGATCAGCTCATACTGGCGCGAGGGAGAGGCGATCACGGTGAAGATGGCGCCGGGCGTGGACGTGCTCGGTCGCCTGAAGGCGGCGAAGAATGAGAACGGCGGCAAACAGGCGGTGCACACGGCGCTCGGCCACATCGTGCCGCGCCGGCTGGCCGAGGTGCTGACGGCGCGGGAAGGCGCCAACGGCAAGCTGGCCGAGGTCGGGGACAAGATGCTGGCCAGGCTCGATCAGGCCGTGAACGCCTGGACCGTCAAGCCTGTGGGGTCGGAGGGCTATCGCACGGCCGAGGTGACCCTGGGCGGTGTGGCGACCGACCAGCTGGACCAGACGACGATGGAGACGAAGACCGTGCCCGGCCTCTATTTCATAGGCGAGGTGGTGGACGTCACCGGCTGGCTCGGCGGTTACAACTTCCAGTGGGCGTGGAGCTCGGGCTGGGCGGCGGGGCAGGCCTGCTGAGTTCAACCTCGCATGGTTAAAGGCCAAGCTTTGAGCACGCTCAGCGAGAGGCTATGAGCGGAAGACTGCAAGGGAGTTCGCCATGCCGGCCATTCATGAGCGCCTCGGGATCGATCCGTGGCGGGGGCCGCTCGGCGCTCCGGACGGAGGGACGGGTCCGCTGGCGCTCGGCCTGGACGATCGCGGCTATGATTTCGGACCTTCCGGCCGGTCGTCCCTGACCCTTGAGGATGCCGCACGCCAGCTGACCCGCTCGGGACTGAGCTGGGCGCCCGCCCTGGGAACCGCCACGACGGTGACCTTCGCCTTTCGCTCGACCGCGCCGTCCCAGATGCCTGACGGCGCCGGGGGCTTCACGGCCTTCACCCAGGCCCAGATCGCCGCGACCCTGCTGGCGCTGCAGGCCTGGTCGGATGTCGCGAACATCGTGTTCACCCGGGTGGCGGACGCGAACGGCTACGGCAATGACGCGACGATGCTGTTCGGCAACTACCAGACGGGCGTGGAGGGCGCGGCCGCCTTCGCCTACCTGCCCGGCTCCACGGCCTCCGGTTCAACGGCCGGCGATGTCTGGGTCAACTCGACCCAGGGGGCCAATATTTCGCCCTCGCCCTTCAACTACGGCCAGCTGACCCTGGTGCACGAGATCGGCCACGCGATCGGGCTGAGCCACCCCTCCGTCTACGACGTTCGCACCTCGTCGCTGTCCTACAGCGCGAACGCCGACTATCGGGAAGACTCCCGTCAGTTCACGGTGATGAGCTACTTCGGCGAGAACCACACCCAGGCCTGGTTCAATAACCTCTACCCGGCCGCGCCCATGCTGGACGACATCGCGGCGGCGCAGCGCCTGTATGGCGCGAACATGACGACCCGCACCGGCGACACGGTCTATGGATTCAACTCCACCGCCGATCGACCCTGGTTCTCGGCCGTCAACGGCGGATCCCAGCTGGTCTTCGCGGTCTGGGACGCCGGCGGCGTCGATACGCTGGACTTCAGTCTCTACACCCAGAACCAGGTCATCGACCTGCGGCAGGGGTCGTTCTCCAACGTGGGGGGGCTTGTCGGCAATGTGGCCATCGCCAGGGGTGCGGTGATCGAGAACGTGCGGGGCGGCCTCGGCGCCGACCGGCTGACCGGCAACTCCGCCGACAATCTGCTGACCGGCCACTACGGCGACGATGTCATCGAGGGCGGCCTGGGGATGGACACCGCCGTCTTCCTCGCGCGCCGGTCCGAGTACACCATCACGGTGAACGGTCAGACGGTGACGGTCCGCCACGTCGCCGAGGGCACGGACACGATCACCAATGTCGAGTTCCTGAGGTTCTCCGACATGACCCTGTCCGTCGGTCCGACCGGCGACATCGTCACGACCGGCGGGAGGACGCTCAGCGGAGACGTGACCAACGATCTGATGAACGGCTCGAGCTTCGCCGATACGCTGTCCGGCAGCGACGGGACCGACACCATCAACGGCTTCGCCGGGAACGACGTGATGGACGGCGGGGCGGGCGACGACAGTCTGTCCGGCGGCGATGGCGATGACACCCTGACGGGCGGGACGGGGAACGATCGGCTGGACGGCGGCGCGGGATCGGACCTGGCCAGCTATGCCAACAGCCGAAGCGGCGTCTCCCTGGACCTGACGACCGGCCGGGCGTCGGGCGGCGGCGAACAGGACATCCTCGTGTCCATCGAGAATCTTCGGGGATCCCGGTACAGCGACGCCCTCACCGGCGACGACAACAACAACGCCCTTTACGGAAACGGCGGGGCGGATCTGATGCGCGGGGGACGGGGCAACGACAGCTTCTTCTCCGGAGCCGCCAGCATCGTCTGGGCCGGAACCGACATCGTGAAGACCCAGGCCGTGGTCAACAGCGACCGCACGACCGCCGTGTCCATGGACGGCGCTTTCAACCAGGCTGACCGGCCGGATATCGATCGAGCCTCCAACAACCCGCACGCCACGGTGACGGCCACCAGCAACGGCACCGTGGAGTGGTACGCCTTCACCGCGACGGCCAACGCGGTCGTCGCGGTCGATGTGGATTTCGCCTCGTTCGACAGCGTGGTGCGGGTCTACGATTCCGCGGGCAACCTGCTGGCGACCAACGATGACGGATCGTCCGGCACGGGCGGCGACCTCGGCTACGACACGGATTCCGCCGTCACGTTCACCGCACCGGCCAATGGACTCTACTATGTCGAGGTGTCCGCATGGGCGAGCTCGACCCCAGCCCTCACGACCCAGCCCCCGCCTGTCGGATCGACCTACACCCTGCATGTGACGGTGCCGGGACATCCCGTCAGCTTTACCCGGGCCGGCAGTACGATGCTGGGTGAAGACGGCGACGACACCTTCTATCAGTCGGCCACGACCAGCGCCTCCTACGACCCGGCTAATCGCGGCGAGAGTGACGACATCATCGACGGCGGCGCCGGCATCGATACGGTCGTCTATGGCGGCCACTTCTCCAGCTATGTGGTCACGACGGTCGGCGGCGTCACCACGGTTCGCGCCGACACAGCGGGCGGGACCGGAACCGACACCCTGACCGGCATCGAGTTCCTTCAGTTCGGGTATCAGCGCATCGCCCTGACGCCCTCAGGGCTGGTGCTGCTCGGCGGCCCGGGCCTGGCCCAGGTCAACGGGACCGCCGGCGACGACGTCATGCAGGGCTGGGAAGGCGTCGACTACATGTACGGCGCGGGCGGCAACGACCGGATGACGGGCGGGGCGGGCAACGACTACCTGTACGGCGGGACGGGCATCGACACGGCGACCTACAGCGGCGCGCGTCGTCAGTACACGGCCAATTCGACGACCGTGTCGGGCAATGGCGAGGGGACGGACACCCTGACCTCGGTCGAGAACCTCACCTTCATCGACGGCACCCTGACGTTCGACGTCAACTCCCAGGCGGCCCAGGTGATGCGCCTGTACGATGCGGCCTTGGATCGGGGCGGCGATCCGGGTGGTCTGGAAGGGCTGCTGGACCGGCTGGAGCGGGGCGAGACCCTGTTGTCCCTGTCGCAGGCCTTCCTGAGCTCCCAGGAGTTCCAGGACCGCTACGGCGCGCTGAACAACCAGGCCTTTATCGAGCAGATGTACCGCTTCTGCCTGAACCGCAACGGCGACCCCCAGGGGATTTCCGACTGGACCGCGCGCCTGAACTCGGGGACGACGCGGGCCGAGATGTTGATGATCTTCTCGGAGAGCCAGGAGCATCGCGACCTGATGCAGCCCACCCTGAACCAGGGCCTGTGGGTCGCCGACGAAGCCGCCCTGACCATCGCGCGGCTGTATGACGCGACCTTCGACCGCGCGCCGGACGTCGGCGGACTGGCGACCTGGACCGCCAATCTGAAGGGCGGGATGTCGGTTCTGGACATCGCGGCGGCCTTCGCCTCGGCGGCGGAGTTCCAGCAGCGTTACGGCACGGTGAGCAACGAGCAGTTCATCCGCCAGATGTATCAGTTCTGTCTCAACCGCGAGCCCGATCCGAGCGGCCTGGCCACCTGGACCGCGGCCCTGAACTCGGGAACCAGCCGCGCCCAGATGCTGCTGACCTTCTCCGAGAGCGCCGAGCACATCAACCTGACCGCTTCGCAGTGGTGGGGCGGGATCCGGTTCGCCGGCGCTCCGGCGTCGCCGCTGGCCGAGGACGACGGCAAGGGGGACGGGGCGCTGGTGCTGCCGACGATCGCCGACCATCACGTGGCGGACGCCGGCAAGCCGACGGACGCGCCGGTCTCGCCGCTGATCTTCGACGATCATCTGGTGGACGCCGGCAAGGCCGGGGACGCCCTGGTCCTGCCGCTGATCGACGACGGCTTCGTGGTGATCCCGTCCAACGACGACCAGCCGCTGGCCGACATCCAGTTCGGCGACATCCTGTTCGCCGATGCGCCCGAGGCGGTGACGGTGGGCCATCGCTGGGCCACGCCGCTGGACGACGACATCCTGCGCGGGGCTCACGACATGGGCCAGCCCGGGCACTCGCCGAACCCGGACCTGCACTTCTGGCACTAGGCTGGTCTGCTAGCGTAGGGCGATCTGGTCCGCGTCGTTCACCACGACGTGGGTCTGGAAATAGTATTTTCCGGTCGGCTGGCCGTTCCCGGTGAAGTCGATCCGGACGCGCATGGCCGAGCCGGTGACGGCGATTCGCCGGCCGGTCAGACGGGTCTCCGGCGCGGGGCCGAAGCGGGCCTCAAGACCGGCGAAGGCCGAGGGGCTGATCGCGATGGTGAGGTTGCGCTGGTCTCGGTAGTCGGCCTCGGAGTTGAGATAGAGGCGGCCGTCACGGCGGCCCGTGCCCTGGATCTGGATGACATAGACGCCCGGCACGACATCCGGCGCGGCCTCGGCGGCGGCGAAGATGGCGTGCATGGCGTCCGAAGGGGGCGTGACGCAGCCCGACAGCCCGAGGACGGCGATCGAGGCCAGGATCGCCAGGGGCCGCATCGTCAAACTCAGTGCGCTTCGGGCGGGCGGGCGGCCGGGTCGAGGTATTCGCTCTCGGCGTGATGGTCGTGAGAGAGGACGAAGCGACGGTCGCAGTAGCCGCACTCGACGAAGTCGTCGCCGCCCATGTCGAGATAGACCAGCGGATGGCCCAGCACGCCGCCGCCGTCGCAGGCCACGCGCTTGGTGGCGACGACGATCTCTTCCGGGGGAAGAACCAGCTGATCGGGGTGGCGCGGCGGCATGGACGGGTCCGAGGTCTTGGCGTGAAGAGGTGCGACGCCTAGTTAGACGGCCTGCTCTCGCGCCGAAAGCCCCCAAGCGCGCTGACAAGCCCGCGCCGAAAGAATCCGATGACCGACACGAACGCCCTGCCCGTCAACGCCATCGAGGTGCGCGGGCTGGAGAAGACCTACGCCGGGTCCAAGAAATCGCCGCCGAAGACCGCCCTGCGGGGAGTCGATCTGGTCATTCCGAGGGGATCGATGTTCGGCCTCCTGGGTCCGAACGGGGCGGGCAAGTCGACGCTGATCAACATCCTGGCGGGAATCGTCAACAAGACGGGCGGGACCGCCGCCATCTGGGGCCGCGACATCGACGAGCGGCCGCGGGATGCGCGAGCCGCGCTCGGCGTGGTGCCGCAGGAGATCGTGGCCGATGTCTTCTTCACGCCGAGGGAGGCGCTGGAGGTGCAGGCGGGCTTCTATGGGGTGCCCAAGGACGAACGGCGCTCGGACGAACTGCTGGCGGCGCTGGGTCTGTCGGACAAGGCCAACGCCTATGTGCGGGCTCTGTCGGGCGGCATGAAGCGGCGGCTGATGGTGGCCAAGGCCCTGGTGCACAATCCGCCGATCCTGATCCTGGACGAGCCGACGGCCGGGGTGGACGTCGAGCTGCGTCGCCAGCTGTGGGAATACGTGCGGCGGATCAACGCCGAGGGCGTGACCATCCTTCTGACAACCCATTATCTGGAGGAGGCGCAGGAACTCTGCGACACCATCGCCATCATGAACCGGGGCGAGGTGGTGGCCTGCGAGCCGACGCCGCAGCTGTTACGCCGTCTGGATACGAGGAACGTCGTGGTGACGCCGGAAGGCGAGCTTGACGCCCTCCCGACGGTGGCCGGGTTCGACGTGGTCGCGCGGCCGAACGGCGCCTTCGCCATCAGTTACAAGAAGGGTCAGTCGTCGGTCGAGCACGTGCTGGCGGCCGTCCGGGCGGCGGGGGTGACGATCGCCGACATCACCACCGAGGACCCGGATCTGGAGGACGTCTTCCTGGCCCTGACCTATGGCGATGCGAACGCGGTCAGCCCCACCCGGGACTGAGGCGGGCGGCCCGGACATCAGAGTCCGGTGGACGTGGGCGGCCGGTCGTGCTTTGCGTTAGGCGACGAGCGCCGACGGTGAAGTAGAGACCCCCCATGCAGGATGAAGAGGCGACAGGCCAGCCTGCGGACGGTCAGCTCGAGACCCCGAACGAGACCTTGATGGGACGGGTGGGGCGGCGGCACTGGAAGCAGAGCGTCATTCGACGCGACGGGCTGGACGACCGGAGCGGCGTCTTCTTCGCCGCGCTGGAAATGACGCGGATGCCGATGATCCTGACCGATCCGAGGCAGGCCGACAATCCCATCGTCTTCGCCAACAACGCCTTTCTCGACCTGACCGGCTACGAGCTGGGCGAGATCATCGGGCGTAACTGCCGCTTCCTTCAGGGCGCGGAGACGGATCCCGAGCAGGTGACCGAGCTGCGCGAGGCGATCGGGGCGCGCGAGGCGATCGCGCTGGAAATCCTGAACTATCGCCGCGACGGCTCGGCCTTCTGGAACGCGGTCTTCATCGGGCCGGTCTATGGGCCTGATCAGGAGCTGTTGTACTTTTTCGCGAGCCAGCTGGACGTGACCGCGCGGCGCGAGGCGCAGCAGCAGACGGCCCAGTCGCAGAAGATGGAGGCCATCGGCCAGCTGACGGCCGGGCTGGCCCACGACTTCAACAACATCCTGCAGATCATCGACGGCAGCCTGGAGCGGATCGATTCCCGACGCGACCAGCCGGCGGTGCTGGATCGGTTCCTGAACGCCGCGCGGACGGCGGCCCAGCGGGGCGCCTCGCTGACCCGCCAGCTTCTAGCCTTTGCACGGCGCAGCCGGCTGGAGCCCAAGGCGGTGGAGGTCGGCGCCCTGGTCAACGGGTTCGCCGAGCTTCTGGACAGCACGATCGGGCCCGGCTGCACCCTGCAATTCAATCTTCAGCGCCGGCTGCCGCTTGTGAAGGCGGATCCCGTGGTGCTGGAGACGGCGCTGCTGAACCTTCTGATCAACGCGCGCGACGCCATGGGCGGCGAAGGCGAGATCACCGTGGCGGTCAAGAAGGTGCGGGTCGAGGATGGGACGCGCGCCGGTCTGGCCGCCGGCGACTATGTCTCCATCGAGGTCATCGACGACGGCCCCGGCATGCCGCCCGAGGTTCGGGCGCGGGCGACCGAGCCCTTCTTCACCACCAAGCCGACGGGCAAGGGGACGGGGCTGGGGCTGGCGATGGCGCACGGCTTCGCATCCCAGTCCGGCGGGGTTCTGGAGATCGACAGCGAGGCGGGACAGGGCGCGACCGTGCGCATCCTCCTGCCCGCCGTCGATCCGAACGCCGCCGTCCAGTCCGAAGTCTCGGCCTTCCAGCCGCGCCCGGTCAATCTGACCGCCGCCCCGCGCATCCTGCTGGTCGAGGACGAGGAGCAGATCGCCGCCATGTCGGCGGACGTGCTCGGCGAGCTCGGCTACCGGGTCACGGTGGCGCACAACGCCGAGCGGGCGCTGGAGATCTTCACCGGCGCGCTCGAGACCGGGCCGTTTGATCTGGTCTTCTCCGACGTCGTCATGCCGGGCGAGATGAACGGGGTGGCCCTGGCCCAGGAGGTCCGTCGGCTGAGTCCCACGACCCCGATCCTGATGACCACCGGATACAACGACCAGATGGCGCTGGAAGGTCCGCAGGCCGAGGCGATGGACGTGCTGGGCAAGCCCTACAAGCCCGCCGACCTCGTCGAACGGGTGCAGGCCGCCTTGAGGAACGGGGCGCGGACCGGTCCCGGACGACGACCTTCGGACTTCGGCCACGCCGAATCCTGAGACCGGCGCTTTTGGGCGCCGCGCCTTGCCCGTGACGTCATCCCGCCGTATCCCGGCAGCATGCCGAATACGCCCCTGATCTGCCCGTCCATCCTGGCCTCTGACTTCGCCAAGCTCGGCGAGGAGATAAGGGCGCTGGAGACGGCCGGGGCGGACTGGATCCATGTCGACGTCATGGACGGCCATTTCGTGCCGAACATCACCATCGGCCCGGACGTGGTGAAGGCGCTGCGGCCGCACACGTCGTTGCCGTTCGACATCCACCTGATGGTTGCGCCGGTCGATCCGTGGATCGAGGCTTATCATGCGGCGGGCGCCGACATCCTGACCGTCCACCCCGAGAGCGGACCGCATCTGCATCGGACGCTCGATCGCATCCGGCAGCTGGGCGCCAAGGCGGGGGTGGTGCTGAACCCCGGCACGCCGCTGTCGGTGCTGGAGGAGGTGGTCGATCTGGTGGACCTGGTCCTGTTGATGTCGGTCAATCCGGGCTTCGGGGGACAGTCCTTCATTCCCTCGACCCTGAAGAAGATCGAGAAGACGCGGGCCATTCTGGATGCCGCCGGATCGAAGGCGCATCTCCAGGTCGACGGCGGGGTGACGGCGGCCAACGCCGGGGCCTGCGTCGCCGCCGGGGCCGATGCGCTGGTGGCGGGCACGGCCGTGTTCAAGGGCGGGCCGGACGCCTATGCGGCCAATATCGCCGCCATCAAGGCCGCATAAGGTGAACTCCTTCGGGCCCTTCGCGGATCGCAATCCGCCTACGCCGAACGTGGGCGAGGGCGCCATACCCGGCCTGCGCGGCGCGCCGGTGCGCACGCCGGTCCGCTCCAGCGGCGTGAACACTGGACCGACGCTGTGGCCCGCCATCGCCGGGCGCGTCCTGACCCGGCAGATGTGGATCGAGCTCTATGGCCTGCCGGGTTACGGCATGACCCTGGGGCTGCCGAAGGCGACGGCCTTCGCCGCCACGCCGCGCGACTTCCGGCCGGCCGATGTGAATCTCGGCAAGGCGGTGCTCGGCGGGCGGTTCCCGCTGGCCGGATCGAACATGGAGGCCGAGGCGCCGGCCGATCCGTGGAACCGGCCGAGCCCGTCCAAGGCCTTCGCCGTCGATCTGCACGCCTTCGCCTGGATGCCTGCCTTGATGCTGCAGAGCGAAAAGGGCGCACGCGAGGCGCTGCGGCTGACCCTGGCCTGGGCCGACGCCTTTTCGCGCTGGTCGCCCTTCGCCTGGGATCCGCAGATTCTGGCGCGCCGCGTCTACAACCTGGCCTGTGCGGCCAAGAAGATGGGCGCGGTGGCGTCCGAGCCCGACCGGTTGAGGCTGGCCGATACGCTGGGGCGTCAGGCGCGGCAGCTGTTGCGGCCGCCGGGCGGTCTGGCGGGGAAGGCCGAACGGCTGGTCGCGGCGGCGGTGGCCGGCTGCGTGCTAGCGGGACCCTCTGGCTCGGGTCTGAGGAAGGCGGCGCTGGGCCGGCTGCCGGGAGCGTTGCGAGTCACGGTGGCGGGCGACGGGGGGCATGCTTCGCGCTCGCCCGAGGCCGGGATGGAGCTGCTGCTCGACCTTCTGACGCTGGACGACGCCCTGTCGCAGCTGTCGGAGGGCGCGCCCGAGGCCATGAGCGGGGCCATCATTCGCCTGACCACGGCGCTGAGGCTTCAGGTCCTGCCCGACGGGCGGCTGGCAGGCTTCCAGGGCGGGGGACCGTCGAGCGTGGCGCGGGTCGCAGCGGCGCGGGCCCATGACGAACACGCCGAGGCGGCCGCCAACGTGGCCGGGAGTGTCGGCGGGCTGTCTCGCATCCGCTCGCCGCTCCTGACCATCATGACCGATGCCGGTTCCCCGGGACGCGGCGCCTGGTCCGAGGCGGCCTGCGCCCAGCCGCTGGCGCTGGAGGTCGTGTGCGGCAAGGACCGGATCGTGACCGGCTGCGGCTGGACGCCGCGCGCCGCCGACCGGCAGGGGCTGAGGCTCACGCCCGGCCACTCGACCCTGACCCTGGGCGAGCAGTCGTTCGCCGAGCCCCTGGGCGGGTGGAAGGGGGAGCTTCTGGGGCCGCGTCTGTACGGGCGGCCCTATCATCTGACGTCGGAGCGTCGGGATGGCGACGGGGCGGTCTGGCTGGAGGTCGAGCACGACGCCTGGGCCCAGCCGTTCGGTTTGATGCATCAGCGCCGCCTGTATCTGGATCAGCGCCTGGACGAACTTCGGGCCGAGGAGCGGCTCCATCCCGCGGCTGGGCCGCGCGACGTGGTGCGGGCCATCGCGGCGCCCTATG
Organism: Brevundimonas sp. NIBR11; assembly: GCF_027912535.1. Classification (NCBI taxonomy): domain Bacteria; kingdom Pseudomonadati; phylum Pseudomonadota; class Alphaproteobacteria; order Caulobacterales; family Caulobacteraceae; genus Brevundimonas; species Brevundimonas sp. NIBR11. Next base: position 2,718,454 of record NZ_CP115465.1, on the reverse strand, counting down.
CCGTGCGGTTCCACCTGGAACCGGGGGTGCAGGCGTCACTGGCGCGGGACCGTCGCTCGATCCTGCTGCGCGGCCATTCCGGGCGGGGATGGTGGTTCAGGACCGACGGTCCGGACGTGGCGATCGAACCGTCCGTACACGTTGACGAGGGCCTGACGCGGCGCTCGCTGCAGGTCGTTGTGCGGGGGTCGGCCCGGACGGACGCCGAGACCAAGATCCGCTGGAAGCTGAGCCCGGCCGGGGCGGCGGGCGATCCGGCGACCTAGGGCTTAGGCTAGGGATCAGGCGACAGGTTCGGCGGCCTTGGACTTCTTGACCTTCGGCGGCTTCGCCTTCTTGGGCTTGGCGGCTTTTTCGGCGGCCTTCTCCAGCGCCTTCTCGGCCTTACGGGCCTCCTTGGCGGCCCTCTTCAGGGCCTTGGCCTCGGCCTTTTCCAGATCGGGCTGGGCGTCGGCGGCGGCGGCGATCTCGGCCAGCATGTCGAGGAAGCCGTCGCGCTTGGCCTTGGGCAATAGGCCCATGATCCGTTTGTCGGCGGCCTCAACCTTCGGACGGGCGGCGTCGAGGAGGGCCTGACCCTCGGGCGACAGGCGCACGGCCTTGGCGCGCGCGTCCAGCGACGAGCGTTCGCGCGACAGCAGGCCCTTGGTCGTCATCCGCGCGACGAGGTCGGCCAGGGTCGAGCGGTCGATGCCGGTGGCGCGGACCAGTTCGGTCTGGGTCAGGCCTTCCTTGACCGAGACGGCCTCCATGACGGCGAACTGACGCTGGGTCGGGCCGTTCTCGCCGGCCTCTTCGGCATAGATGTCGAGGGCGAGTTGCAGGGCGCGGTGCATCAGATGGCTGGGCGACTCCGCGAGCGTGCCCGCGCGCCGCGCCTGTTTGCCGGATTTGACCATGCCACTGTCCCCTGTGCCGTATGCGGAGGGTTATCAGCCGCGCTTTACGGTTTGACGACGGTGGTGCGACAGCGCGGCCGTTTTACCTTCCACCCGTGCGCCCCAGCGAAGGCTAAGGCGCACGGAGATGGGCTTAGGGCGCCGTGTCGGGGCGGGCCGGGGCGGACGCATCGACCGGCGCTTCGGAGATCAGGTTCTTCATGATCAGCGGCAGTTGCGAGAGGCCGAAGACCGAAGACGCGATCCAGAGGACGCCGCGGAAGCTGACCCAGACGTCCGCCGGGTCGATGTGGCCTTGGCCCATCCGGGCGGCCGCCCAGCCGACGAGGGCCTCGGACCGGACCAGTTCGTTGACGACGGCGACGGCCGCGAAATAGAGGCCATAGCGCAGGGTCAGGGTGCGCCAGGCGGTGTCGTTGACCGGGATGACCGTGCCGAGCAGAGCCTTCAGCGGCTGTTTCTTCATCAGGTATCCGCCGATCAGGGCGATCGCCAGCGAGGCGTTCAGCACCGTCACCTTCAGCTTCACGAACAGGTCGTCGTTGAAGACGATGGTCAGGACGCCGAAGACGAGGGCGAAGCCACCGACAAGCAGGGGCATCAGGGCCAGACGCTTTTCGACCATCAGGCCGACGGCCACGGCCACGACCGACCCGGCCACCAGACCCCAGGTCGCGTGAACCAGGGCCTCGTCGCCAGGCAGGCCGCGCACCCGGAAGAAGATGAAGGTGGCGGCGAAGGCGGCCAGGGCGCCGAAATCGACGACCTGACGGATCCAGGTCGGCGGCTTGGCGTGGGCGGTCTCGGGGGCGGCGTCGGTCATGATCTAGTCCTCGAGGCCGACGAGCGAGCGGGAGAAGGCGCGGGCGTCGAAGGGTTGCAGGTCCTCGATCCCCTCGCCCACGCCGATCAGCTTGATGGGGGCGTCGGACGCCTGGGCCACAGGCACCAGCACCCCGCCGCGCGCCGTGCCGTCCAGCTTGGTCATGACCAGACCGGAGACGAAGGCGGTGCGGCCGAAGATCTGTTCCTGGGCCAGGGCGTTGCGGCCCACGGTAGCGTCCAGCACCAGAAGCGTCTCGTGCGGGGCGTCCGGATCGGTCTTCTTCAGCACCCGCACGATCTTCAGCAGTTCGTCCATCAGGGCGGACTTGTTCTGGAGCCGCCCAGCGGTGTCGATCAGGACGACATCGAAGCCCTCGTCCTTAGCCTTGGCGTAGGCGTCGAAGGCGAGGCCGGCGGCGTCGGCGCCGTCGCGGCGGCTTTCGAAATGGGCGCCGGCGCGCTCGGCCCAAACCTTGAGCTGTTCGCGGGCGGCGGCGCGGAAGGTGTCGCCGGCGACGATCATCACCTTGGCGCCCTTGCCGGTCAGGTCGGCGGCGATCTTGCCCAGCGTCGTGGTCTTGCCCGAGCCGTTCACCCCCACGAACAGGACGACGTAGGGTTTGATCCCGCCGCCGACGCCGTCAGGACCCAGCGGGTCGAAGCTGGCCTGACGCGGCAGGAGTTCGGCGGCCACGGCCTCGGCCAGGGCCTCCTTCACCTCGCGTTCGGAGGGGTTGGCGCCGAAGCGCAGTGCGCGGAAGCGTTCGACGATCCGGTCGGTGGCGGCGGGGCCGAGATCGCTCTCCAGCAGATGCTCTTCGAGTTGATCCAGAGCCGCCTCCGAGAGGGGCTCTTTCACGAAGGCGGAGACGACCTGTTCGGTCATCTGCTGGCTGGATCGGGCCAGTCCCGCGCTCAGGCGCTGGAACCAGCCCTTCTTGGGCGCGTCGGTCATGAGACGGCTTTAGCGGGGCGGCGGAGGGGCGTCACCTTTTCCTTTCGTCATCCTGTGGCGTGTAGTTTGGGCGCCGATGAGTTTGGCTCTATATGAGCATAACCACCTGAGGACCGCGCCTTGGCCAAGACCCACGCCTTCCACTCCCCGCGCACCCATGGCTTCGTCCGGGCTGCGGCGGCGACGCCAGTGGTGAACATCGCCGACCCCAAGGCGAACGCGGAGGCGCATGTCGCCCTGATCAAACAGGCGGGCGAACAGGGCGTGGACCTGATCGTCTTCCCCGAGCTGAGCCTGACCGGTTACGCCATCGACGACCTGCATATGCAGACCGCCCTGCTGGACGAGGTCGAGCGGCAGATCGCCATGGTCGCCGCCGTGACGGAAGAGACGGGCGTGGTCGCCGTCGTGGGTGCGCCGCTCCGTTTCAACGACGCCCTCTACAACTGCGCCTTCGTAATCGCGACGGGCGAGGTCATCGGGATCGTGCCCAAGACCTATCTGCCGAACTACCGTGAATACTACGAGAAGCGCTGGTTCGCCTCGGGCGCCGATCTGGACGACCACGCGACCATCTATCTGATGGAGCGGCACGTCGAGGTGTCGCCACGCCAGGTGTTCGAGGCCGGCAACCGGCCGGGCTTCAGCTTTGGCGTTGAGATCTGCGAGGACTTCTGGTCGCCGCTGCCGCCGTCCACGCATCAGGCCCTGGCGGGCGGCCGCATCCTTCTAAACCTGTCGGCGTCCAACATCGTCATTGGCAAGGCGGACGAGCGCGCCATGCTCTGCGCGAGCCAGTCGGCGCGGGCCATGGCGGCCTATGTCTTCACCGCGTCCGGTTGGGGCGAAAGCACCACCGACCTGGCCTGGGACGGGCAGGCGACCATCCATGAGCTGGGCGCGCCCCTTGCGTCGGGCGAGCGGTTCGCGCTGGAGTCCCATCTGACCGTTGCCGACATCGACGTGGACCGGATCGGCATGGACCGGCTGCGCAACGGAACCTTCGCCGATTGCGTCAGGCTGGAGCGCGGCGACCGGTCCTTCTCCTGGTCGAGTTTCACCGCGCGTGAGGAGGCCTTCGAGGGCCCCCTCCTTCGCCCCCTCGACCGTTTCCCCTTCGTGCCGGATGATCCGCGCAGGCTCGATCAGGACTGTTTCGAGGCCTTCAACATCCAGGTGCAGGGGCTGATGCGCCGGATGACGGCGACGGGGGCGAAAAAGCTCTGCGTCGGGATTTCGGGCGGACTGGATTCGACCCAGGCCCTGCTGGTGGCGTGCCGCGCCTTCGATCAGTTGGAGCTGCCGAGGACGAACATCCTCGCCTTCACCATGCCGGGGTTCGCGACCTCGGACGGGACGAAGTCCAACGCCTGGGCCCTGATGCAGGCTCTGGGCGTCACGGGCGAGGAGATCGACATCCGTCCCGCCGCCGAGCGGATGCTGGCCGACATCAAACACCCGTATGCGGACGGACAGCCCGTCCACGACATCACTTTCGAGAATGTGCAGGCGGGTCTGAGGACCGACTATCTGTTCCGGCTGGCCAACCAGAACGGGGCCTTCGTGCTGGGGACCGGGGACCTGTCGGAGCTGGCGCTGGGCTGGGCCACCTACGGCGTCGGCGACCATATGAGCCACTACAACGTCAACGGCGGGGTGGCGAAGACCCTGATCCGGCACCTGATCCGCTGGGTGGCGGGACGCGACGACATGGCCTCGGCGGCGTCGACGCTGCACGCCATCCTGGACACGGAGATTTCGCCCGAGCTGGTGCCGGTGGGGGCGGACGGGAAGATCCAGTCGACGGAGGGGACGGTCGGTCCCTACGCGCTGAACGATTTCTTCCTGTTCCACATCACCCGCTTCGGCATGAGCCCGTCGAAGGTCGCCTATCTGTGCCATCAGGCGTGGGGCGATGCGTCGAGGGGGGAGTGGCCGGCGCATCATCCGCAAGCCGATCGGGTCGCCTACGACCTGGCGACGATCAAGTTCTGGCTGCGGAAGTTCCTCATGCGCTTCTTCCAGACCAGCCAGTTCAAGCGCTCGGCCCTGCCCAATGGGCCCAAGGTGGTCACCGGCGGGTCGCTGTCGCCGCGCGGCGACTGGCGGGCGCCGTCGGACGGGAATGCGCGGGTCTGGTTGGATGAGCTGGACGCGAACGTGCCGGACGCCTGACCTTCCTTCTCCCGTTGGGAGAAGGTGGCCGCGAAGCGGACGGATGAGGGTCGGGTCTCCCCGGTAAGGCACGACCCTCACCCTTTCGCGCCAGAACGACGGCTATCGCCGCCGTGCGCTCAAGCCCTCTCCCATCGGGAGAGGGAGATCAGGGCACGTCCTTCAGGAACTCGAAGATCGCCGCCTTGCTTTCCGGCTCGTCCAGCATGGGGGCGTGGCCGACGTTCGGGATTTCGGCATAGCGCATCTCGGGCGCGGCCTTCTGCATACGAGCGGCGATGTCGGCGCCGAGAAGGTCCGAGGTTCCGCCCCGGATGAGAAGGGTTGGGCTTTTGCGCGCCAGTCGGCGGAAATACGGCCAGAGGTTGGGGACCAGGGCCTTGGCGCCGGCGGCCTTGATCGGGACCGAGATGTCGGGATCGTAGTTCAGGATCGGCGCGCCCTCCGTGCCCTCCTTGAAGATGCGGCGGGCGAAGGCGTCCCAGTCGGCGTCGGTGTAGTGCGGTAGGGCGACTTCGTTGATTCGCTTGGCATAGGCGGCCGCGGCGGCCCAGGTCGGCGTGTCCACCGGCTGGCCGGAGTATGAGGCGATGCGGGCCAAACCTTCCGGCGAGACCTGGGGGCCGATATCGTTGAGGATCGCGGCGGCGACCACCCGGCTCTTCAGCGCGGTGACCGCCATGGTGATCAGCCCGCCCATGGAGGTGCCGAGGAAGACGGCGCGCTCGATGCCGGCGGCCTCCAGCAGGCCCAGCACGTCCTTCGCATAGACCGGCGGCTGATAGGTCATGGGGTCGGTGGCGCGGTCGGACTTGCCGCGGCCCCGGACGTCCAGCGCCAGGACCCGGCGGCCGCTGCGGGCGATCAGGGGCGCGATGGCGTCGAAGTCGGCGCTGTTCCGCGTCAGGCCGTGGATGGCGATGACCGGCAGCTGGGCCGGACCGTCTGCGCCCGGATAGTCGCGGGCAAACAGGCTGAGGCCGTCGTGGGAGGTCCAGCGACGCTCGGAATAGTCGGCCATGCAGCAAACTCCGTGATCAGGACGCCCCCGCGTCGGCCTCGATCTTATTTCATCGTGCGGGGAATTGCGATCAGCCGCCGAGCAGGTCGCGGACGAAATGATCCAAGTTCCCGCCCTCGAACAGGAAGCCCGGCATGCCGGCCCGGCGCGCGGCCTCCAGGTCCGACTGTCGGTCGCCGATCAGGAAGGAGCGGGCCGGATCGATGTCGTGGTCGGCGACGGCGCGCAGGATCATGCCGGGGTTGGGCTTCCGGTCCGGATGGTCGGGGTGGAAATATTTCGGATCCCCGGCGTCCTTGTGAAACGGGCAGGCGTAGACCGCGCCGATGCGGGCGCCCTTGGCGGCGAGCTTCCTGACCAGGGCGTCGTTGAAGGCGTTCATCTGGTCTTCGGTGAAGTAGCCCCGCGCCACGCCGGACTGGTTGGTGACGATGACGACCAGATAGCCCAGCGTATTCAGGCGCCGAACGGCCTCGGCAGCGCCGGGGATCAGGACCAGATCCCCCTCCCTGTGCGGATAGCCGCTGTCGGGGATCAGGACGCCGTCACGGTCCAGGAAGACGGCCGGGTGCGAGGTCGAGGCGGTGTTCAAGACGGCGGGCTCCGGATTCGGACGACGATGGGATAGAAGCCTGCGTTGCAAGGCGCAACGCGAAGTGACCCTGTTCGGTTTGGCTTTGCAGGGTCGCTCGGGTTAGACGGCGGCCACCTTCGAAGGCCGCCCCTGATCCGGGATGTGCGCCGCCCTGATTCGAGAAAGGTTCCCCCATGAGCATCGCCTTCATCGACCTGCAGGCCCAGCGCCGCCGTCTGGGCGGCAAGATCGAGGCCGCCATGATGGCCGCTGTCGAGAGCGGGGCCTATGTCATGGGTCCGCCGGTGCGCGAGTTCGAACAGGCGCTGGCGGCGTTCGGCGAGGCGAAACATGCGCTGGGTTGCGGCAACGGGACGGACGCCCTGGTCCTGCCTCTGAAGGCCTGGGGCGTGGGCGCGGGCGACGCGGTCTTCGTGCCGAGCTTCACTTTCTGCGCCACGGCCGAGATCGTGCCGTGGACCGGGGCGACGCCGGTCTTCATCGACATCGACGCCGCGACCTACAACATGGACCCCGGCCATCTGGAAGCGGCCATCGAGGCGACGCTGGCCGAAGGCAAACTGAAGCCGAAGGTCGTGATCGCCGTCGACCTGTTCGGCCAGCCGGCCGACTATCCGGCCATCAAGGCGATCTGCGACAGGCACGGGCTGAAGCTGATCTCGGATTCGGCGCAGGGGTTCGGCTGCACCATCGACGGCGAGCATCCGCTGAAGTGGGCCGATGCGACCACGACCAGCTTCTTCCCGGCCAAGCCGCTGGGCTGCTACGGCGACGGCGGGGCGGTGCTGACCAATGACGACGCCCTGGCCGAGCTGATCGACAGCTTCCGGGTGCACGGCAAGGCCGTCAGTCAGGATCTGGTCGGCCGGACCTTCGAGCACGAGACCAAATATCTGAACATGCGGGTCGGGATGAACTCGCGTCTGGACACGGTCCAGGCCGCCGTTCTGATCGAGAAGCTGAAGGTCTTCCCCGAGGAGATCGTTTGGCGGAACCGGATCGCGGCTCGCTACAACGAACTTCTGGCGCCGCACGTGACGTCCGTGCCGCAGACGCCGGCCGGCAATGTCTCCAACTGGGCGCAGTATACGATCGAGCATCCGGACCGGGACGGCCTGGGCGCCCATCTGCGTGAACAGGGCGTGCCGTCGGCGGTCTACTATCCGATCCCGCTGCACCTGCAGCCGGCCTATGGCATGCATCCGCGCGGGCCGCAGGGTCTGCCGGTAACCGAGGCCAAGATGAAGACGGTCATCAGCCTGCCGATGCACTCCGATCTGGACGAGGCGACCCAGGACCGGATCGTCTCCGCTGTCGCCAGCTACAAGGGGTAAGCCCATGAACCCGACCCACCTGCACGACCCGATCCGCACCGGCGTCGCCGGCGCCGGCGTCATGGGCCGCAACCACGCCCGCGTCCTGTCGGAAATGCGCGAGATCGACCTCGCCCTGGTGTTCGATCCTGACACCGTGGTGGCCAAGGGGGTCGCCGCCGCCTATGGCGCGTCGCCGGTGACGACCGCCGCAAACTTCGTCGCGGGCGGGCTGGAAGCCGCCGTGATCGCCACCCCGAACCGCCACCACGCCGACCTGGGCGTCGCGCTTCTGGAGGCCGGGGTCCATGTGCTGGTCGAGAAGCCCATCGCCGCGACCGTGGCCGACGCCCAGCGAATGATCGACGCCGCCAAGGCCAACGACCGCGTCTTGATGGTCGGTCAGGTCGAGCGTTTCAATCCGGCGGTGGAGGCGGTCAAGCGCGCCATCGAGGGCGAGGACGTCATCTCCATCCAGATCACCCGCGTCGGCCCCTTCCCGCCGCGCATGGGCGAGGTGGGCGTGGTCATCGACCTGGCTGTGCACGACATCGACATCATCCGCCACCTGACGGGCTCCGAAATCGCCGAGGTTCAGCCGCAGCTGGCCCGGACCAAGGCGGATCGCGAGGATACGGCCTTGCTTCAGTTCCGGCTGGAAAACGGAGTGATCGCCCACATCACCACCAACTGGGTGACGCCCTACAAGACCCGCACGCTTCAGGTCGCCACGGGTTCGAAATTCGTGGTCGCCGACCTGATGACGCGTCAGGTCACCGAATATTTCGGCCAGCAGCCAGACGGCTCCTACTCCACGCGCGGCGTCATGAGCTGGCCGAACGAGCCGCTGAAGAAGGAGCTCGAAGCCTTCGCCCACGCCATCCGCACCGGCGAGACGCCGGCGGTCACGGGTGAAGACGGTATGCGCAACCTCGAGGTCGCCCTGAGGTGTCTGGGGGAATGAACCTCACCTCCGAGGTTCTCGAAAACGACTTCGTCCGGCTGGAGCCGATCGAGGAACGGCACCGCGAGGCGTTGCGTGCGGTCTGCGACGAGGATCCGGAGCTGTGGCCGACGCTCTACTACGCCTCTCTGGGCGGCGAGCAGTTCGATGGCGGCTGGGCCAACCTGCGGGCGCAGCAGGCGGCGGGGACGCGGGTTCCGTTCGCGGTGATCCGGGACGGCGAGTTGGTCGGCTGTTCGACCTATATCTTCATCCAGCCGGAGAACCGGTCGGTCGAGATCGGCACCACCTACTACCGGCCGTCGGCGCGCGGCGGCGTGGTCAATCCGGCGGCCAAGCGGCTGTTGTTGGACCACGCCTTTTCCAGCGGCGCCCACCGCGTGGTGTTTCAAGTCGACCAGCTGAACCAGCGCAGCCAGGCGGCGATGACGAAACTGGGCGCGATGCGCGAGGGCGTGATGCGCGACGACAAGATCACCTGGACCGGGCGGGTGAGAAGCTCGGTGATCTTCTCCATCCTGGCCGAGGAATGGCCGGTGGTGCGCGCAGGGCTGGACGACCGGCTGGCGGCGTTCAGCTGACGGTCTTTCGAGGCCGAAAGACCAGTCGCGCTCGCAAACCATCCGGGGCGTAGTCGAGGTCGGCCTCGCCCTTAAGGTCGCCTTTGAGGCTGGTCGCGATGAGCCGGGACCCAAAGCCGGTCCGGCTGGGCGCGGAGACGGGCGGGCCGTCGGCCTCGAGCCACTCGAGGGTGTGGCTCCCGTCGGCATCGGCGTCCGACCAGGACACGGTCACGCAGCCGTCGGGGGTGCTGAGCGCGCCATGCTTGGCGGCGTTGGTGGCCAGTTCGTGGGCGATCATCCCCATAGCCAGGGCCTGGGACGCGTCGAACAGCACGTCGGGGCCGGTCAGGCGGAACTGGTCGGGCGCGTAGGGCCGCAACTCCTTGGTGAGCAGATCCACGAGCGTCGCCTGCTCCCAACCCGAGGCGGTCAGGAGGTTGTGGGTTTCGGACAGCGCCATCAGGCGGGCCTCGAACAGGGCGGAGAACTCCTCCACGGAGGACGCCCGGCGCGCGGTGAGCGTCGCGATCGACTGGAGGGTGGCGAGGGTGTTCTTCACCCGGTGGTTCAGCTCGTTGATGAGCAACTTCTGGCGGCGCTCGCTGGTCTCCAGGGCTTCGAACGCACGGTGCCGGTCGGTGATGTCGGAGACCACGCCCGCCAGTTTGAGCGGACGGCCGGAGCGGGAACGGACCAGGCTGCCGCGCGACTGGACCCAGCGGTCGGTTCCGGCGATCGGGTATTCGACGTCGTACTCCGCTTCGCCCGCGATGGCGGCCTCCAGAGCGGCGCGGCGGCGGGCCAGATGGTCGTCGTTCTCGACCCAGACGGGGTTCATGACGTCGCCGTCCGGTCGATCCTTGGGCATGGCGATCAACTCCCGGGCACGGGGCGACAGGGTGAAGCTGCGATCCTTGAGGTTGACCTCCCAATAGCCGACGCCGGCCGCCGCCAGTGTCGACACCAGCCGTGAACGCTCGTCCGCCATGGAGGCGGCCAGGGCCATGAACAGGATGACCGCGGTGACGGCGGCGATGCTGACGGCCAGGGCCAGGGGCGGGGCGCCGCCCTCGGCCATGGCATGGGTGACCGGCGCCAGGTCGAGCGCGGCCATGCCGGTGTAGTGCATGCCGACGACCGCAATACCGAGACTGGCGGCGGCGGCGGCGCGCCAGGGGATGGAGGTCTCTTGCCGCGAGGCCCACAGGGCGGCGACCGAGGCGGCGATGGCGATTAGCACCGAGGCGACGACCAGATCGACGCGCCAGCCCACCGCTGCCGTCGTGCGCATCGCCGCCATGCCGACATAGTGCATCGCCGCGATGGCCAAACCCATGGCGGCGCCCGCAACCGGGATGCGGCCCCGGCCGAGACGCTCTCGAGAGGCGGCGAAGAAGGCCCCGGCCGTCCCTGCCACCGCGAGCAGGAACGACAGTAGGGTCAGGCCGGGATCATAGCTCACGGGTGCGCCCGGATCGAAGCCGAGCATGGCGATGAAATGCATCGACCAGATCCCGCCGCCCATGGCGAGCGCCGCCGCCCCGAGCCAGGGTGCGCGATCCCGCCCCTCGCGTCCCTTCAGCCGCTGGAACAGGTCGAGCGCCGTCCAGCCCGCGAGGACCGCGACCGCATAAGCCAGAAGCAGAAAGACCGTGCCGTGGTGATGCAAGGCGAGTCTCGTCAGGAGGAGGACAAACTATTCACAGAGAACGATCGGCCGTCCAGCGTCACCCGCCGACCATCTGCATGCCCAGCCATTCGGCGATCAGGGCGGGCTTGTCGGAGCCCTCGATCTCGACGGTCAGTTCGTGCTTGAGAAGCCAGCGGCCCCCGCCCTTGTCGTCGGCCGACAGCAGCTTGAAGCGCCCGCGGATGTTCGAGCCGGCTGGGACGGGGGCGAGGAAGCGAACCTTGTCGAAGCCGTAGTTGACGCCCATCGCCACCCCGTCCAGCGGAGCCACGGCGTCGTAGCTCATGGCCGAGGCGAGGCTGAGGGTCAGGAAGCCATGGGCGATCGTGCCGCCGAAGGGGGTCTGTTTCGCCGCCACCGGATCGATGTGGATGAACTGGCGGTCCTCGGTGATCTCGGCGAAGGCGTCGATCCGGGCCTGATCGACCAGGATCCACCTCGAGACGCCGATCTCGGTTCCGATCAGCGATTGCAGGTCTGCGGGCTTGGTCATGCGGCGGCTCCTTGGGCGGCCGGGGCGAACCGGCCTTCGATGATCTCGGCGAACAGGCCGGGGTCGATATTGCCCCCAGACAGGATGACGGCGGTGGTCTTTCCCCGGGTGTCGAGCTTGCCAGCCAGAAGCGCCGCGAGTCCGGCGGCGCCGCCCGGCTCGACCACCAGCTTAAGGGTGCGGAAGGCGTAGGCGACAGCCTCGGCGGCCTGCATGTCCGTGATCGACAGCGCGCCGGACAGGACCCGCTGGTTGATCGGGAAGGTCAGGACGCCCGGGATGGGGGTCTGGAGCGCGTCGCAGATCGAAGGCGGACCGGACGGATGGGTCATCCGTTCGCCGGCGGCCAGCGACCGGGCCGTGTCGTCATAGGCCTCGGGCTCCACGGCCCACATCCTCGTCTGAGGGCTGCGCGCCTCGAAGACGAGGTCGACCCCGGCCATCAGGCCGCCGCCGGAGCAGGGGCAGAGGAGCTGGTCGATCGGCGCGTTGGCCTGGTCCAGAAGCTCCAGCGCGGACGTCCCCTGGCCCTCAATGACATACGGATCGTCGAACGGGGGGACGAGGACGGAGCCGCGCTCTTTCGCCACCGCCGCGCCGATCTCCTCGCGGCTCTCGGTCCAGCGGTTGTAGAGGCGGACCTCGCCGCCGAACGACTTCACCCCGGCGATCTTGATGGCGGGACTGTCGGCCGGCATGACGATGACGGCGCGCGTGCCCATCAGTTTCGCCGCCGCCGCTACGCCCTGCGCATGGTTGCCGGACGAGAAGGCGACGACGCCCGCCTTCAGCTCGTCGGCGGTAAAGCGGCTGATCCGGTTGTAGGCGCCCCGGAATTTGAATGCGCCCGCGACCTGCATCGTCTCGGCCTTGAGCAGGACCCGGCCGCCGACCCGTTCGTTCAGGGCCGGGCTTTCAATCAGGGGGGTGCGGACCGCCGCCGGGGCGATCTGGCGGGCGGCGTCGAGGACGCCTTCGTAGGAAGCGATGCGGGAAGCCATGGCAGGCACTTAACCCGATCCCGTTCGTCCGCGTAAGATGGCGAAAACAATGGAAGCGCTCATGACGACCTGCATCCTCGCCATCGACCAGGGCACGACCTCGACGCGGGCCATCGCCTTCGAGCTGAGGGAGGATCGGGGGCTGCATCCTCTGGCGGTCAGCCAGATCGAGCTGGAACAGCATTTTCCCCATTCGGGCTGGGTCGAACACGACGCCGCCGAGATCTGGACAGCGACGGTCCAGACCTGTCGCGAGGTGATCCGGACGGCCGGCGGCGTCGGCCGGTTCTCCGCCATCGGCATCACCAACCAGAGGGAGACCTCGGTGATCTGGGACGCCGCCACCGGCGAGCCGCTGCACAAGGCCATCGTCTGGCAGGACCGGCGCACGGCCGACGTGTCCTCCCGGCTGGCGGCCGAGGGGCATGAGGCGATGGTGCAGGCGGCGACGGGCCTGATCCTCGATCCCTATTTCTCGGCGACGAAATTCGCCTGGCTGCTCGACAAGGTTCCGGGGGCGCGGGAGCGGGCGGAGCGCGGCGAGGTGAAGCTGGGGACCATCGACAGCTGGCTGGTCTGGAAGCTGACGAACGGGGCCAGCCATGTGACCGACGCGACGAACGGCAGTCGGACGTCGCTGATGGACCTGAAGGCGCGCGAATGGCGCGACGATCTGTGTGAGTTGTTCAGGGTTCCGAAGGCCGCCCTGCCCCGGATCGTCGGCTGTGCTGAGGTCTCGGGCGAGAGCGATCCGAGCCTGTTCGGGCGGGGGCTTCCCATCGCGGGGTCGGCGGGGGACCAGCAGGCGGCCCTCGTCGGGCACGGGGCGCTGAAGTCCGGGGACGCCAAGATCACCTACGGCACCGGGGCGTTTCTGGTGGCCAACGTGGGGGCCGAGCCGGTGGCGTCGTCGAGCCGGTTGCTGGGCACGCTCGGCTATCAGGTCGGCGAAACGGTCGCCTATGCGCTGGAGGGGTCGATCTTCTCGGCCGGGTCGGCGATCCAGTGGTTGAGGGACGGGGTCGGGATGATCTCCGACAGCCGGCAGTCGGAAGCCGTGGCGCAGGGGCTGAAGGACAACGGCGGCGTCTATCTGGTTCCCGGCTTCACGGGTCTGGGGGCGCCTTGGTGGGAGCCGGATGCGCGGGGCGCGGTGATCGGCCTGACGCGCGATACCAAGCCCGCCCACTTCGTCCGGGCGGCGCTGGAGGCCCTGGCCTATCAGACGCGGGACCTGCTGGATGCGCTCGCCAAGGACGGCGCGCCCCGGTTCAGCGTGCTCAAGGTGGATGGGGGCGTGACGGCCAACGCCTTCGCCATGCAGTTCGTCGCCGACATCTGCGAGGTCACGGTCGAGCGGCCGGCCTTCCAGGAGATGACGGCCTTGGGCGCGGCGCGTCTGGCTGCCCTGGGCGTCGGGCTGATCGACGATCTGGAGCCGAGGAACGAGGAAGCGCCGGCGGTGTGGAAGCCGAGGATGTCGGGCGAGCAGCGGGAAGCTCTGCTGGGGGGCTGGCGCCGTGCGGTGAAGGCCGCCATTGTCGCCGCGCAATGACCGACAGCTCGAACGATCCGCAGGCCGCCTTCTCCGGAACCCGGGAGGTCGATCCCCGCTACCGGCTCGACGAGGGCGCGCTCGACGCCTGGTTGGCGGCGAACGTCGAAGGCTATGCCGGGCCGCTGACGATCCGCCAATTCAAGGGCGGTCAGTCGAACCCGACCTATGAGCTGACGACGCCGAAGGCCGCCTATGTGTTGCGTCGCAAGCCGCCGGGCGTGTTGCTGCCCTCGGCCCATGCGGTGGACCGGGAGTTCACGGTGATCTCGGCCCTATCGAAACAGGGCTATCCGGTTGCAAAGCCCTATGCTCTGTGCACGGACGATGCCGTCATCGGCTCGATGTTCTACGTTATGGACAAGGTCGATGGCCGGGTCCTGTGGGACCTGAGGCTGCCGGGGATGGAGCCGGCCGAACGCCGCGCCATCTTCGAGGCCCAGACGGATGCCCTGGCCGATCTGCACCGGTTCGATCCGGCGGCCATCGGCCTGGCGCAGTACGGCAAGCCGGGCAACTATTTCGCGCGTCAGGTCGGACGCTGGACCAAGCAGTACAAGGCCTCCGAGATCGACCCCATTCCGGAGATGGACCGGCTGATCGCCTTCCTGCCCCAGAGCCTGCCGGCCGAGGGACCGACCAGCATCGTCCACGGCGACTTCCGCCTCGACAACATGATCATGGCGCCGGACCGGCCCAAGGTTCGGGCCGTGCTGGACTGGGAACTGTCGACCCTGGGCGACCCCATGGCGGACTTCTCCTATCTGCTGATCGGTTGGGTCCTGCCCCCGACGGTGCGGAACGGTCTGGCCGGGCTGGACCTGAAGGCCCTGGGCATTCCCACCATTGAGGAGACCGTCGAACGCTATGCGGCCCGCACGGGTCGGAAGGAGCCGGAGAACCTCGACTGGCTGATGGCCTACAACCTGTTCCGGCTGGCCGCGATCTGTCAGGGCATCGCTGGACGGGTGCGCGACGGCACGGCGGCCTCGGCCCATGCGGTGGAGACGGCGAAACAGGTCGTTCCGCTGGCCAGGGCGGCCATGATGTTCGGGACCAAGGCGGGGGCTTAGTCCCCGCTCGCGCACAACCGCACTCAAGCCACGAGCCGGCGCGCGTCAGCGCCCTTAGTTTGTAAGGATCTGCACCCGCGACCAGACCTCGCCGCGGTTGACGATCTCGACGCGGATGGGCCCGCTCCGGGGGCGGGCGACGGTGCAGACCGGGTAGTGGTCGCGCGAGCCGTCGGCGCAGATGACGGCGCCGTTCTGGTCGCGCAGGGCGAGGTCGATATTGGTGTCCCCGTCGCCAATGGCGGCCACGCGCAGAACCTCGCTGCGGCGCGCCTCGATGGTGAAGCTGTAGGTCTCGCGCGCGCGCAGGCGGCGCACAACGACGATGGGACCGGCGCCGAAGGGCGAGGCGCGAACACCCTTGTCCGGGGACCGCTCCATGGAGATCTGGTCCAAGAGGTCGCGGTCGCCGCCGGCGAAGCTCTCGGCCTCGTCCAGCAGGGCGGCCGTGGTCAGGAAGGGTTCGTCGCCGTTCTCGCGCCGGGTGCGGATGTCGCCCAGCATGCGGGCGGCGACCAGCATGGCGCGGGCGTCGCGCCGCTCGCGCGCCCAGGCGGCGACCTCGGCGGCGGTGACCATCTGGGTGATGGCGCGGGCTTCCATGTCGGGATTGGGAGGCGGAGGCGCCGGCCGGGTCTGCGATCCAGCCGGCGCAGCCGTCAGGCCTATGGCCAGGACGGCGACGGCGAGCGCGGCGGCCTTGGGGGTCCGTCCCCCGACGACCCGAACCGCGCGCTCAACCATCCTCGCTCCCCCAAAGAGCGTCACCCGAACAGGGCGACGGATCGCCATTAGCGACGATCAAATCCGCGCGGACAGTGACCGAAACTGACTGGGGCGCCAAGGGTCGGCGCGTCTCAGTCTTGAGACGGTCTAGCGCGTGGCGGCGCTGAGGATGCGGCGGTCGGCGCGTGACTGGACCATCACCACCACCTTGTCGGCGGGATCGGCGGCCTGGGGCAGGTCCAGCAGGATCGGCCGGCCCGTCCATTCGCCGAGCCGGGTCAGGCTCCGGACCACGTTGACGTGGCGCACGGCGCGGCCGCGATTGTCGCCCCCGGCCACGGTCACGGTCTGGGTTCCCGGGCGATAGGAAACGGCCCAGACGTCGGCGCCGCCCGAAGGGGCGCGACCGGAGCCGACGCCGACGGCGTCGCCGCTCTCGCGAAACTGGACCTGGGGCGGGAAGATGCGGCGGGCGGCCTCCTCGTCGACGGCGACCTGAATGGCCGACCCTTCCGCGCCCGAAAGCTGGCGACGGCCGTCGATGATGACCTGGGGCGTGTAGACATTCCTGAGGCGCATGGCCGTCTGATAGGCGCGCTGACGCTGGGCGAACTCGGGCTTGGCGAAGGTGTCGGGCCAGCCGAGGTAATCCCAATAGTCGACGGCGTAGGTCAGGGCGATGATGCCGGGCTCCTCGGCCAGGCCCTCGACGACCTCGTTGGCGGCGGGACAGCCGGAACAGCCCTGGGCGGTGAAGAGCTCGACCACCACCGGCTCATCCGTCGTGGCCGACAGGCGGACAGGGCGCGGGCCGGCCGGCTGGGCGGTCGAACCGACCGCGCCGAACAGGCCGAGGGCGGCCACGCCCGCGATGATGATGCCCCGAAGATTCATGAGCAGGACTCGTAGCGGGGTCGGCGCGACGCCGCCTCTCATATTCGCGTGAAGGCCGATTGGGGCCGTTACGGAGGGGTTCTTCGTGCGGCAAGACCCCCCGTCTCTCCGGCTTCGCCTCCGAGCCGCCTCCCCACGTGTGGCGGCGACGTGTCCGATGCCTCAGTCCATCAGCTGCTGCGAGAGGTACACATAATGCCGCGCCCACCGCCGCGCGTTGGCGACCGGGTCGGCGTCGTTGGAGTGACCGCCCGAAGTCTCCTCGTAATAGAGGTGGTCGTGGCCCTGATCGGCCAGGCGCGCGGCGAACTTGCGGGCATGGCCGGGGTGGACGCGGTCGTCGCGGGTGTTGGTGGTGATGTAGAGGCGCGGATACTCCGCCTCCGGACGCAGCAGCTGATAGGCCGAGTAGCGGCTGATGAAGGCGGCGTCGTCGGGGATGCGCGGGTCGCCGTACTCGCCAATCCACGACGCCCCGGCCGGCAGGTCCTGATAGCGCAGCATGTCGATGAGGGGGCTTTCGATCACGGCTGCGTTGTAGAGTTCCGGATGCTGGGTGATGGAGACCGAGGTCAGGACCCCGCCGTTGGAGCGGCCATAGATGCCGAGGCGACGCGGCGAGGTGACGCCGCGCTGTTCCAGATCGCGGGCGACCGAGGCGAAGTCGTCGAAGGCGCGTTGGCGGTTCTCACGCAGGGCCGCCTGGTGCCAGGCCGGGCCGAACTCGCCGCCCCCCCGGATGTTGGCGACGACGTATGCGCCGCCGTTCTCGAGCCACAGCTTGCCCATCTCGGGTTTGTAGGCGGGCGGATAGGAGACCTGGAAGCCGCCGTAGCCGAACATGATGGTCGGGGTCGATCCGTCCATGGGCGCGTTCTTCGGGCGGACGAGGAAGTAGGGGATCTTCGTTCCGTCGGTGGACGTGGCCTCGAACTGTTCGACGACATGGGTCGAGGCGTCGAACAGGGCGGGGCCGGCCTTGATCGCCTCGCTGGCGGCGGTCTCGATGTTGGCCAGCGACAAGGTCGGGGGGGTCAGGAAGCCTTGGACCGAATAGAAGAGACGGCCCGAGCCCCGGCTGCGGTCGCCCAGGCTCACGGCGACATTCTCGGGCACGGCGATGTCGGTGCGGGGCCAGCCGAACTCGCCCCGATTGTTGAAGACCGCGAGACTGCCGCGAACGTTGTCGAGGACATTGACGACGATACGGTCGTCGAAGACGGCGACCCCGTCGATCGACTGGCGATCGGTCGGCCGCAAGACCGTGGTCGCGGCGTTGGAGATCACCGTGTCATGGCCGGGCTCCAGCAGGGGCAGTTCGACGGCCATCAGGGTCCCGGGGGCGATCTCCTGGGTGTTCCAGCGCCAGGCCTGTTCGGCCGTGAACACCAGCCGCCCCTGCATGACGCCATGGACCGACACCTTCTCGGGCACGTTCAGCCGCGTCACTACCCCGCCGTTCAGACGCCAGGTCTCGGAGCGATAGGTGTCGAGCGGACGGTTGACGATGGTGGCCAGGACCGCGCCCGAGCCGTCACGGAAGACCGAGGGGCTGACGCCATAGCCGCCGTCGGAGATGTCGCCGCGATAGAGTTCGGTCGCATCGGCCAGGGCCTGGCCGCGCTTCAGGCGCTTGACGATGAAGGGATAGCCGCTCTCGGTCATCGTGCCGGGGCCGAAATCGGTGGCGACCAAGAGGGTGTCGACGTCGAACCACTCCAGCCGGTGCTTGCCCTCGGGCAGGACGAAGCCGCCGTCGACGAACGACTTGGTGGTGGTGTCGAACTCACGAACAACGACGGCGTCCTTGCCGCCCTCAGACAGGGAGATCAGGCAGCGCGCCTCATCGGGCGGCAGGCAGTCGGCGCCCTTCCAGACCCAATCCTTGCCCTCGGCGCGCGACAGGGCGTCGATGTCGATGAGGGTCTCCCACTCCGGCGCATCGGTGCGGTAGCTGTCCAGCGTCGTGCGGCGCCAGACGCCCTTCGGATTGGCCGCGTCCTGCCAGAAGTTTCCGATGCCCGATCCGAGGAAGCTGGGGCCGGGGATGCGGGCGGTGGACGACAGGATGTCGAAGGCCTCGGACCGGAAGGTCTCGTAGCGGCGGTCGCCGGTCAGGGCCGCCAACGACCGCTCGTTCTCGGCGCGGACGAAGGCCATGGCCTCCGCACCCTCCACCTCCTCCAGCGCCAGATGATCGTCGGCGGCGCGCACGCCGGCCGGGGTCAGGTCGGCGGGGAAGTGGGGCGGCGCTGACTGGGCGAAGGCGGGGGCGGAGATGGCGACGGCGGCGACGCCGAGCATGAGGGAACGCAGCATGGAAACGACCTTACTTCGCGAGAACACTGTGTCCCGCTTTCGCGGGGACACGGGATAGCCGGAACCTACTCCTCCGCCGGGACATCCATGAGGCGGCGGGTCAGATAAGTGTATTCCAGCGCGATGCGGCGGGCCGTTTCGCGCAGGTTGGCGCCGGCCGCGTGGCCGCCGTCGGTGTTCTCGTAGAACAGGACCGGATAGCCCAGTTCCTCCAGCCGTGCCGCCGCCTTGCGGGCGTGGCCCGGGTGGACGCGGTCGTCCTTGGTCGAGGTGTGGATGAAGACCTCAGGATAGGGCTGGCCCGCGCGCAGGTTCTGATAGGGCGAGTATTCGCCGATCCAGGCGCGCTGTTCCGGGATGTCCGGGTCGCCGTACTCCGCCCGCCACGATGCGCCAGCGAGCAGGCGGTGGAAGCGGAACATGTCGAAAAGGGGCACCTGGATGACCGCCGCGTTGATCAGGTCCGGACGCTGGGTCAGCATCGCCCCCATGAACAGGCCGCCCTGCGACCCGCCCATGACGCCGAGGTGGGGCTGGGAGGTGATGTTGCGGGCGATCAGGTCCGAGGCCACGGCCTGGAAGTCCTCATGCGCGCGCTGCCGGTTCTGCTGCAGGGCCGCCTCGTGCCAATTGGGGCCGAACTCACCGCCGCCCCGCACATTGGCGACGACATAGACGCCGCCGCGCTCCAGCCAGAGCTTGCCGACCGTGGGCGAATAGCCGGGCAGTTGCGACACCTGGAAGCCGCCGTAGCCGTACAGAAGCGTGGCGTTGGAGCCGTCGAGCGGCATGTCCGTCTTATGCACCACGAAATAGGGGATCATGGTGCCGTCGGCCGAGCGGGCCTCGTGCTGTTCGACAGTCATGCCCGAGGCGTCGAACTTGGGCGGGATCGTCTTGACCTGGGCCAACTGGCCGGTCGCGGCGTCGACCAGCGACAGGGTCGAGGGCGACAGATAGCCGGCGACGCTGACGAAGATGCGGTCGTCCTGCTCCGAGGCCGAGCCGAGACCGACGGTCGAGTTCTCGGGCAGGTCCAGACGAGCGCGGGCCCACTCGCCGGACGGGTTCGGCGTATAGACATAGGCCGCGCCGCGCACGTTCTCGTACAGGGCCACGACCAGCTTGTTGCGGGTGGCGGTGATGCTCTCGACCGACTCGCGGGCACCCGGGCGAATGATCAACTGCGCTTGGGTTGCCGGGTCGATCAGCCAATCGGTCAGCGGCCAAGCCACCACATCGCCGGTCTGGAAGGCCTGGCCCGACGGGGCCGTCCAATCCTGCTTGATCGTCACAACCAGCTGACCCTGGACAAGGGCGTCAATGTCCGACTTGGCCGGCAAGGGCAACTGCACGGTCGTACCGGTCGGCGTCAGCAGATGGGTTTCGCTCTCGTAGAAGCTGACGCCCCGATTGATGAGCACCGCCTGAATCAAGCCGTCGGCGTCGCGCAGGGTACTGCCGCTGACCGAGACGTCCGACGGCTGGCCGGTGAAGAGGGTCTCGGCCTGATCGATCGACTGGCCGCGCTTCAGCCGTTTGACGATCATCGGATAGCCCGAGGAGGTCAGGGTGCCCGGACCGAAGTCGCGCGAGATCAGAAGGGTATCGGCATCGACCCAGGTCGCGCCGCCCTTGGATTCCGGCAGTTCGAAACCGCCCTGCACGAAGGCGCGGGCGACGGTGTCGTACTCGCGGACCACGACGGCGTCCTTGCCGCCGTCCGACAGGGAGATCAGGCACAGGCGCTCGTCCGGCGGCAGGCAGGACGCGCCCTTGTAGACCCAGTTCTTGCCCTCGGCCGTCGACAGGGCGTCGATGTCGAGGATGGTCTGCCACTCGGGATTGTCGGTGCGGTAGCTGTCCAGCGTCGTGCGACGCCAGATGCCGCGCACATGGCTGGCGTCCTGCCAGAAGTTGTCGATGTGGCCGTCATGGGTGAAGCCGGGCGAGGGGATGCGGTCGCGCGCCTGGACGATGGCCAGGGCCTGTTCGTGCAGGCCCTCGTAGCGAGGATCGCCCTGAAGCACGCCTAGGGAGCGGGTGTTGTGCTCGTTGACCCAGGCCATGGCGCGCTCGCCGTCGACCTCTTCCAGCCACAGGTAGGGGTCGGTCGCGTCGGTGGTGGCGAAGCCGCCTTCGACGAGGGGCGGGTTGGGCGGGGTGTGCGCGGTTTGGGCCAGGGCGGGGGCTCCGAGAATCGTGGAGGCGAGGAGGGCGGCCGTGAGGCTCAGCGGACGACGCATGCGGGGACGCTCCGAAACAGGGACGGCGCACCTTAGTCGCGAGGGGGATGGCGGCAAGGCGGGGAACCTTACCGTTTTGTCACATGGGGCGGGGCGGGGGCGGCTCAACCGTCGTCGGGGATGGCCAGGACGGTCCCGCAGGCCTTGCAGTGGACGGCATCGGGGTCGTGCTTCTGCAGGGCGCAGGTCGGGCAGGCGAAGTTGACCTTCCGCGGCTTCAGCAGGCTCTGGCCTAGCCGCACGAACAGGGTGATGCCCACCAGCATGACGGCGATGGACAGCAATCGACCCCAGACGCCCGGCAGGGTGATGTCGCCGAACCCTGTCGTGGTCAGGGTCGCGACTGTAAAATAAAGCGCGTCGACATACCCGGTGATGCCGTCATGCCGGCCCCGGAAGACGGTGTAGACAAAGCCTGTCACCACGAAGACGAAGGTGACCAGATTGCCGACGGCGCGGGTGACTTCCTCGACCCGCGTATCGTCGAACTTGCGACCCACGGTCCGCCAGAACAGGTCGGAGTTCAGCAGGGTCCACAGGCGCAGGATCCTGAGGAAGCCGAGGTTGATGGCCCAGGCAGGCAGGAGCAGCGAGGCCAGGACGATCAGGTCGATCCAGTTGATCGGTCGTCGGAACCAGTCCTTCCAGTCCGAGAAGGCCGTGATCCGCGCGATCAGGTCGGCCGCCAGGAGGGCCGCGATACAGTAGTCCAAGACGAAGAAGGTCCGACCGTAGTCCTTCAGGATCGGCGCGGCGACGAAGAAGGCGATGATGGCCAGGTCGATGGCGATGACCGCCAGCCGAAAGCGGACGGCCGTGGTCGTGTTGCCGTGATAGAGAAAGCGAAAGCGCGCCCGAAGCGAATGACGATGGCGGACGGGCGACGACGGCATGCCCACGAACTAGCGCGTCGCGCGGCCCCCGTCACGCAGCGCGCGCCGGGGGCCGTCCACAATCAGGCCTTGCCGATGGCGGCGGCGATCTGGTCGGTCGAGTGGCCGGTCAGGTCCTTGGAGATTTCACCGACCAAACGCGACGACAACTCCTTGTGCCAGTGTTTGCGAAGCTCGCCGAGCGTCTTGGGCGCGGCGATGACCAGCAGCTTGTCGACCTTGCCGTTCAGCACCCATTTGTTGAGCACCTCGGCGACTCCCATCGCAAAGCCGTCCTCGGCCTGGGTGTCGTTGTCGGGGTTCGCTTCGCTTGAGATGCGACCAGCCGAACCGGACGCCCGCTCCTCGATTTCGGGGACCGGCTGTGCGGTGAGAGAGACGTCTGCGGCGCTGCCGGTATTCTTGAACAGGGCCAGCTTCTCGCCGTCCACCACGGCCACCATCGCGCCATTGGGAAGATTCATCGGGGTAGGCCTCGTCGTCAGTTTAAGGGGACAGGCTAACGAGCGCGGGCAGCAGGCGTTGCGTGGCTGCGACCCTGAGGCCCTCATTTTGGCGCGGCGGCCGACGTGACTATATGACGGTCATGACCCCCCGCCCCTTCGTCAAGATGAACGGCGCCGGCAACGACTTCGTCGTCGTCAACGCGCTCGACCGGCCCTTCGCGCCGACGCACGACGCCGTGCGCGCGCTCGGCGATCGGAAGACCGGCCAGGGGTTCGACCAGCTGATCGCCATCGAGCCTTCGGATACGGCCGACGCCTTCATGCGGGTGTGGAACGCCGACGGGGGGACCGTCGAGACCTGCGGCAACGCCCTTCGTTGCGTCGGCTGGATGCTGATGCAGGCCAGCGGTGCGGATAGAGTGACGATCGACACCCTGGGCGGGCGGACGGTCGCACAGAATGCAGGCCCCAACCGGATCACGGTCGACATGGGACCGCCGAAACTGGACTGGCGCGAAATCCCCCTGGCCGAGGAAATGGACACGCGCGGCATCGAGCTGCAGGTCGGACCGATCGACGATCCCGTGGTGCATACGCCGGGCGCCGTTTCCATGGGCAACCCGCATGTGGTCTTCTTCACCGACCGGCTGGACGACAGCTTCGTGGTCGGTACTGGCTCGCTGATCGAGCATCACCCGCTGTTCCCCGAAGGCGTCAACGTCGGCTTCGCCCATGTGCTGGGCCCGGACCGCATCCGCCTGCGGGTGTTCGAGCGGGGGGCGGGCCTCACGAAGGCCTGCGGCACCGGCGCCTGCGCGGCCCTGGTCGCCTGCGCTCGTCGGGGGCTGACGGGACGCAAGGCGACGGTCGTGGTCGACGGCGGGGAACTGGTGATCGACTGGGACGAGGCCTCGGGCCACGTCTTCATGACCGGCCCGGTCGAGGTCGAGCGGACGGGCGTGCTGGACCTCTGACTGCAGCAGAGGGAAGCATGGTTGTCCCGACGGAGGCCCGCCGCTAGACCAACGAGGCCAGAAGCGCCCGAAAGCGACCCATGCCCGACCTGACCGACAAACAGACCTTCTCCGACCAGGACGCGCTGGATTTCCACCAGCACCCGACGCCGGGCAAGATCTCGATGGCGCCGACCAAGCCCATGGCGACCCA
The DNA here is from genome assembly GCF_027912535.1 of Brevundimonas sp. NIBR11. NCBI lineage: Bacteria > Pseudomonadati > Pseudomonadota > Alphaproteobacteria > Caulobacterales > Caulobacteraceae > Brevundimonas > Brevundimonas sp. NIBR11. The sequence goes on along the minus strand of NZ_CP115465.1, from coordinate 2,694,641 downwards.
GCGCGACCTGTCGCTGGCCTATTCGCCGGGCGTGGCCATTCCGGTGATCGCGATCGGCAAGGATCCCGACAAGGCCTATGACTACACGTCAAAGGGCAATCTGGTCGCCGTCATCTCGAACGGCACGGCGATCCTGGGTCTCGGCAACCTCGGTCACATGGCATCCAAGCCGGTGATGGAGGGCAAGTCGGTCCTGTTCAAACGGTTCGCCGACGTCGACAGCTTCGACATCGAGGTGAAGACGACCGACCCGGACGAGTTCATCACCGTCGTCAAGAACATCGGCGACACCTGGGGCGGCATCAATCTGGAGGACATCAAGTCCCCCGAATGCTTCGTGATCGAAAGCGAGCTCCAGGACCTGCTGGACATTCCGGTCTTCCACGACGACCAGCACGGCACGGCCATCATCTCGACGGCCGGCCTGATCAACGCCTGCTACCTGACGGGGCGCAAGCTGGAGGACGTCAAGGTCGTCCTGGCCGGCGCGGGCGCGGCGGGCCTGTCGTCGATTGCCCTGATGAAGGCCATGGGCGTCCGGGCCGAGAACACCGTGATCGTCGACCGCGACGGCGTCGTCTACAAGGGCCGGCCCACGGGCATGGACCAGTGGAAGGCCGCTCACGCCACCGACACCCCGCACCGGACTCTGGCCGAGGCCATGGTCGGCGCCGACGTCGTCCTGGGCCTCGCCGCCAAGGGCGCGATCACCAAGGAGATGGTGGCCTCCATGGCCCCCAATCCGATCATCTTCGCCATGGCCAACCCCGACCCGGAGATCACGCCGGAAGACGTGCTGTCGGTGCGCACCGACGCCATCATCGCCACCGGCCGCTCGGACTATGTGAACCAGGTCAACAACGTCCTGGCCTTCCCCTATCTGTTCCGGGGCGCGCTCGACGTGCGCGCCCGCCGCATCAATCACGAGATGAAGATCGCCTGCGCCGAGGCCCTGGCCCAACTGGCGCGCGAGGACGTGCCGGACGAGGTCGCCGCCGCCTATTCGGGGCGCAAGCTGAAGTTCGGCCGCGACTACATCATCCCGACCCCGTTCGACCCGCGCCTGATCTGGTACATCCCGCCCTTCGTGGCGAAGGCCGCGATGGACACCGGCGTGGCCCGCGTCAGCATCGACGACATGGACGAGTACCGCGCCTCCTTGCGCGAACGCGTCGATCCTTCCGCCGCCCTGATGCAGAAGATCTCCTCGGCCGTGCGCGCCGCCCCGAACAAGCGGGTGGTCTTCGCCGAGGGCGAGGAGCCGACCGTCATCCGCGCCGCTTGGGGCTTCAAACAGGCCGAGCTGGGCACGCCGATCCTGATCGGCCGCGAGGACCTGGTGAAGAAGAACGCCGCCGAGGCGGGTCTCGACTTCGACGCCATGGGCATCGAGATCGTCAACGCCCGGGTGTCGGACCGGAACGTCGAATACACCGACTGGCTCTATGAGAAGCTGCAGCGCCGGGGCTATCTGCGCCGCGACGTGCAGCGGATGATCAACCAGGACCGCAACTATTTCGCCGCCTCCATGCTGGCGCGCGGTCAGGCCGACGCCATGGTCACGGGCACGACCCGCAACTTCAACATGGTGCTGAAGGAGGTCCGGCGCGTGCTGGACGTCGAGGGCGACAGCCTGATCGGCCTGTCCATTGTCCTGGCCAAGGGCCGCACGATCTTCGTCGCCGACACCTCGATCCACGAACTGCCGGACGCCCAGGAACTGGCCGATATCGCCATCCAGGCGGCGGCGACGGTCCGGAAGCTGGGCCGCACCCCGCGCGTCGCCTTCCTGTCCTATTCGAGCTTCGGCAACCCGCCGGGCGAGCGCGGCGACAAGGTGCGCGAGGCCATCCGCATCCTCGACCACAAGGGCGTCGATTTCGAATACGAGGGCGAGATGCCGCCCGAGCTAGCGCTGGATCCGGCGCTCAGGGCCAACTACCCGTTCATGCGCCTGAGCCGCGAGGCCAATGTCCTGGTCATGCCGGCGCTCCACTCCGCCGCCATCTCGACCCAACTGGTCCAGGCCCTGGGCGAGGCGACGGTGATCGGCCCGCTTCTTGTCGGTCTGGAGAAGTCGGTGCAGATCGTGTCCCTGGGCGCCTCGGTCTCCGAGATCATCACCGCCGCCACCTTCGCCGCCTATGAGGAGGGCGTCACGGTCGAGTTCGAGCCCGTCGACGAGGACGTCGCCCCTCATCCCTCGGCCGCCGCCGAACGGTCGATGGCGGAGACCGCGACGAAGCCCTGACCGCAAGGACCGCCATGGCCGTGACCCGCTATCTCGCCGTCTTCACCTCGGACAAGACCGGCCCCCGGTGGGCGGCCTGGCGCGCGATGACCCCGGAACAGCAGGACGAGACCGCCGCGCGCGGCGTCGCCGCCGTCAAGGCCTGGGAAGAGGCGCACAAGGACGACATCCTCTACGTCGGCGGGCCTCTGGGCCCGACGAAGCGGATCGGCGCGGACGGGGCGGTCGAGGACATCGTCAACCTGCTGACCGTCTTCATGGTGGTGAAGGCCGAGAGCCACGAGGCGGCGGTGCGGCTGTTCGACGGGCATCCGCACATGTCGATCTTCGTCTGCGACGGGGTGGAGGTGATGCCGGTGCTGGGGGATTAGGGCGACAATCGTCTATTCGTCTCTCGGAATAAACCTGTTCGATGGGGTGAGCATCATTACGTGCTGCTCTCCGCTCATATAGCCGCCGGCGATATGGTATTCTTTTGCCGAAGGTTCATAGAATAAAACTATACCGTTATTTATTCCTCCAGCCTGAAGATAATTCATAACTTGAGTAGCTCCACTGTCTATCCAAGCTGAATCGTTTCTCCAGCGCTTTAATTCTATAATTAGTTTTTCAGACTCAAGCGTCACAACGATGTCGGCCCTGTTTCTTGAAGAACCCAACGCAACTTCTGTATCAACTTGGGAATTAGGCAGAGCGGTCGTGATGTAAGCAGAGAGAGCCCCTTGGAGCGACGCTTCGCTTACCATGGCCGAAGGCATGTTTACGGGGCTGGCAAAGAATTCCTCTATTATTTTCTGCGCCTTGTCAGACAGATCACCCGCTGCAGGAATCTCGAAATCGCCTATAGCTTGAGATATCGCGATCGATTCTGTATAGGAGATGTGCTCGGCAATCTGACGAACCAGAAGCTTCGCAAATGCTGACACAGAGACAATAGCAAGGAACGCTTCGTCTTGATCAAAGAATAAATTATAGTCGTGTGTTGAGGGATTTCGCCAGTTGGTCCTATAGTCTTTTAGCTGAGAAAGGACGCGATCTTTAAATATCGAATTTTGCTCTAGGTATTTCTCAATCTGAGCCGGAGTTTTTCCTGCAGGATCTTGCTCGGTGAAGACGCGATATGCCTCTTTGACGCTGCCCTCAAATGCTTGGTTTGTGCGGTAGATGGCGTCGTTGAATGCGGAATCATCCCCCTCCTTCTGTCCGCGCTCTAGATGTCGGTATGCCGCCTCAACATGGTGCAGCACTGACTTCAATCCGGTCGTGTGCTCACCGTCGGGAATTTGAGCGATGTCGCTTCTGATCGTTTGGAGCAAATCCATAGCCAAGCTTACGATCGCTAGATCATGCGTCAACCATAAGCTGCTTAATGCAACCGACCTACTTGCTCTTCAGCTTGATGGCGGGAAGGGTGGGTGATCGGCCCCCTAATGCACCCGCGCCTTCCCGATCTCCAGCCCGTCCACCCCCGCCGACACCGCGATCACGCTCCCATCGGCGATCTCACCGGCGAGCAGCTTCTTCGCCATCGGGTCGACGAGGTCCTTCTGGATGACGCGCTTCAGGGGGCGGGCGCCGTAGACGGGGTCGTAGCCCTTGTCGGCGAGCCAGGCCAAGGCGCTGTCGTCGATGGAGAGGGTCAGCCTCCGGTCGGCCATCAGCTTTTCCAGCCGCTGAAGCTGGATGCGGACGATGCCGGCCATCTGGTCGCGGCCCAGGCGGCGGAACAGGATGATCTCGTCGATGCGGTTCAGGAACTCGGGCCGGAAGTGAGCGCGGACGGCCTCCATGACGAAGGGGCGCACAGCCTCGACATCCTCGCCCTCGCCCTGGTTCGCAAGCGCCTCCGAGCCCAGGTTGGAGGTCATGATGATCAGCGTGTTCTTGAAGTCGACGACCCGGCCCTGACCGTCGGTCAGGCGGCCGTCGTCCAGCACCTGGAGCAGGACGTTGAAGACGTCGGGGTGGGCCTTTTCGACCTCGTCGAACAGGATGACCTGATAGGGGCGACGACGCACCGCCTCGGTCAGGGCGCCGCCCTCGTCATAGCCGACGTAGCCCGGAGGGGCGCCGATGAGACGGGACACGCTGTGCTTCTCCATGTATTCGGACATGTCGATGCGGGTGATGGCCTGGTCGTCGTCGAACAGGAAGGCGGCCAGCGCCTTGGTCAGCTCGGTCTTGCCGACGCCGGTGGGGCCGAGGAACAGGAAGCTGCCCAGCGGGCGGTTGGGGTCGTTGAGGCCCGCGCGCGCCCGGCGGACGGCGTCGGCGACCGCTTCCAGCGCCGCGTCCTGACCGACGACGCGGCCGCGCAGGGCGTCCTCCATCGACAGCAGTTTCTCACGCTCGCCCTCCAGCATCTTGTCGACCGGGACGCCGGTCCAGCGGGAGACGACGGCGGCGATCTGCTGGGCGTCGACGACCTCGGGCGTCAGGGCCGAGGCCGTCTGTTCGGCGGCCTCGGCCTCCGACAGTTGCTTCTCGATCTGGGGGATCTGGCCATAGGCGATCTCGGACGCGCGGCCGAGGTCGCCGTTCCTCTGGGCGCTGGCCAGTTCGGCGCGCAGACGATCCAGCGTCTCGCGCAGCTGGGCGCCCTGACCGACCTTGTCCTTCTCGGCCTTCCAGCGGGCGGTCAGGTCGGCGGACTCGATCTCCAGATCGCTGATGGTGTCCTCCAGCGTTTCCAGACGCTGGACCGAGGCCGAGTCGGTTTCCTTCTTCAGGGCCTCGCGCTCGATCTTGAGCTGGACCAGGCGGCGGTCGATCTCATCCAGCTGTTCGGGCTTGGAATCGACGGCCATGCGGACGCGCGACCCGGCCTCGTCGATCAGGTCGATCGCCTTGTCGGGCAGGAAGCGGTCGGTGATGTAGCGGTTCGACAGGGTGGCGGCGGCGACGATGGCGCTGTCGGAGATGCGGACCCCGTGGTGGACCTCGTACTTCTCCTTCAGGCCGCGCAGGATGGAGACGGTGTCCTCCACCGTCGGCTCCTCGACGAAGACCGGCTGGAAGCGCCGGGCGAGGGCCGGGTCCTTCTCGACGTGCTTCCTGTATTCGTCCAGGGTGGTGGCGCCGACGCAGTGCAGCTCGCCGCGCGCCAGGGCGGGTTTCAGCAGGTTGGACGCGTCCATGGCGCCGTCGCCCTTTCCGGCGCCGACCAGGGTGTGCATCTCGTCGATGAAGAGGATGATCTGGCCCTCGGCGGCCGTGACCTCGCCGAGCACGGCCTTCAGCCGCTCCTCGAACTCGCCCCGGTATTTCGCGCCGGCGATCAGGGAGCCCATGTCGAGGGCCATCACCGTCTTGTCCTTCAGGCTCTCGGGCCCGTCGCCGTTGACGATGCGCAGGGCCAGACCCTCGACGATGGCGGTCTTGCCGACGCCGGGCTCGCCGATCAGGACGGGGTTGTTCTTGGTGCGCCGGGCCAGGACCTGGATGGTGCGGCGGATTTCCTCGTCGCGGCCGATGACGGGGTCGATCTTCTGGTCGCGCGCCGCCTGGGTCAGATCGCGGGCGTAGCGTTTCAGGGCGTCGTAGCCGTCCTCGGCGGCGGCGCTGTCGGCGGTCTTGCCCTTGCGGATGTCCGAGACGGCGGCGTCGAGCTTGTCGGCCGTGACGCCGGCGGACTTCAGGGCGTCGCCGGCCGGGCCGCCTTCGCGTGCGATGGCGGCGAGGATGCGCTCGGTTGTGACGAAGGCGTCGCCGGCGGTCTTGGCGGCCTGTTCGGCTCCGGCGAAGACGCGGGCGGTGGCGCCGTCGAGATAGAGCTGGCTCGACGCGCTTTCGACCTGGGGCCGCTTCTTCAACAGGGCCTCGGCGGCGTCGGCGGCCTTGCCGGGGTCGCCCCCGGCGGCGGTGATCAGGTTGCGCGCCAGACCGTCGCGCTCCTCCAGCAGCACCTTCAGCAGATGCTCGGGGGCGAACTGCTGGTGCTTTCTGGCGAGGGCCAGCGACTGGGCGGACTGGACCGCCTGTTTGGCGCGGTCGGAATAAAGGTCGAGGTTCAAGGCGTATCCCTTTGAAAGCGGATTCCGAACGCTGCGTCCTCTGAAGCAAGCAACGCGCCGTTCGGTTGCGATTGATCTGGGTGTGGCCCCAGCGGCACACAAGGGGCGCCGCTGGCCTCCGGTCCGGCGGCGCGCTAGCGTCGGCGAACTTGTTCCGGAGATCCTCCATGTCGCTTCGCCTGACCCGCCGTTCCGCCCTGTTCGCCTCGGCCGGAGCGGCCGCCGTTCCCTCGATCTCGTGGAGCCAGGCGGCCAACGACGACGCGGCCCTGGCCGAGGCGATCGACGCCTATGTGAAGACGGCCATGGCGGCCTGGCCGGACCAGCCGGCCCTGGGCGTCGCCGTGGTCAGGGACGGCCAGACGGTCCTGGCGCGCGGTTATGGCGTCAGGGAGATGGGCCGGCCGGACCGGGCGGACGAACACACCCTGTTCGCCATCGCCTCCAACACCAAGAACGTCACCGCCGCCGGCCTCGCGATGCTGGTCGACGAGGGCATGGTGAAGTGGGACGAGCCGGTGAAGACCTATCTGCCCGACTTCACCCTGTCGGACCCGTACATCGGCGACCACATCACGGTGCGCGATACGCTGAGCCACCGCGCCGGCTTCGGCCTCGGCGCCGGGGACCTGCTGTTCTGGCCGAACTCGAACCGGTCCCGCGCCGAGGTCCTGGCCCAGGTCCCGTTCGTGCCGATCGAGGACGGCTTCCGCGCCAACTACCACTACTGCAACCTGATGTTCGTGGTGGCCGGCGCCGTGCTCGAAGCCGTATCGGGCATGACGTGGGAAGCCTTCGTCCAGACCCGCATCTTCGACCGCCTCGGCATGGCCGACAGCGTGCCGATGGCGAGCCTCGCGGACCCGGCCAAGTCCGCCCTGCCCCACGCGCGGGTCGGGCCGCCCCTGCGCTACCAAGGACCGATGACGAAGATTTCCGACAGCATCGTCGGCGTCTGGAACTGGGATTCGGCGGCGGCGGCCGGCGGCATCTGCGCCTCGCCGACCGACTGGGCCAAATGGATGATCCTCAGGCTCGGCAACGGCGCCATGCCTGACGGGACCCGCCTGTTCACCGAGGCGCGTGCGACCGAGATGTGGCGTCCCAACATCATCATCTCCGGCACGCCGGGACCGACGGCTGAACTGCCCGGACGCGCCATCGCCTCGACCTACGCCATGGGCCATCAGGTCCAGGACTATCGCGGCGAGCGGATCGTCAGCCACGGCGGCGGCTCGCCCGGCGGCAACTCCTTCACCGTCATGATCCCGGGCCGCAAGGCCGGGGTGTCGGTCTTCTCCAACGCCGAGGAAAACTTCCTGCTGCGGACCCTGCGCAGCGGCCTGGTGGACATCCTCATGGGCAAGCAAGGCTTCGACTGGATCGCCGATTCCAGGAAACTGGAAGCCGACGGGATCGAGGCCTCGCTGAAGGCCGCCGCCGAGATCGACGCCAAACAGGCCGTCGGCGCCCCGCCGTCCGTGCCGCTCTCGGCCTTCGTCGGCACCTGGCGCGACCCCTGGTACGGCGACATCGCCATCGAGGCGCGCGACGCGACCCTGTGGCTGAGCTTCACCCACAACCCCGCCCTGCAGGGACCGCTGGAGCCCTACGACGGCGACACCCTGCGCACCCGCTTCCCCGACAACCGTGAGGAGGACGCGTTCTTCACCTTCGAGATGGAGGGCGGACGGCCGGTCCGCGCGCGGGTCAAGGGCGTCAGCCCCGACATCGACTTCAGCTACGACTACCAGGACCTGAAGCTGACCAAGGTCTAGGCCTTCGGGATCGTGATGGTCACCCGCCGGTTCATCGCCCGGCCTTCGGGATAGTCGTTGCCGTCCGCGCCTTCGTTCGGGGCCACGGGATCGGCCTCGCCCCGGCCCTCCGCGACGAGGCGGTCGGCGGGGATGCCGTCGGTCGTGCGGAGCCAGGCGACGACGGACGCGGCCCGCCTCTGAGACAGGGCGAGGTTGTAGGCGTCCTCGCCGTGGCTGTCGGTGTAGCCGACGACCTGCACCGGGCCAGACCCGCCTTGGCGGATCAGGTCGGCGGCGCGTCGCAGTTGGGCCGGCGCCTGGGTCGACAGGTCCGACTTGTCGAAGGCGAACAGGACGTCGGCGGCGATCTCGACGATGGTCTGGGTCGCCGTCTCCTCGACGCGGAAGGCGGTGATGTCTCCGGACAGGCCGCTGACCTCGCCCGTCAGTCCCGCGCCCGAGGCGGACAGGCCGCCGACCGTGCCCGTCTGGGGCGCGACCTGGGCTGATGGGGTCGCGGGAGGCGGGGTCTTCGGATCATCGGCCGGCGGCGAACAGGCGGCGAGCGCGCTCGTCGCCAGAAGCGCCGGGACGATTCTCATCGCGTCACCGGCACGCCGTCGAACGGTCCGACGTTCGGGATGTTGATCGAGACGGTCGGCGAGGTCGGCGGCGGGGCCGGGAATTTGAACCAGACGACCGTCGGAGCGTCGTTGCGCACGACGATCATCAGATTGTCGTTGCCAGCGGCCTGAAGCGGCGCGGCCTGCCAGCGTCCGGCCGCGTCCTTCAGCACGCCGTAGCGCTGGGAGGTGGCGTCGTCGATCACGGCGATCTCCTCGACCGAGAAGCGCTGGGTCGCGGAATTCTCGGTTGCCTTGGAATAGGACAATTGCACGGTCAGGACGTCGCCCGTGACCTGAACGCGGGTCAAGGCGACCGAGATGCCGTCGCTGCCGGCCTGGGTTTGGAGCGCGGCGGGCGCAGGGACGGGCGGCGGTGTCGGATCCGTTCGCGTGACCGTGCTCTCGGCCGGGGCGGTCGCGTCCGCAGGCTCCGACGCGGGCTGGCCGCAGGCGGCGAGGGTCAGCGTCGAGGCGGCGGCGAGAAGGGCGAGGCGAGGGGCGAAGCGGGAGGGCATCGGCGGTCTCCTGAAGCGAAGCGGTCGAGCCCTAAGCGTCGCCGCCCCGAACAGGGTTCCTCCAATCCGCGTCTATCCCCTCGGATCCAGCAGCACCCCCGACACGGTAGCGGCCAGGATTCGCGCAGCGAAGGGCAGGCGCGCCAGCTTGCCCAGCACATGGTCGCGGACCCAGGGCAGGGCCTGTCCGTCCGCCTGATAGAAGGGCGTGAATCCCATCGACAGGGCCTGATACAGCCGCACATGCCAGCGGCGGATGCGGGCGTACGCGGTCAGGGCTTCGTCGAGCTCGGCATGGGTCGCCAGGGTCTCGGCGAGGACGAAGGCGTCCAACAGACCCATGTTCACCCCCTGACCCAGCTGGGGGCTGGTCGAATGAGCGGCGTCGCCGACGACGGCCAAATGGTCGGCGATCGGCAGGGGCAGGGTGTGGTGGCCGTAGCGGGCAAGCGTCAGGGCCTCGGCATCGGGCAGGGTCTCCAGCAGGCCCGCCACCTCGGGCCACAGGCCGCGCACCTCGGCCTTCCACCGCTCCATCCCGGCGCGCAGCCAGTCGTCGTGATCGCGGGGCTTCAGGCTCCAGAAGAAGGTCGCCAGTCGGTCGGGGCTGCCCGGCCGGGCGCCGACGGGCAGGACGCCGACCATGCGCGAGGCCCCGCGATAGACCTGTTCCAGCGCCCCTTCGTCGAACGGCTGGCCCGGCCACGGGACGGTGGTCCACAGGGCGCCCCATTCGAGTTCGTGACGCCGCCCCCGTTGTTTCGCCAGCAGATCGCGCGCGATGGGCGAACGGGCGCCCGAGGCGTCGACGATCAGGTCGAAGGCGGGGCCGTCGACGCCCTGCGCGTCGGTCAGGCGACCGTCGGAGGCCGAGTCGATTTCGCGCGAGGTCTCGAAGGCGACGCCCTCGGCCAGACAGGCCTCGTACAGCACCTGAAAGATGGCGGCGCGGTGCACGCCCAAGGCGTTGACCCCGTCGGGGCGCGGCGACTTCAGGTCTGAATACCGGACGTCGAGCACGACGCGCCGGCGGCGGGCCTCGCGGCCGAAGATATGTTCAAGCGGCTGGCCCAGCGCCTTGACCCGTTCGCTCAGGCCCAGGTGGTCGAGCACGCTGAGCCCGGTGGGCTGCAGCATGAAGCCCGCGCCGATGGGCCGCGGCTCATCGAAGCGTTCGTGAACGACCACGCGGCGTCCCTGACGGACCAGCATCAGGGCCAGCGCGAGGCCGGTGGGGCCCGCGCCGACGATGCCGACGGATCGAGGCACGGCTAGTTGGGGACCAGTTCGATCAGGTCGAGGTTGGACTCGTTCTGCGGCCAGGGGATCACCAGCCGCCAGCGCGCGGCGCCGATCCGCTCCAGCACGGCGACGATGTCCCGGTCGGGACGCTGGCCATAGGAGTTGGCGGGCGGCTCGGCGGCCAGGGCGACGGAGCCCAGCATGACCATCTGGCGAGAGTCTTCCGGGAACAGCAGGCCGGACGGGCGTTGTGAGCCGGTGGTCTTGGAGAATTTCAGGCCGCGCGGCGTCTGTTCGATCCGGCACAGGAACCAGTCGTAGACGACGTAGCCCAGGCCCGTCTCTCCGCCCTGCGACCCCAGCTTGACGGTGCGGCAGCGATACTCGCCCACCGGCGGCGTGACGGTGCTCCGGGCGGCGTCCTGGTCGATCAGATCGCCCAATGAGCGCAGATCGCCGGAGCCGGGCTGGCGTCGCGCTTGCTCGAGCGCCAGTCGCCAGGCGGCGTCGCGACGGATATAGCGGTCTCGGTCCGTGGCCGTGACGATGCTGCGCCAGTCCCGCAGCACGGGCGCGCCCGGTCCCGATGGCGGCGGAGGCGGGGGCGGAGGCGTGCTCGCACAGGCCGCGACAAGCAGAAGGGTCGAAAGGGCGAGAAGGCGCATGGCCGCAAAGGGGCCTACGCCTCGCCCGTCGTCAAGCTAGACGATCATCACCGTACCGATCAGCAGATGGCTGGTCCGCTGGCCCATGATGATGTTCACCGCCGCCTGCAGCTGGCCGTGCAGCCGCTCCACGTTGGGCACGCCGCCGGGCAGAAGGGTGTTGGCCTCGCGCTGGACCAGAATGTTGAACACCGCCCGCATGCGCGGCTGCGACTGTTCGGCGCGGAGCTTCGCCGCGGCGTCCGGCGTGTCGACCCCGGTCTCGACCGTCATCACCCCGCGACGACCGTCCGAGCGGATCGTGGTGGCCGTGATCGTGGGATAGCGGACATAGCCGCCGGTCGATCCGCCGCCTCCGCCGCCCGAGGCCAGGGCGGGGGTTGCGGCGAGCGCCAGCGGGGCGGCGAGAAAGGCGCGACGTTTCATGCGCCCTGTGTGCCACAGGGTCGCTTAAGGCCGGGTTACGCCGCCGCCTCGACCCGAGTGGGCTCCATCGGTTTCAGGTCCAGCAGGGCGAACAGCTTCGCGTCCTCGTCCTGTTCCGGATTGGGCGTGGTCAGGAGCTTGCCCCCGACGAAGATGGAGTTGGCTCCGGCGAGGAAGCACAGCGCCTGCATCTCCGGGCTCATGGTCTCGCGCCCGGCCGACAGGCGGACCATGGCCTTCGGACAGACGATCCGGGCGACGGCGACGGTGCGGACGAACTCGATCGGATCGATCTCGCCGCTCTTGAGGACCCGTTCGCCCAGGGGCGTGCCGGTGACGGGCACCAGCGCATTCACCGGCAGACTGTCGGGATGGACCGGCAGGGTGGCGAGCGCATGCAGCAGGCCCGCCCGGTCCCGCCGGCTCTCGCCCATGCCGACGATCCCGCCGCAGCAGGTCGACATCCCGGCGTCGCGGACATGCTCCAGCGTATCGAGACGATCCTGATAGGTCCGGGTCGTGACCACCTCGGCGTAGTATTCCGGCCCGGTGTCGAGGTTATGGTTGTAGTAGTCGAGTCCGGCCGCCTTCAGCTGTTTCGCCTGATCGGCGGTCAGCATGCCCAGCGTCGCGCAGGTCTCCAGCCCCAGCGCCTTCACCCCCGAAATCATGGCGGCGAGTTTGGGCGTGTCACGGTCTTTCAGCTCGCGCCACGCGGCGCCCATGCAGAAGCGGCTCGCCCCGCCCGCCTTGGCCGCCATGGCCTCGGCGAGGACGGCGGTCGTGTCCATCAGCTTCTCGGCCTTGAGCCCTGTGTCGAAACTGGCGGACTGCGAGCAGTAGCCGCAGTTCTCGGCGCAGCCGCCGGTCTTGATCGACAGGAGCTGGGACTTCTGCACCTCGGACGGATCGAACCAGCGGCGGTGAACGGTCGCGGCCTCGAACACCAGTTCCATGAACGGACGAGCGAACAGGGCCTCCACCTCGGGCAAGGTCCAGTCGTGACGGGGCAGGGACAGATCGGTCATGGTGGCGTGGTGGCCCAGTCCGCTGGCGGACGCAAGGACCGCCTCAGCTTTCATCGTTCCGATAAATCCGCCCGTCACGCATTACGAACTCCACCGCCTTGAGCACCGTCACGTCCGTCAGCGGATCGCCCTCGACCGCGATCAGATCGGCGCGCTTGCCGGGCTCGAGCGAGCCGACTTCGGCCGACAGGCCCAGCAGGTCGGCGGCGTTGACGGTGGCGGCCTGGATGGCGGCCATGGGGGTCATGCCGTACTGGACCATCAGCTCGAACTCGTCGGCGTTGCGGCCGTGCAGGGAGACGCCCGCGTCGGTGCCGAAGGCGATCTTCACCCCCGCCGGGACCGCGGCCTGCAGCGACCGGCCGGTGATCTCGATCCGCCACAGGATCTTGGGCAGGACCTCGGGCGGATAGGCGTGGGGATCCGCCGCTAGACGCGTGCGATAGCCATTCACCGTCGACAGCGTCGGAACGTAATAGGCGCCCGACTCGCGGAACAGGCGGATGGTGTCGTCGTCGAAGATGGTGCCGTGCTCGATCGAGTCCGCGCCTAGACGCAGCGCCAGGTCGATGCCGTCGGCGCCGTGGGCGTGAACGGCGACCTTCTTGCCGTACAGGTGCGCCGTCTCGATCAGGGCGCGGGCCTCGTCCTCGAACATCTGGGCGCCCAGACCCGCGCCGATACGGCTGTTCACCCCTCCGGTCGTGGCGATCTTGATGACGTCGGCGCCGCGTCCGACCTGGATGCGCACGGCCTCGCGGCAGCTCTCGAGCCCGTTACAGACGTTCTCCTGATCGCCCATCAGTTCGCGAATGTCGTCGGCGAGGCTCAGGCGCGCGTCCATATGGCCCGAGGTCGTCGAGATGGACCGTCCCGCGTCGATGATGCGAGGCCCGGCGATCTCGTGACGGGCGGTGGCGTCGCGCAGCGCCAGGGTCACCCCGCCCTCGTCGCCCAGATTTCGCACGGTGGTGAAGCCTGCCATCAGGGTGTCGCGGGCATTGCCGGCCGCCTCATAGGCGCGGGCCGGCAGGCTGTCGGTGAAATCGGCCAGCAGCCCCGCCTGCCCGGCGCGGTCGGAGGTCAGATGCACATGGCTGTCGATCAGGCCGGGCAGGACGAAACGGTCGCGCAGATCGACGATGGACGCGCCGGGGAAGGCGTCAGGTCCGACGAACCCGTCTCGCACCGCTTCGACCTTGCCGTCGCGGATGACGACGGTGGAGGCGCCGCGTGGGGCTTGTCCCGGGCGATCCAGCAGATGGCCCGCCTGGACCAGAGTGACGGCGCCGGCGGCGGGCGCCGTGGTCCCGTCCTGGGCGCTGGCGACGGTCCCGGTCAGCAGGGCGAAGACGGCCCCCGCGATCACAGCCTTCATAAGCTCACTCCCCGATTTTGGAGGGAGTTTAGGCACGGGCGTGGGCGTAGGGGAATGGGCTCGCGGCAGCCCGAAGGTCACAGGCCTCGATCAAGCCACCAACGCTCCGACTGGAACTGCATTGGGGCGCGATCGACGTCCGTCAGACCGTCGTTCAGCCCGATCCTGTCGAGCTCGTCGAAAAACGGAGTCCTCAGTGATGAAGGCAACTTGCGCCCGGTGAATGGGCAGAAGGAAAGCAACTGAACCGCCGCGCTGCCCCGTCGCACCTTGAGATGAAATTCGCGGACCTTCGGTGAATAGCCGATTCCGCATTCCCCTCTGTCTATGAAGGAGAACAGCTCGGGATAGGCGTTCCTTAGTGAGGACTCGATCACCGCTCTAGCTCCGGTAATCCCCGTTGATCTCGATGTAGCCCTTGGTCAGATCGCAGGTCCAGACCGTCGCGGAGGCCCGGCCCGAGCCGACGTCGACGGTGATCTCGATCTCGGACTTCTTCATATAGGCGCTCATCTTCGCCTCGTCGTAGTGGGGCGAGATGGCGCCCTCGACGGCGGCGACGTGGGGGCCGAACTTGATGGCCAGGTGGTCGCGGTCGACCGGCTCCTCGGTCTTGCCGACGGCCATGACGATCCGGCCCCAGTTGGCGTCCTCGCCGGCGATGGCGGTCTTGACCAGGGGGCTGTCGGCGATCGACTTGGCGAGCTTGCGGGCCGAGGCCGGGCTGGAGGCGCCGTCCACGGTGATGCGCACGAATTTCGACGCGCCCTCCCCGTCGCGGACCAGCTGGTGGGCCAGATCCAGCATCACCTTGTCGAGCGCGGCCGAGAACTCCTTCAGGCGACGGTCGCCGACCCTGCCGATGCGCGGCGCGCCGGATGCTCCCGTGGCGAAGAGCAGGCAGGTGTCATTGGTCGAGGTGTCGCCGTCCACCGTGACCGAGTTGAAGGTCGTGCGAACATGCAGGCCCAGAATGGCGCGCAGCACCGTCGGGTGGATGTTGGCGTCGGTGACGATGAAGCCCAGCATGGTCGCCATGTCCGGCGCGATCATGCCCGAGCCCTTGGCGATCCCGGCGATCCGGACTTTGAACCCGTCGATCGTGGTCTCGGCGTAGGAGCCCTTGGGGAAGGTGTCCGTCGTCATGATGCCGCGCCCGGCGGCGGCCCATTGCTCGGTCGGCGGGACCTCGGAATCGAGCTTCGTCTCGACTTCGTGCAGCTTGGCCGCGATCTTCTTGTCGTCGAGCAGGACGCCGATCACCCCGGTGGAGGCCAGCATGACGTCGCGCTGGCGGCAGCCGAACCGTTTGGCGACTTCGGAGGCCGTCCGTCGCGCGGCGTCGGCGCCCGCCTTGCCGGTGAAGGCGTTGGCGCAACCGGCGTTGACCACCAGGGCCCGAACGTCGAGCCCGCCGCCCGGCGCGTCCAGATGACGCCGGCACCAATCCACCGGCGCCGACCCGACCTTGTGGCGCGTGAAGACCCCGGCGCAGGTCGTGCCGCGCGCGAATCGGAAGACCGTCAGGTCGTCGCGCTCGTGCTTGTAGAAGCCCGCGCGGGCGGTGGTGATCTCGACCCCGCCGATGGGCGGAATGGTCGGGAAGGGCACGGCCAGGGGCGAGACCTCGAGACCCGGCTTGCCGGGTGCGGCGGGCGTCGGAGCCGGGGGCTGAGGCTGGGTCGCACGCTTGATGGCGCTGGTCAGCGGGTCGAAGGCCTTTTCGATCGCGTGTTCGATCGCCTTGCCGGCCGAGCCGGATTTCTTGTCGTTGCTCACTGGGCGGCGGCTTTCGCAGGCGTGGAGGCGGGGGCCGGTGTCGCGACCGCGGGCGCGGCCGGGGCCGGAGCCGTGGTGGTCGGCGCCGTCGGGGTCGGACTGGGGGCGGGACGGGCGGAGGCCGGCTCCTGCGGCGCATTGCCCTCGGGAGCCAGAAGCACGTCGACCTTGGCCTTGCCGCGCAGCTCCTCCAGCAGCTGACGCACGCCTTCGTAGGTCAGGTAGCGGACGATCTGGGGCCGGGCCTGATCCAGGGTCGGCGGGCTCTCGCGGCGGCGATCCTCGACCCGCAGCACGGCCCAGCCGCCCTCGGTCTGGAACGGACCCACGGTAGAACCGGCCGGAGCGTCCCGCAGCGCATTGGCATAGGCCTGAGGCATGACGTCCGCCGTCGAATAGCCGAGGTCGCCGCCCGAGAAGCGGGTCGCCTCGTCGATCGACCGTTCCTGGGCCACGGCCTCGAAGCTGGCGCCTTGCGCCAGAATGCCGATCACAGCGTCCGCCTCGGGCTTCGTCCGCGACAGGATCAGACGGACGCGGATCTCCTCCGACGTCCGCGCGAGGCGAAGCTGCTCCTGATACAGGGTCTGGACGGCCTGATCCGAGATCGCCCCGTTGACGACGTTCTCCACCAGCATGTCGCCCAGAATCCGCTCGCGGGTCGCCTCAAGCCGCCGCTGGGCCAGGGCAGAGTTGTCCAGACCCCGCCGCTCGGCTTCGCGGGCCAGCAGCTTCTGGTCGATGACCTCGTCGAGCACCCGCCGGAACAGGTCAGAGGTGACGTCCAGAGGCTCGCCCTCACCCACCAGCCCCTGCGCCACGGCTTCACGTTTGACGTCGGAGGCCCAGATGGTCTGGTCCTGCACCTTGGCCACGGCCCGGTCGCCCGGCTCCGGGGCGGTGTCCGAGCCGCCGCCGCGTCCGCACGCCGCCAATGTCAGCACAAGGGCGACGCCGAGGGGGAGCAGGGGGTTGCGCGCCAAAAGGTTGCGTGAATGTCGCATCGGACGCTCCGTCCCGCTTGAAGGGGTCCAAACGCCGGGCTGCAAAGCCCCTCGCGTTGACAGGGGTATGGTCGGTGCTTAAGTCCCGCCTGCGCCCAAGTCGAGGGGTTTTCGCTTCGTTGCGCGGCGTGTTTCGCCGCCTCGTCCGGCAGCCTCTCTCGCGGCGTTCACCGCCGCCCCTCGAGGGCAGACCCCAGAGCTCTAGACCGCTCGATCGCTACCGGATCGCCCATGCTCGGCTTCGCCAAGAAACTCTTCGGCTCCTCCAATGACCGCAAGGTCAAGGACTTCATGGGCCGGGTTCAAAAGATCAACGCCCTGGAGCCCCAGTACGCCGCCCTGTCCGACGACGAACTGCGGATGACGACCCAGACCTTCAAGGATCGTCTTGAGGCGGGCGAAACGCTCGACAAGATCATGAACGAGGCCTTCGCCGTCGCGCGCGAAGCCTCCAAGCGTGTCCTTGGCCAGCGCCAGTATGACGTCCAGCTGACCGGCGGCATGATCCTGCACGATGGCGGCATCGCCGAGATGCGGACGGGTGAAGGCAAGACCCTGGTCGCCGTGGCGCCGGTTTACCTCAACGCCCTGTCGGGAAAGGGCGTCCACGTCATCACCGTGAACGACTACCTGGCCCGCCGCGACGCCGAGTGGATGGGGCGCGTCTATCGCTTCCTGGGTCTTGAAGTCGGCGTGATCGTCAACGGCCTGTCCTCGGGCCAGCGTCAGGCCTCCTACGCCGCCGACATCACCTACGGCACCAACAACGAGTTCGGCTTCGACTATCTGCGCGACAATCTGGTCTACGACCGGCGCGAGATGGTTCAGCGCCCGCACCATTTCGCCATCGTCGACGAGGTCGACTCCATCCTGATCGACGAGGCGCGCACGCCCCTGATCATCTCGGGCCCGACCGAGGACCGGTCCGAGCTCTACAAGATCGTCGACGGCATCATCAAGGAGCTGATCAAGGACACCTCGACCTTCGACCTCGACGAGAAGCAGCGCCAGGCGCTGCTGACCGAGGAAGGCTCCGAGAAGGTCGAGCAGTTGCTGGAAGCCGGCGGCTACTTCGCCGAGGACACCACGGGTCTGTACGACGCCGCCAATATCTCCCTGGTCCACCACGTGAACCAGGCGCTGCGCGCCAACACCCTCTACACCAAGGACAAGGACTACATCATCAAGGCCGACGAGGTCGTGCTGATCGACGAATTCACCGGCCGCATGATGACCGGCCGTCGCCTGTCCGAGGGTCTCCACCAGGCCATCGAGGCCAAGGAGAACGTCAAGATCCAGCCTGAGAACCAGACCCTGGCCTCGGTGACGATCCAGAATTATTTCCGCCTCTACGAGAAGCTGTCCGGCATGACCGGCACGGCCGCGACCGAGGCCCAGGAATTCCTCGACATCTACAAGATGGACGTCCTGGAAGTGCCGACCAACCGCCCGGTCCAGCGCATCGATTATGACGACGAGGTCTACCGGACCTACGCCGAGAAGAACCTGGCCATCGCCAAGCAGATCGCCGACTGCCGCGAGCGCGGACAGCCGATCCTGGTCGGCACCGTCTCCATCGAGAAGTCCGAGCAGCTGTCGGACCTGCTGAACAACTACGAGCACAAGGTCGAGGTCTCGCGGACCCTCAAGAAGGAGTTCGAGGGCAAGGACAAGGAAGCCCAGAAGCTCGGCGACGCCGCCTACGACATCAAGTACGAGACCAAGTTCAAGGGCATCCCGCACAACGTCCTGAACGCCCGCCAGCACGAGCAGGAGGCCTTCATCGTGGCCGACGCCGGCCTGCCCGGCGCGGTGACCATCGCCACCAACATGGCCGGCCGCGGCACCGACATCCAGCTGGGCGGCAACCTCGAGATGCGGATGGACAAGTGGCGCCTGGAGCAGCGCAACATGGCCGTCGCTGTCACGCCCGAGGACGAAGCCGCCAAGGAAGCCGAGTTCAAGGCTGACATCGCCGAAAAGAAGGCCATCGCTCTGGCCGCCGGCGGTCTCTTCGTCCTGGGCACCGAGCGTCACGAAAGCCGCCGCATCGACAACCAGTTGCGCGGCCGGACGGGCCGCCAAGGCGACCCCGGCACGTCGAAATTCTATCTGTCCTGCGAGGACGATCTGCTGCGCATCTTCGCCGGCGATCGTCTGGACGCCATCATGCGTAGCTTCGGCGTGGCGGAGGGCGAGGCCATCTCGCACCCGTGGCTGAACCGCGCCGTCGAGACCGCCCAGAAGCGCGTCGAGACCCGCAACTACGACATCCGCAAGAACCTGCTGAAGTACGACGACGTCGTGAACGACCAGCGCAAGGCGGTCTTCGAACAGCGCCAGGAGTTCATGGATTCCGACGACCTGTCCGAACTGGTCGGCGAGTTCCGGCGCGACGTGGTCACCGACCTGGTCGACCGCTTCATGCCGCCCAAGGCCTATGCCGAACAGTGGGACATCGACGGCCTGGACGAGAAGGTGAAATCCACCCTCGGTCTCGACCTGCCGCTGCATGACTGGGCCGCCGAGGAGGGCGTGTCGAACGAGGAGGTCGAGGAGCGGATCCAGGCCGCCGCCGACGCCCGCGCCGCCGACCGTCTGGAGCAGCTTGGCGAGACCCAGACCCGGGGACTGGAAAAGCAGTTCCTGATGCAGATGATCGACATGCAGTGGCGCGAGCACTTGGTGCACCTCGACCATCTGCGCGGCGTCATCGGTCTGCGCGGCTACGGCCAGCGCGATCCGCTGAACGAGTACAAGACCGAGGCCTTCTCCCTGTTCGAAACCCTGCTGCACGAGCTGCGCCACAATGTGACGCGCTGGCTGATGACGGTGGAGTTCCGCTTCGAGGCGCCGCCGCCGATGGACATGCCCGAGTTCCAGGAAATCCACCTGAACCCCGGCACCGGCGTCAACGAGATGGCCGATCCGATGTCGCAGAACCCCGAGGGCCAGGTGACCGGCGACGACCGTTCGCGCCTGCCCGTCGACCTGCTGCCGGCAGGATGGGAGCGCACGCCCCGCAACGCCGACTGCCCCTGCAACTCGGGCCGCAAGTTCAAGCACTGCCACGGGGCGCTGGTTTAAGAGCGCTACCGCTCGCGACGCGGTCGCTCACTGCTTGCGCTCTTTCGTGGCGCGCGAACGCTCGGCGCGCG
This sequence comes from Brevundimonas sp. NIBR11, assembly GCF_027912535.1. Classification (NCBI taxonomy): domain Bacteria; kingdom Pseudomonadati; phylum Pseudomonadota; class Alphaproteobacteria; order Caulobacterales; family Caulobacteraceae; genus Brevundimonas; species Brevundimonas sp. NIBR11. The sequence goes on along the minus strand of NZ_CP115465.1, from coordinate 2,674,796 downwards.
GCGCCTCTCTGCATGAGCGCGTCTGTGACCGCTTGAGCGGGGCGGGGTGATGGGGGAAGAGAGGCGATGAGTTTCAAACCCCTTTTCTCCCGCGCGCTCGAACTCGATCCCGAGCGGCTGCATTTCGCGGCGCACAGCCATCATCTGTGGCCAGACGCCTCGTTCGACGGCCAGGTGCGGGCCTGGGTCGAGGCGAACCATTTCGCCGACCGGAAATGGGATCTGGTCTTCGGCGAGGTCATCCCCGAGGCGCAGAAGCATGTCGCCAGGGAACTGGGCCTGCCGGACCCGGACACGGTCGTCTTCGCGCCCAACACCCACGACTTCCTGATCCGCCTCGTCTCGGGCTGGGAGACCAAGCCCGTCCGCATCCTGACCACGGACGGCGAGTTCCACTCCTTCCGCCGTCAGGCCGACCGCTGGGAAGAAAGCGGCGAGATCGTCGTCACCCGTGTGCCGCTGGAGCCGTTCGAGACCTTCGACGCCCGTTTCACGGCGGCCGGGAAGGCGGGCGGCCATGACCTCGTTCTGGTCAGCCAGGTCTTCTTCAAGACAGGCCAGGCGATCGACTGCATCGACGATCTGGCGGCGCTGGCCAAGCCGGAGGGGCCGTGGGTGGTCGTCGACGGCTATCACGGCTTTATGGCCACCCCGACCGACCTGTCGGGCGTGGCGGACCGGATCTTCTATATGGCGGGCGGCTACAAATACGCGATGACGGGCGAGGGCGCCTGCTTCCTCCACGCCCCGCCGGGCTTCTGCGAGCGTCCGGTCGTCACCGGCTGGTTCGCCGAGTTCGGCAATCTGACGGGCCCGCCGGACGGGGTTCAGTATCGCGAGGACGGCGGCCGGTTCTGGGGCGCGACGTTCGATTCATCCGGCCTCTACCGCTTCAACGCCGTGCGCCGGATGCTGGATGAAGAGGGGCTGACGACGGCCGACGTCTCGGCTCATGCGGATCGACTGAGGACCCGGTTCGAACAGGCCTTGGCGGCCGGGGATTGCGGCGCCTTGAACGCCGCCGAGGTGCTGAACCCGATCGGCGACGCCGAGGGTCCGCATGCCCGCTTCCTCGCTCTGCGACACGCCGACGCCCAGCACTGGAAGGCGCGGCTCCTGGACGCGCAGATTGTCACCGACGTGCGCGACGACACCCTGCGCTTCGGCTTCGGCCTCTATCAGTCCGATGAGGACGTCGAACGGCTGATCGCCGTCTGCAAGCGGCTGTTCTGACCGAGCGGCCTGACGGTTTCAGAAGAAGGTCGTGTCTTCCTGCTGCGTGGGCTGGGGCGGCGCAGTCGGTCGGCTCGGCGTGCGCGGCGTGGTCGGACGCGGCTGGGTCGCGCCGGACGGCGCCGGCATCGTTCCGGGCTGCGCCGGCGGCACGGCCTGTCCGGCGGGCGGGATCGGGCCCAGGTTCGGATAGGGCAGGCTTTCGGGCGTGCCGTCGCCGGGGATCGGGGCCGTGGGCGGAATGGCCGGACCGGCCTCTCCGACACTGGACGGGGCCACTGTATCCGGGGCCGAGAAGTCGTCGCGGATGAAGGCCCAGGACCGGCTGTCGGCGCAGGCGCAGACCTTCATGAACCCGTCCCGGTCGCGCCATATCACCAGCGGATAGCCGATCGGCGCGCCCGCATCGCGCAGCAGGTCGTTCAGCCGTGTCGTGAATTGACGGCTCGCTTCGACTACGGCCGACCGGGCCAGGTTGCCGTCGGCGGCGGGAATGCCGGCCGCCGTCCAGTTCCTCGACGGCGTCGCGGTCCAGCGCTGATAGAGGCTCCAGTCGCGGCTCAGCCACAGCTCGGCGACTGTGGCCCGCTCGGCCGGGGTCGACTGGACCTGACCTTCGCGGTCGGCGCGGGCGAAGACGATGGACCGGAGTTCCACACCCCCGGCGCGCAGCTTCTCGGCCTCCTCGCGCTCATAGCGCTGGGTCGAGGCGCTGTCGCGATAACCGATGACGTAGAGCGGCTCGCCGCCGCCGCCGCCTGACACCCACGACGCCTCGTCCAGCAGACGCTGGATCTCGGCCTGATTCCGCGAGATCGTGACCGGCTGGAACCGGGCGTAGAAATTCCAGTAGGCCCAGTAGCCGGTCCCGGCCAGGGCCAGGCCGATGACGACCGCCAGGGCGGACCAGATCAGAAAGCGACGCATGCGGGGAGGCGCTCCAGCTTCAGCATATCGGCCAGTGTAACGCTTAACACCGAAATGCGTCGCCTCGAACACCGGTTGGGCGAACCCGACCGGCCGGGCCTCACCCCATGGTCGGGATGACGAAGGAGCTGTCGGCGTGCTCCAAATCGCTGTCCGGCCAGCGTGCAGTGACCGTCTTGACCTTGGTCCAGAACTTCACGCCCTCCATGCCGTGCTGATTGGTGTCGCCGAAGGCCGAGCGCTTCCAGCCGCCGAAGGTGTGATAGGCGACCGGCACCGGGATCGGCACATTGATGCCGACCATGCCGACGTTGACGCGGGCGGCGAAGTCGCGGGCCGCGCGGCCGTTCTGGGTGAAGATGGCGACGCCGTTGCCGTACTGGTGCTTCGACGGCAGAGACAGGGCCTCTTCGAACGAGGCGGCGCGGACGATCTGCAGCACGGGGCCGAAGATCTCTTCCTTGTAGCTCTCCATGTCCGGCGTGACGTGGTCGAACAGCGACGGGCCGACGAAATAGCCCTTCTCGTGGCCCTGCAGGGTGAAGCCGCGACCGTCGACGACCAGTTCGGCGCCGTCCTTGACGCCCTGATCGATCCAGCCCTCGACGCGGGCCTTGTGCTGGGCCGTGACGACGGGGCCGTAGTGGGCGCCCGCGTCGGTGGAGACGCCGACGCGCAGGGTGTCGATCTCGGCCACCATCCGTTCGCGCAGTTCGTCGGCGGTCTTCTTTCCGACCGGCACCACGACGGGCAGGGCCATGCAGCGCTCCCCTGCCGAGCCGTAGGCCGCGCCCGCCAGATCCTTGATGACCTGATCCATGTCGGCGTCGGGCAGGACGATGCCGTGGTTCTTGGCCCCGCCCATGGCCTGGACCCGCTTATGGTTGGCCGCGCCCGTCTGGTAGACATAGTGGGCGATGTCGGACGAGCCGACGAAGCTGACCGCATGGATCAGCGGATGGGTCAGGATGGCGTCGACCGCCGCCTTGTCGCCGTGGACGACGTTCAGCACGCCGGCGGGCGCCCCCGCCTCCATCATCAGCTCGGCCAGACGCACCGGAACCGACGGGTCCCGCTCCGACGGCTTGAGGATGAAGGTGTTGCCGACGGCGACGGCCACGCCGAACATCCACATCGGGATCATGGCGGGGAAGTTGAACGGGGTTATCCCTGCGACCACGCCCAGCGGCTGGCGCATCGAATAGACGTCGATGCCGGGGCCGGCGCCCCAGGTATACTCGCCCTTCAGCGCGTGCGGGATGCCGCAGGCGAACTCGATGACCTCCAGACCGCGCTGGATGTCGCCTTTCGAGTCGGCGATGACCTTGCCGTGTTCCGACGACAGCAACTCGGCCAGCTCGTTCATGTTCGCCTCGACCAGGCGTTTGAACTCGAACATCACGCGGGCGCGGCGCTGCGGGTTGGTCGAGGACCAGCCCTCGAAGGCGTTCTGGGCCGACTGGACCGCGCGATCCATCTCCTCGACCGAGGCCAGTTGGACGCGCGCCTGGACCTCGCCGGTGTTCGGGTTGAACACGTCGGCGAACCGGCCCGAGGTCCCCGTGAAGGACGCGCCGTCGATGAAGTGGTTGATGTCGCGCATGGCGGCGTTTCCTCGGAAATCAGACTGTTCTTGTGCGCGGCGGTTTAGCCGCGCGCAGCGGCCCGCGCCAGTGTCAGCGCGTCGCCCCCGGAACCCACTTCACGTCCGAGGCTCCGTTGGCGTTTGCCCGGCGGGCGGCGACGAACAGATGGTCGGACAGGCGGTTCAGATAGCGGATCGCCTCGACCGTCACCGGCGTCCCCGTCTCCATCAGCCGGATCGCGTCCCTCTCGGCCCGGCGCGCCACCGTCCGCGCCAGATGCAGGTGCGCCGACAGCGGCGAACCACCGGGCAGGATGAAGCTGTCCAGCGCCTTCAGGCTCTCGTTCATCCAGTCGATTTCGGCCTCCAGCCGGTCGATCTGCGACTGGACGATGCGCAACGCCTCCCATTTCGGCGGCGGATCGAGCGGTGTCGCCAGGTCGGCACCCAGGTCGAACAGTTCGTTCTGGATCCGGCTCAGCATGGCGTCGATGCGATCGTTCTGGCCCGCGTGCAAGCGGGCGACGCCGATGACGGCGTTCAGCTCGTCGACGGTCCCGTAGGCCTCCACGCGCGGATCGGTCTTGGAAACGCGCGCCCCCGACGCCAGCCCCGTGTCGCCGCCGTCGCCGGTGCGGGTGTAGATCTTGTTGAGGACGACCACGGGCTCAGGCTCCGTGCGTGGATTTCCACCACAGGCCGGCCATCAGCAACACGATCGCCGTCGCCTGCAGCACGACCCGGAGCCGCATCAGCTTGTTGGAGTTGGAACGGGCATAGTCGCCGCCGCGATACAGCGAATAGATGCCGAAGCCGAGGGTGACGGCGACCGCGCCGATGGCGATCAGGACGAGGATGTCGAAGACGTTCATGGCGTCAATCTAGGCGTCGTCGCAGCCCCGCGCCAGCCAACCCTCAACCACCTGGTAACCGTGCCGCTGCGCGCGATCCTAACCTTTGCCGTGCGATGACACCGGCGGCAGGAGTTCGAATGACCGACCGCGCGATCCGCAATCTGGACAATCTGAGGACCTCCGCGTCGACCGCGCGGGTGCTCAACCTGCTGCGGGTGGCCCACGAGCACGGGCGTACGGACGGCTGGCGAGACGCGCCGCTGTTCGAGAATCCGACCCTGAATAGCTCGTTGATCATCAAGCACCGGCTGCGGCGCAACGAGGTCGACGAGTTCCGCGTGCGCCGCTACGTGGCGACCAAGATCGTTCTGCCGATCGACGGCGCGGACCTGCGTGTCGGCGGCCGCTATGTCTTCATCGATCAGGTCGGCTTCGACCAGATGCTGGAACAGTCGCTGGGCATCGGGCCGCATCACCCGGACCGGCGCACCCTGTCGCTGATCGACGAGCTGCCGAGCCTGGACCCCTTCCTGTTGCGCGAACAGCTGCGCCGCAACGGCCACCAGCCCGATGGCTGCTATTTCAACGTCTCCGAGGCCGACCTGATGCGGATGGGGGAGTTCGTGGCCGACGAGATCACACCCCTGGTCGATCTGTCCATTGGACCGGACATCGACCTCGCGGCGGAAAATCCGGTCGCGCGTCTGACGGCCAAGATCATGTCCAACACGGCCGGTGACGACATGAGCGCGCTGGGGCAGACCCTGATGCTGCGCCCCGACGAGTACGAGGAAGGAATCTTCTGCTGGAAGGGCTTCCTCTATTACAAATGGGCGCTTCAGGCGATCACGGGCGACATCGGCTGGGTCGTGGACAGCGTCCGCCGGGTCAAGCCCTGGGGGCGGGTCGACGCCGACCAGCACGTCGCCATCGACCGGGCCAAGGAACAGGTGCGTCGTCGCATCGTCCTGACCTGCGAGGCCACGGCCGACATGCTGCGGGTCTATGACGACGCCTTCCGTGGGCTGACGCGCGAGGGACGGCCGACCGCCTTCCGCGACTTCCTGCGCGACGCCCCGATCCTGTTCGCCCGTCTGGGCGAGCGGCTGGGCGCCATCCAGCACATCGTCAGCTTCTGGCGTTACCGCATGGGCGGCGACAAGTCCGCGCCGGGCGCGGAGGAATTGCTCGACCTGCTCGCCGACTTCGAGACCAGTTTGTCGGGCCGCGAACGCCCGGACGTCCTGGCGCTGGCGGCCTGACGCAAACGAAAAGCGGCGCACCGGAGACCGGCGCGCCGCTCACTCATTTCAAACACCCGGCGCTCAAGCAGCGAGGCTCCGCGACCCGAGCGTGAGCGCCTCCTAGTACCGGTAATGATCCGGCTTGAACGGGCCGGCGGTCGGGACGCCGATGTAATCGGCCTGTTCCTTGTTGAGCACGGTCAGCTTGGCGCCCAGCTTGGCCAGGTGAAGCATGGCGACCTTCTCATCGAGGTGCTTGGGCAGGGTGTAGACCTGGTTCTCGTAGGCCTTGATGTTGGTCCACAGTTCGATCTGGGCCAGCGTCTGGTTGGTGAAGGACGCCGACATCACGAACGAGGGGTGGCCCGTGGCGTTGCCCAGGTTCACCAGACGGCCTTCCGACAGCAGGATGATCTTCTTGCCGTCCGGGAACTCGACGTGGTGGACCTGCGGCTTGATCTCGTCCCACTTGAAGTTCTTCAGGCCGGCGACCTGAATCTCGGAATCGAAGTGGCCGATGTTGCAGACGATGGCGTTGTTCTTCATCGCGCGCATGTGCTCGACGGTCAGGACGTCCAAGTTGCCCGTGGCGGTGACGAAGATGTCGGCCTCGCCGGCGACGTCCTCGACGGTGACGACCTCATAGCCTTCCATCGCGGCCTGCAAAGCGCAGATCGGATCGACTTCGGTGACCTTCACGCGGGCGCCGCCCTGGCGCAGCGAGGCGGCCGAGCCCTTCCCCACGTCGCCGTAGCCGCAGACCACGGCGACCTTGCCCGACAGCATGACGTCGGTGCCGCGACGGATCGCGTCGACCAGCGATTCACGGCAGCCGTACAGGTTGTCGAACTTGGACTTGGTGACGCTGTCGTTGACGTTGATGGCGGGGAACGGCAGGTCGCCCTTCTTGGCCATTTCGTACAGGCGGTGGACGCCCGTGGTGGTTTCTTCCGACACGCCGCCGATGGCGTCGCGGATGGCCGAGTAGAAGCCGGGCTTCTCGGCGATGTAGCGCTTCATGACCTTGAAGAGGGCTTCCTCTTCTTCATTCTGCGGGTTCGAGATCAGCGACAGGTCTTTTTCAGCCTTCGGGCCAAGCACGCACAACAGGGTCGCGTCGCCGCCGTCGTCGAGGATCAGGTTGGGGTAACCGCCGTCCGACCATTCGAAGATCTTGTGGGCGTAGTCCCAGTATTCTTCCAGCGTCTCGCCCTTGGTGGCGAAGACGGGCGTGCCGTTGGCGGCGATGGCGGCCGCGGCGTGGTCCTGGGTCGAGAAGATGTTGCACGAGGCCCAACGGACGTCGGCGCCCAGAGCTTCCAGCGTCTGGATCAGCACGGCCGTCTGGATCGTCATGTGCAGCGAGCCGGCGATGCGGGCGCCCTTGAGGATCTGTTGCGGGCCGAACTCGTCGCGCAGCGCCATCAGGCCCGGCATTTCCGTTTCGGCGATGGCGATTTCCTTGTTGCCGAAGGGGGCGAGCGAGATGTCGCGGACGATATAGTCGGTCATGGAGGCTCCTTGGGCGCGCTCGGGGTCGAGGGATTGCGCGCGCCTATAGCCTGCGAACGGACGCAGGGCAACAATCATATAAGGATGTCCTTATATGATCGGATCGGGGAAGGCGGCAGCCATTTGCTTGTAGGCGACGACCGCCATCCCGAAACCGATCATCGCTACGAGAAAACTGACGGCCGCGCCGAGGGCCGCCAGCGCCAGGGCCGCCCAGAGATCATCGGCCGTTCCGGCTCCGGGAAGGGTTTTTCCCATCCCGCCGACGGCGAACGAGAGGCCAACCAGCGACCAGCGCATGCCTCGGGTCGCCTTGAAGGCCCAATAGGGGCTGACGAAACCGGCGCTGTTCGCCTGTAGCAGCGGCCACCCCGCGAGCATGGGCAGGAGGACGACCGCAGAGAGCAGCAGGACCAAGCCCAGCAGCCCGAACGCCGACCCCATCTTGAGCGCCATTACCAGCAGGGCGATCGCAGCCAGCATGGGCAGAAGCAGGGCGAGAGAGGTCGCGACGAACTTGAAAAAGCCGCCGGCCGACGCCCGTCGCCCCAGCATGAGCATCGGCACGAGATAGGACAGGCCGACCCAAACCAGAGCCAGGCCGCCGTACAGACCGAAGTCCGTCGTCTGCAGGCCGGGCCTGTGGGACCAGAGAACCAGCTCGCACCCGATGGACGCCGCCGACCCTGCGGCCATGCAAAGCAGCCCATTGCGGGGAATCCGTCGGGCCTCGGTCGCGACCGCCTGGATGAAGGTCGGAAATGTCATCGGCGCGGTCATGGTTCGAAGATGAACCGTCTTTCCGGGGCGAGTCCACACCGTGGTCCTCGGCGCGCGTGGATGGCGGGACGAACCGCATCCCGATATCGGCCGATGGGATGAGTTGGCGATGTCGGCGGTATTTACCGAAGCAATTGGCGCGGTTGGCGGTTCACGGCCGTCGAAGATAGCCGTCCAGTCGGCCCTCGAAATCTGCCGTCTTTGCGGATTTAAGCCGCCGCTTGCTCGGCCTTCCTGAGCGCGCTCGCCCGGACCTTCTCGCTCTCGGACTTCAACTGGCCGCACGCCGCCAGGATGTCCCGGCCGCGCGGGGTGCGGATGGGCGAGGCATAGCCGGCCTTGTTCAGGATGGCGGCGAACCGCTCGATCGTCTTCCAGTCCGAGCACTGATAGTCCGTGCCGGGCCAGGGGTTGAATGGGATCAGGTTGACCTTGGCCGGGATGCCCTCGATCAGCTTCAGAAGCGCGCGGGCCTCGTCGGGGCTGTCGTTGACGCCCTTCAGCATCACATATTCGAACGTCACCCGGCGCGCGTTGGAGATGCCTGGATAGGCGCGGATGCCGTCCATCAGGGCTTCGAGATTGTACTTCTTGTTCAGCGGCACCAGCACGTCGCGCAGCGGGTCGTTGGTGGCATGCAGGCTGATCGCCAGCATGGCTTGAGTACGTTCGCCAAGCGCCTGGAGCTGGGGCACGACGCCACTGGTCGAGACGGTGATCCGGCGGCGCGACAGGGCGATGCCTTCGTTGTCCGAGATGATGTCGATGGCGTCGGACACGGCATCAAGATTGTAGAGCGGCTCGCCCATGCCCATGAAGACGATGTTCGACAGGCGGCGGTCTTCCTTGGGCGACGGCCATTCCTCCAGGTCGTCGCGGGCGACCTGGACCTGGGCCACGATCTCGGCGGCGGTCAGGTTGCGGACCAGCTTTTGCGTACCCGTGTGGCAGAAGGTGCAGTTGAGCGTGCAGCCCACCTGAGACGACACGCACAGCGCCCCGGCCCGCCCCACGTCGGGGATGTAGACGGCCTCGATCTCGATTCCCGGCGCGGTGCGGATCAGCCATTTGCGGGTGCCGTCCTTCGACACCTGGCGCTCGACGATCTCGGGGCGGGCGAGGGTGAAGGCGGCGGCCATCGCCTCCTGCGTCGCCCGGCCAATATTGCTCATCGCTGCGAAGTCGGTCACGCCGTAGTGGTGCATCCAGCTCCACACCTGGGAGGCGCGCATCTTCGCCTTCTCGGGCGGGCAGATGTCTGCGTCGATCAGCGCCTGACGCAGGCCCGCGCGCGTCAGACCGGAGAGGTTGACGGGTGCCTTGGGGGCCGGGGCAGAGGTGCGCGACAGGTCGAGCGTAACGCTCACGGGCGGTGATCCTGAGTGAAGGGGAGCGCGCCTTATAGCACGGATCGGGATGGATTTAAGGCCGACGCCAATCGGTCAGAGAATGTACCGGCTGAGGTCCGCGTTCTTCGCCAGGTCGCCGACCTTTTCGCGCACCGCATCGCCGTCGAAGGTCAAGGTCTGGCCCGAGAGGTCCGAGGCCTTGAATGACGTCTCCTCCAGCACCCGTTCGATCACGGTCACCAGACGCCGCGCCCCGATGTTCTCCACCTGACCATTCGCCGCCACCGCCGCGTCCGCCAGGGCCTCGACCGCGTCCGGGGTGAAGGTCAGGGCCACATCCTCCGTCGCCAGCAATGCCTGGTTCTGACGGATCAGATTGGCCTCGGGCTCGGTCAGGATGCGCACGAAGTCGTCGCGGGTCAGGGCCTTCAGCTCGACCCGGATCGGCAGGCGACCCTGAAGCTCGGGCAGCAGATCGGAGGGCTTCGACACATGAAAGGCGCCCGAGGCGATGAACAGGACATGGTCCGACTTCACCGGCCCGTATTTGGTCGAGACCGTCGTGCCCTCGATCAGGGGCAGGAGGTCGCGCTGCACCCCTTCGCGCGACACGTCGGCGCCGCCGCGATCCTGACGCCCGGCGACCTTGTCGATCTCGTCGATGAAGACGATGCCCTCGTTCTCCGCCAGCGTCAGTGCCTCGCGGGTCAGGCTGTCCTGATCCAGCAGCTTGTCGCTCTCCTCAGCCAGCAGCGGGGTCAGCGCGTCCTTGACGGTCGTCTTGACCGACTTGGTGCGCCCTCCGCCCAGCTTGCCCAGCATGTCCGACAGGTTCAGCAGCCCGACGTTGCCGCCCGCCCCGCCCATGTCGAGCCCCTGGATCGGCGAGGCGGTGTCGGCCAACTGGATCTCGATCTCCTTGTCGTCCATCTCGCCGGCGCGAAGCTTTTTGCGAAACGCTTCGCGGGTCGCCGGCTGAGAGCCCGGCCCGACGAGTGCGTCGAGGATGCGTTCCTCCGCCGCCGCCTCGGCCTTGGCGCGGACGCCGGCGCGACGGGTATCGCGGACCATGACCAGCGCCGCCTCGACCAGATCGCGCATGATCTGATCGACGTCGCGGCCGACGTAGCCGACCTCGGTGAATTTGGTCGCCTCGACCTTCAGGAAGGGCGAACCGGACAGCTTGGCCAGACGCCGGGCGATCTCGGTCTTGCCAACGCCGGTCGGGCCGATCATCAGGATGTTCTTGGGCGTGACCTCGTCGCGCAGGTCGTCGGGCACGCGCTTCCTACGCCAGCGGTTCCTCAGGGCCACGGCGACGGCGCGCTTGGCGTCGTGCTGGCCCACGATGAAGCGGTCGAGTTCGGAAACGATTTCACGGGGAGACAGGTCGGTCATGCGGACGAGATAGGGCGTCCGTGCGGGTTTTGGGAGTGCGCCACGGAAGTCTGGTTCATCACCGCGATCACGGCGCTTCACGGCGAACACGACGGGTCAGAAAAGTTGACGGCGACAGCCGTCCGCGGACTCTACCGATCGCAGTCCATGCCTGCGGGGGCCAGGAGTGATCTCGTCGTGTCCTCTGTGGCCGTGCTGTGCTCGTCGTGATGAACCTTCGAGGGTTCCCAGCATCAACCGCCCGTGGGCGTCGGGTCGTCGATGATCTGGGCGAAGACCAGCACCCAGCCCATCGACCGCTTCTGCCACAGGTGGACATAGTGGCCGGCGCGCTGGGCGTCGTCGCCGGTCCACAGGGCGCGGCCGTAGGTCCAGACCATGTCGCCGGCCGCCGACGATCCGCCGCCGAACGGCGCGCTCAGTTCCAGCCGGTGCGGCCAGGCGTCCAGCGCGGCGGCGAAGGCGTCGCGCCCGATAGCGGGCGGGAGGGGGGCGACATAGACTCGGCCGTCGGGCGCCAGCAGCGCCAGATGCGCCTGCTTCTGATCTCTCAGGGCGCCGGCGGCCAGCACCGCCTCCACCGTCCGCACCTCGGACATGGCGGCGTCGGAGCTGCGCGAGTCGAGGATGGAGGTCGGCAACAGGGCCGGCTCGGTCTCGGGCCCGGGCACGTTCGCCGCCGTCGCCCCGACCCCGCCGTCATAGACCCATTTCCAGCCGCCGTCCGGCTGCCGCTCCCAGATCGTGAAATAGTGGCCCGTGCGCCGGCCTCCCACTTCGACCCCGCCGGTGGTGAAGCCCAGGTCGCCCGACTTGGCGATCCCGGCCCAGTTCGGCCACCAGACCAGCGACGGCGCGGCCGGATCGAAGCCGGCGTGCGGGTCGAGAATGTCGTGCGCCAGCCTCGGGGCCCCGCCCGCGATCATCACCGCGTCCTCGGTCGACCACTTCAGGAACGATCGATCGACGCCCATGGTCAGACCGTCCGCCGCGAAGGCGCGCTCCGCCGCCACCACCTGCGAGGCGTCGGCGGGCTGAGCCGACGCCGGACGGGCGAAGGTCAGAAACAGGGCGGCGAGGATCAGCAGGCGAGGCATGGGAACTCCAGACCCCAGTCATGCCGGGATCGACGGCGAAGTCCCGTTAAATCTGGAAAAGGTCCGTGCCTCTCGCCTGACGGTTCCTGACTGGACATTTTTGGGCCGCTCGGCGCAAAGCGCCGCGTTTTCTCTTCGTGGGCTGGCGTTCGCCGCGCGGCGGCTCGCTGAGCCAGGACGTCGCGCGCTGTCGGCTAGAGCCGCTCCACCGTCAGATTGCCGTTGGTGTAGACGCATATGTCCGCCGCGATGGCCATGGCCCGTCGTGCGACGGTCTCCGCATCCAGCTCCGTGTTGTCGATCAGGGCGCGGGCGGCGGCCAGCGCATAGTTGCCGCCCGATCCCACGGCCGCGACCCCATATTCCGGCTCCAGCACGTCCCCGACGCCCGTGACGGTGAAGATGGCGTCCTTGTCGGCCACCAGCAGCATGGCCTCCAGCCGCCGCAGATAGCGGTCCGTCCGCCAGTCCTTGGCCAGGTCGACGCAGGCGCGCGCCAGCTGGTCCGGATACTGCTCCAGCTTGGCCTCCAGCCGCTCGATCAGGGTGAAGGCGTCGGCCGTCGCTCCCGCGAAGCCGGCCAGCACCTTGCCCCCCGCCAGCGTCCGCACCTTGCGCGCCGCGCCCTTGACGATGGTCGGCCCCATGGAGACCTGGCCGTCGCCGGCGATCACGGTGCGGCCATCCTTGCGCACCGCCAGAATGGTGGTGCCGTGCCAGTCGGGGAATGAGCTCTGGGTTTGGGTCATCCCGCGCAGATGGCGACCGAAATGCGGCGAGGCAAGCGCCGGTGTCTCGAAAGCTTTGCAAAAACAGCGTCCGAGCGTAGCCATATTCCCACCCATGTAACCCGTTACATGGACAAGGTTGGACCCTTGCTCTTCGAAAATCGAGACAAAACTTTGCTATACCGCGTCATCATCGCCGCAGAGACTGTTGGCTCGACCGGCGTTTCGACCCTTTCGATCGCGCAGATTCTGGGTGTGTCCGAGCGCAACAATCGCCGTGACGACATCACTAGCGCGGTGATGTTCCTGGATGGCTGGTGTCTGCACGGCCTGGAGGGGCGTCGCGCGGATCTTGATCGTCTGCTGCGTCGCCTGTCGGAAGATCGTCGCCTGAGAAACATCAGGGTTCTGGTCGACAAGCCGATCGACCAGCGGTCGTTCTCGGAGCCCATGCTGCTCTGCGATGACCCGCGCGGCATGTTGGCCGCTGTTCACCTGGCCGATCTGGCCGAGGTCACCGCCAACCACGCCGAGCGCATCGTCGAGCTCAAATACGCAGCGTGACGCAGGGCTTGACCGCCCCTATCTGGGGCGGATGAGCTTTTCCCCAGACGAGGTTGAACGCTACGCCCGCCACCTGGTCCTTTCCGAGGTCGGGGGCCCGGGCCAGCAGAGGCTGAAGGCCGCGACCGCCGTCATCGTGGGTGCGGGCGGGGTCGGGTCTCCTGCAGCCCTCTATCTGGCCGCGGCGGGGATCGGGACGCTCAGGATCATCGATGGCGACGTCGTCTCCCTGTCCAACCTTCAGCGCCAGATACTGTTCGCTTCCGCCGACGTCCATCGACCGAAGGTCGAGGCCGCGTTCGACCGCCTGAAGGCGATCAATCCTCATGTGCAGGTCGAGGCGCTGAACCCCCTCCTGACGACGGACAACGCCGCCTCGGTCATCGCCGGCGCCGATGTCGTGCTGGACGGCACGGACGACTTCCAGACCCGCCACATCGTCAACGCCGCCTGCGTCTCGGCGGGCGTCCCGCTGGTCTCAGGCGCCCTCGGTCGTTGGACCGGCCAGGTCGGGGTCTTCGCCGGGCGACCCTGCTACCAATGCCTCGTCCCCGATGTCCCGCCCGACGCCGAGACCTGCGCGCGCGTCGGCGTGGTCGGTGCTCTGGCGGGGGTGATCGGCTCCATGGCGGCGCTGGAGGCGATCAAGCTGATCGCCGGGGCGGGCGAACCCCTGACCGGGCGACTGATGCTTTACAACGGCCTCGACGCGACCAGCCGGGTCGTCGCCGTCACGGCCGATCCGGCCTGCCCCGTGTGCGGCCGCCACTGACGGACAAGAGAGCAAATCACGTCGAACATATTTTCTGTTCGACAGTCTGATCCCGCTCTCGTCAGGCAGGCGTAAGTGAGGCGTTGATTTTCGCGCCTTGGTTCGCCGGCGCCCTATGCTTCCCGGTCACGGTTCGCGGTGAGGGCGACCGCCAGCGCATCTGTCCGTTTCGTCCGGTTCGTCATGGTCCTTTCGTCAGGGCGAACGGACGAAAAGAATAGGGGCGCACGATCCGATCGTGCACCCCTTTCTAGTCTCCAAATCCGAAGGCGCGGTCGCGCCTCAGTCCGGACGCGTGCGCTTCTTGCGGAACGACGGGTTCAGGATCTGCTTGCGCAGGCGGATCGACTTCGGCGTCACTTCCACCAGTTCGTCGTCGGCGATGTAGGCGATGGCCTGTTCCAGCGACATCTGCCGCGGCGGCGTCAGGCGGACGGCCTCGTCCTTGCCGGAGGCGCGGACGTTGGTCAGCTGCTTGCCCTTGATCGGGTTGACATCGAGGTCGTCCCAGCGGGCGTTCTCGCCGATGATCATGCCCTCGTAGGTCTTCTCGCCGGAGCCGACGAACATGACGCCGCGGTCTTCCAGGTTCCACAGGGCGAACGCCGCCGTCTCGCCGTCCGAGTTGGAGATCAGCACGCCCTTCAGACGGCCGGGGATGTCGCCCTTGTAGGGTTCGTAGTGGCTGAACACGCGGTTCAGCACGCCCGAGCCGCGCGTATCGGTCAGGAACTCGCCCTGGTAGCCGATCAGCGACCGCGACGGGCATTTCAGCTGGATGCGGGTCTTGCCGGCGCCCGACGGGCCCATGTCGGTCATCTCGGCCTTCCGGGCCGACAGCTTCTCGATGACGATGCCCGAGAACTCGTCGTCGACGTCGATCATGACGTCCTCGATCGGCTCCATCTTCTCGCCGTTCTCGCCGGTCTGGAACACCACGCGCGGACGCGAGATCGAGACTTCGAAGCCCTCTCGACGCATGTTCTCGATCAGAACGCCCAGCTGCAGTTCGCCCCGTCCGGCGACCTCGTAGGCGTCGCCGCCTTCGGTCGTGGTGACGCGGATGGCGACGTTGGCCTCGGCCTCCTTCAGCAGGCGGTCGCGGATGACGCGCGATTGGACCTTGTCGCCTTCGCGACCGGCCAGCGGGCTGTCGTTGACCGAGACAGTCATCGAGATGGTCGGCGGGTCGATCGGCTGGGCGGGCAGCGCCTCGGTGACTTCCATGGCGCACAGGGTGTCGGCCACGGTCGCCTTGGACATGCCGGCGATGGCGACGATGTCTCCCGCTTCCGACCCCTCGTCCAGCGGCTGGCGCTTCAGGCCGCGGAAGGCCAGGACCTTGGTGATCCGGCCGCGCTCGATTTCCTTGCCCTCGCGGTCCAAGGCGTGGATCGCCATGCCCGGAACGGCCTTTCCGCTCTCGATGCGGCCGGTCAGGATGCGGCCCAGGAACGGATCGCTCTCGATCAGCACGCTCAGCATGCGGAACGGCTTGTCCTTGTTCGCCTGAACGGCCGGCGGCGGCACGTGGTCGACGATCAGGTCGAACAGGGGGGCCAGGTTGTCGTTCGGGACGTCCAGGTCCAGCGTCGCCCAGCCGTTGCGGCCCGATGCGTAGATATGCGGGAAGTCCAGCTGCTCGTCGGTCGCGCCGATGGCGGCGAACAGGTCGAAGGTCTCGTTGTGCACGCGGTCCGGGTCGGCGTGGGCGCGGTCGACCTTGTTGATGCACAGGATCGGACGCAGGCCCATCTTCAGAGCCTTGGTCAGCACGAACTTGGTCTGGGGCATGACGCCCTCTTCGGCGTCCACCAGGATGACGCAGCCGTCCACCATGCCCAGGATTCGCTCGACCTCGCCGCCGAAGTCGGCGTGGCCCGGGGTGTCGATGATGTTGATGCGGGTCTCGCCGGCTTTGCCGTTCCAGAGCACGGAGGTGCACTTGGCCAGGATGGTGATGCCGCGCTCTTTCTCCTGATCGTTGGAGTCCATGGCGCGCTCGGTCGTCGCCTCGTTGGCTCGGAACACGCCCGACTGGGCCAGGAGTTGGTCGACCAGGGTCGTCTTGCCGTGGTCAACGTGGGCGATGATGGCGACGTTGCGAAGGTTCATATCGATCGTTCAATGCGAAAAGGCGGCCGACAGGGTTTCGGGGGCCGCTCTGGGAATGGCGTCATGGGGAAGCGCGCGCCTCATACAGGCCTCGCGCCGGAAACGCCATAGGCCGCTAAGATGGCGAGCGTTTGACAGGGCTCCGGTCGTAGAGCAGCGTTCGGATCTGATCTTTGGGAGCGGCCGAATGAAGCGTTTCATCGTGGTGGGGGCCGTGGCCCTGATGTGTGCGGGCGGTGCGGCGGGGGCCCAGGACCCGGTCTCGCCTGAGGTCGGCGCCGAGATTGTCGCCGCGCGCCAGGCGGCCTTCATGATGTCGGGCGTGACCGTGGGTTCGATCAAGGCGAGCCTGGATTCAGACGCTCCGGCCCAGTCGATGGGCTTCAGCTCCAACGCCCTGAAGCGCTGGTCGTCGTCGATGACCAACCTGTTCCCTGCCGGGACGGGACCCGACGCCGTCCCCGCGACGCGCGCCAAGGCCGAGATCTGGACCGACTGGACCGGGTTCAAGTCCAAGGCCGACGACTATGCCGCCGCCGCCGCCCGGCTGCAGGAGCTGATCGCAGCGGGCGACAACGCCGCCGCCCTGGAGCAGTTCAACGTGGTGCGGGCGTCCTGCCAGGCCTGTCACGACGCCTATCGGTCCTGAGTCCCCTCAGGATCAGCCAGGCCGCCGAGGCCTTGACCGCCGCCCCGATCAGAAAGGGCGCAACTCCACCCTCAAGCGCGTCTGTCCAGCCGATACCGTGCGCCAGCCACGCCGCGCCGGGCAGCAGGATGAGCAGATGGGCCGCGCTCAGGACGCCGATCCCCATGACAGGGCGAAGGAGCCAACCCCGCTCGCCCGCCGCCCCGCAGGCCCAGGCGGCCAGTACGAACCCGGCCAGATAGCCGGCGGTCGGCCCGGTCAGGGCCTCGATCCCGCTCCGCCCTTCGGACAGCACGGGCAGGCCGAGAGCGGCGGCGCCCAGATACAGCAGCATCGCCGCCACGCCGAGACGCGGACCCAGCGCCCCGCCGGCCAGGACGACCGCGAGGCTCTGCAGGGTCATCGGCACGGGGACCATCGGCAGGCTGACCTGCGCCCCCGCCGCCGTCAGGACAGCGAACAGCACGACGCCCAGGGCTTTCACCCCGGGCGCCTTCCGTCTTTCGCTTGTCGGGATCGGACTCAGACCTTGGCCGAGCGACCGCGCACCCAGGCGTAGAGGGCCACGACCAGCACCGCGAAGGCGACGATTCCCGCCGTCATCGCCGGCCAGCTGTCTCCGACCGGGAAGAAGCGGGCGAAGGGCTCGTCATCGCCGGTGCCGACGATGATCCCGGCGGTCATGACCAGGAACAGGCTCTCGCCCACGATCAGGCCCGAGGCCAAGAGCACGCCCATGCGGCGTCCGACGTCGGCGAAGCGGGTCGTCTTGATGGCCCGGTCGTAGAACCAGCCGCAGACGGCGCCGATCACCAGCATCGTGGTCACCGCGGCCGGCAGGTAGAAGCCGATGCCGACGGCCAGCGGCGGCAGCTTGACCTTGCCCCTGGTCGAGGCGTTCAGGGCCATGTCCAGCAGGATGATGACCACGCCGATCACCGCGCCGATGCCGATCAGGTCCCAGCGCAGATCGCCGCCGATGACGCCGCGCGCCAGGGCCGAGATCAGGGTGGCCTGAGGCGCGGCCAGCGGCTCGGCCGCGATGCCGGCCGGTCCGCCTTCGAAGCCGAAGGCCTTGTTCAGCAGGTTCAGGATCAAGGGGATGACGATGGCGCCGGCGCCCACGCCGACGATCAGGGCCGTCTGCTGGCGCCAGGGGGTGGCCTCGACCAGTTGCCCGGTCTTGAGGTCCTGCAGGTTGTCGTTGGCGATGACGGCCACGGCGAAGACCACCGCCGTCACGATCAGGGCGAAGGCCACGACCGACGGGTCGGCGGGCAGGCCGGCCACGGCCAGCACGCCCAGCATCAGGACCGAGGCGATGACGATGGCCAGGATGCCGACGCCCGACACGGGGCTGTTCGACGACCCGATCAGGCCGGCCATGTAGCCGCAGATGGCGGCCACGGCGAAGCCGATCAGGATCACATAGACCAGCCCGCCGGCGACCAGCAGCAGGGTCGAGCTCGCCAGCGTCGGATTGCCCTGGGCGAAGAAGGCCAGGATGCCGCCGATGCCGATCAGGCAGGCGACCGACAGGCCGGCGACGATGTTGATCGGAATGTCCTGCTCGGTCCGGTCCAGAACCTCGCCCGAGTTTCGGCGCCGGTTGGCGGCGAGCGCCGACGTCAGTCCGCCGATCAGCGGCCCGGCCAGTTTGATCAGGGTCCAGATGGCGGCGACGCCGATGACGCCGGCGCCCATGAAGCGGACCTCGTTGCGCCAGACGGTGACGGCCAGCTCTTCCGGCGGGGCTCCGGCCGCGACGGTCGAGGCGATGGACGAAATGCCGTGCGAGGCCAGCCAGGCGACCACGTCGGGCGATGTCATCAGGGGCACGAAGACGAACCAGGCCACGATCAGGCCGAACAGCTGGGCCAGGCCTACGGTCAGGCCGATCAGGTGGCCGGCGCCCAGAAGCGCGAACTGCATGCCGAAGCCCATGCCTGTCGCGCCGCCGCCGAGACCGGCGGGAAGCTTGACGAACTTGGCGGCCTCGCCGGCGAACACCTTGCCGGCGACCAACAGGGCGTAGCCGGCCGAGACCAGCGAGCCCACGATGACGACCCAGAGCCCCGCCTTGTTCTCGCGCACGGCGCTGTCGGTCTGTTCCGCTCCGCGCGAGCCCACGGTCAGAACCTCGGCGGCCGCGACGCCCTCGGGGTAGGGCAGGTTCGCCTCGACCACCAGGGCGCGGCGCAGCGGAATGGAGAAGGTCACGCCCAGGACGCCGCCGAACACGCAGATGAGCACCGATTCCCAGAACGGGAACTCCATCCACCAGCCGACCATGACCAGGCCCGGCAGGACGAAGATGATCGAGCTCATGGCCCCGCCGACCGAGGCCACGGTCTGGACGGTCATGTTCTCCCAGATGGTGGAGGTCTTGAAGGCCCTGAGGATGGCCATGGAGATGACCGCCGCCGGAATGGCCGAGGCGAAGGTCAGCCCGACCTTCAGCCCCAGATAGGTGTTGGCGGCCGTGAACACGACCGCCAGCAGACAGCCCAGAATCAGGGCGCGGAATGTAAGCTCGACGCGCTTCTTCGGCGCGACTGCGGGCGTATCGGTCATCAGGCGGTCCCCTCGAACAAGCCGCAGACCTAATCCCGAAACGTCGTCGCTAGCAACGCTGCGGCGCAGAAGAGGTTTGCGCTAGCGCTGCACCCACTGGCCTGAGGCGTTGCGATACCATTGGCCCGAGGTGATGCGGGGCAGCAGCTGGCTTTCGAACATTCGGGCGGCGGCGACCTCGGTGGAAGTGCCGACGTCGGCGGCCGAGGCGGCATAGGCGCGGCGACGCGCGCTGTTGGTCGCGGTGATCGCGGTCTGAACGTCGGCGCTGACCGACGTGCGGACCCCGACGTAGCCGTCGGCCTGTTCGCCGACGGTCCCGGCGGACTTGGCGGCGTCGATCAAAGACTTCTGGGCGGGGGTCTGGGCCATCGCGGCTCCGGCGGCTACGCCCAGCGCCACCACGGCGGCGCCCAGAACGAAGAGCTTGCGGAAGGTCATGTGAGACGTCTTTTCCATCAGAACAGATTGGGATTTTCGGCCAGCAGGTCCTGCAGCTCGCGATCCAGCCGCACCCGCACGTCGGCGTCGAGTTTGGCGTAGATCTGGATCGGCGCGACCTCCAGCCGGACGGTGGGGGTGCAGGCGCCCGTGAGCGTCGCGGCGGCGAGCGCCAGAAGTCCCAGTCGGGCGGTGCGGGTCAGAGAGGGGATCATGCGGCGGTCTCCGAAGACATCAACGCTTCTACTGACGCGAGGGATGCGCCAGCGGGTGTGAACGGGTTCTGAACGCTCAAGGCTGGCCGTCTTCGGCGTCGCCGTTCCGGGCGCGATTGACGGCCAGGAGATCCGAGACGAGCTGATTCAGGTTCAGGGTGGTGTCGAGCGTCAGGTTGATGCCCGTGCCCGACGGCAGGGGCAGTGTCCGATTGAGGAACTGGCGACTGATCAACTCGGCCAGGGTGAGGCGCAACTCCTGTCGCTGAGGCGGATCGTGCCGCCCGACGATATGGAAGCGCACCCCCAGCCGCCCGCCGTCCTGACTGTCGACGTCCGCCGTCAGAGTGTCGAAGGCCAGGTTCTCCATCGCCTGGTAGGCCAGGTCCTCGACCGTATTGGGCGGCACGTCCCCTCCGCCGCCGGCCTCGAGGTCCGTCAGGGCGTCGCGCTTGATCGACAGTCGTCCCGGTTGGGCGGCGTAAAGGGTTCCGCCGCTGATCCGCACGCCCGTGTCCGGGTCCGAGGTGAAGGGGATGCGGCCCGAAACCACGGCGTCCAGCTCGACCCTGTCGCCGAAGCCCGAGCCGGCGATCAGGTCTCCCAGCTGCACCCGGTCGAGGACGACGACGCCGGAGAACGGGCGGCGATCCAGGGGAACGGAGAAAGGCTCCACGCTCACCGTGCCGCCCGCCGCATCGATCTCCCCGCCCGCGATCGTCAAGGCCGCCTTGTCGAGCGAGAAGGTCACGTCGAGATCGGTGAAGTCGGCGATCGATTCCAGCGTCGCGATCCTCAGGGTCTGGTTGGGGGCCGTGGTCAGGGGCGCCAGATTGGTGAACTCGATGGTCCCCGAAAGCCCTTTCACCCCTCCCGCCGGGCTGGTGAAGTCGAGGCCCGGAATGACCAGCCGGCCCGAACTGGTCCCGGCGTTCGGGTCCTTGTTCCAGTTCAGTCGGCCCATGAACGAAGCCGAGCCGGTCGCCGGCGACTGGACGAAATCGGCGGCCAGGGGCGACAGGTCCGAGGGCTGCAACCCCTCCTCGGCGAAGACCAGATCCGGCGCGTCGATGACGATCCCGCCCTCTCCGGTCAGGCCGTCGTGCGCCAGGGTCAGCCGACCCAGCGTCGTCTCGTTTCGCGCCAGGTCGAAGGCGCCGCTCCACTGTTCGTCGGCCAGCCTCGCCGTGCCCGAGGCGGTCAGGACGTTGAACCGGCGCGGCCGGGTCGCGTCCTCGACATGGGCCGAGGCGACGGTCGCCTCCAGCCCGAGGCCCGCCTTGGAGCCCGTGGCGAAGGCCGTGCCCTGCACGTCCTCGAACTGCATGGCGAGGAAGGGCGCCGAGGCCTTCACGTCTGTCAGCCGCCCGCCGGCGCGCCAGCGTCCGTTCTGGGACACCACCAGCGGTCCGCCCGAGGCGCACAGGCCGCCGGACAGGTCCATGACGTCGTTGGCGTCCAACTCCAAGCGCTCGGCCGTGAAAGTCAGACAGTCGGACGCGGCATAGGTCAGCCGCCCCCTATTGGTCGCCAGCACGCCCCGCGTCCGGACGTCCAGCCCGCGCGCCAGGCCGAAGTCGAGCGCCGCACGTCCGTCCAGCGTCGCTTCGAACCCGCCCGCCGTCAGCCGCCACGCCGGAACCGCGAAGGTCGCCTCGGGCAGGCCTCGCCCGCGCGTGGCGACGACGTTCAGCGCCCCGCCGCCCCGCTCGCCGGGCCGTGCAGAGAAGATCGGCGTGGCGACGGGATTGACGGTCAGGGCGCCGCCGTTGGCCGGGGTCACCCGCGCCGCGCGGGGCAGGGTCACCGCCACACCCGCCTCGCCGCTGCTCAGTCTCAGGGCGGGAATATCAACGGCGAAGGCCCCGAGCGCCCGCTTCATATCCGCCAGTTCCGGCACGTCGTCGCGCGTCACCGGCCCGAACAGAGGCCAGGCGCCTCGCGCCGCGTTCAATGAGCCGGTTACGATCAGGGCCTCGCGCCGTCCCGAGGCGAAATCGAGATCGAACCGTCCGGTCGTCTGGTTCAGTTGCAAAGTGTCGAACGCCGCCCGCGCGAGCCGCGCCGACAGGGCGCCCGAGGCCTCGACCCCGCCCCCCGAACCACTCAGAGCCAGCCGCGGCGAGGTCGCGTCCGCATCCGTCAGGACCAGATCGCCCGCCCGGCCTGACGCGGCCCGCAACCGCGCCGGTCCCTCGACGCTCCAGTCGAAGCCGTCGGCGCGACGCAACCGGGCGACCCGCGCCTCGTTGGCCGTCACCTCGGCGCCCCGTGCGCTCAGGCCCGGCGCCGTCAGGCCGGCCGCCCGCAGCCGTGTCGAGGCCGTCCCATTGAAAGCCAGGGTCTCGATCCAGCCGCTGGTCTGTCCATCGGCCGCGAGCGCCAGCACCGCACCGCTCGCCGAACTCTCGCCCACCGCCAGCCGGTCGCCGGACAGGGTCAGGTCGACGACCGCCCGCCCGTCGCCGCGTCGCGTCTTGAAGTCGGGGTAGGGCAGGTCCGCCGTTCCCGACAGCCGCACCCCGTCCCCGCCCACGCCCGGCGCCGCGAACCCCTCGGCGTTCAGATCGACCCGCACCGCGACCCGGTCGCCCCTAGTGGTCAGGTCCAGCGACCCGGCCAGCCCGCGCGCCTCGATGTCCCCGCTCTTCAGCGCGGCCGACGGCATTCGCGCCGCGAGCCGCATCAGCTTGCCGTCGTCCACTCGCGCATCGGCCAGCAGGGATACGGGGCCGTACTCGGTGTCGAGCCTCAGCCGCCCGGTCTCGACGATGACGACAGGACCCCGGCTGTCCGGCCGAGGCGGCTTGCCGGTGAACTCCTCGATCAGGGGATCCAGCGAGCCGAACGAGAGCTTTCCATCCTTCCAACTGGCCCGCACCACCGGCCGCACGAGCCGGATACGGCTTGGCGCCACGCCCAGACCGGTGGAGGACCAGGGCAGGCTCAGCGCATAGTCGACTTCGACCCGCTGGACCGTGACGTCCGGGTCCGCTTCGTCGCCGATCCGCACGCTGCCGACGAAGCCGTTCAACTCCAGCCGTTCGATCTCCACATCGGCCTGGATCCCGCGCTGGTCCAGCCATCCGACCAGCACCTGACGCGCCGCCGCCCGCCGGTTCAGCCAGGCCGCCGCGACCAGCAGCGACAGAACGACAAGGATGACGCCGAGACCGATGCCCGCGGCCCGCGCCACGTCGCGCTTTCGAACGGCCTTCTTCGCTGTGTTCGCCTCGCTCATGCGCCCGCGCCGTTCCTGATCAGGACAGCGGCGCCCTTCAGCATCGTCAAGGTGTGGCGCGGCGAAATGTCCGTTGCCGACAGGCCACAACGAGTGGCGCCACGGTCACGTTGAGTGAAGACGGTCTTCAAGAGGCCTCTGCTTGATTCAAAAGGCACAGAACAGGGTCTGTAACTTTAGTCATAGACTGTCGTCCGACCTGCCGGAATATCCAATCACAGACGGGATTACAGGCGAGCTTGGCCGGGGTTAATCATTTGTAACGACCCGTCTTCCCATGATGGGGGGCAGAAGGTATAGAACGCGCTTCGTGGCCGGGGGGACTTGGGCGCGATCCTTGCTTTCAGTGTGTTGGGCGCCGCGTGGCGTCGTTATATGCCGGGGACCGATGGCCCAGTTCGATCCGCGACGTCAGCCGATGCGTTTCGCGCCTCACCTGCTGACCGCAGCCGCCGCCGTGACGGTGGCCATGCTCGCCGGCCGAGTGTACCAACCCGCCCAGGCCGAAGTCGTTCCCGAACTGACCGCTCTGCAGGTCGCCTCGCTGGAGGCCCGCGCGTTCGACGCCGCCGGGGCCCCCGCCGGACTGACCGCCCCCGAAGCCATTCCTGTCCAGATCCGCCGCGGCGAGACCTTTGAAGAGGCCGTCCGCCGCACCGGCATCGGCGCCGCCGACGCCTCGGCCGTCGCCGCCACCCTGTCCAACGCCTTCGACCTGTCGCAGATGCGCGCCGGCCTGAAGTTCGAGACCGCCATCGCCCGCCCGCGCGGCGGCCGCGGCGACGCTCGCCTGATCGGCCTGACGATGCGCACCGGCCCGGCCAGCCAGCTGACCGTCTCGCGCAGCTTCGACGGCGCCCTGCGCCTTCGCGCTCTGGAGGAGCGTGTCACGCACGAGACCGTCGTCCTGAAATCCGAAGTGCGCGGTTCGCTCTCGGCCACGGCCCAGCGCATGGGCGCCGACGCCGCCGTGCGTCGCAAGGCGACCCAGCTGTTCGCCCACCGCTTCGACCTGGACCGCGACGTCCGCGCCGCCGACGAGTTCACCCTCGTCTTTGACCGTTCGGTCACCGAGAACGGCCGCACCGTCGACACCGGCGACCTGCTGTACGCCGAGATGAAGGGCGTGGTCTTCTATCGCTTCCAGCCCGCGGGCGCCCGTGAGGCCCAGTATTACGACGCCACCGGCAAGAACATGCGCTCCTCGATGATGCGCACGCCTCTGGACCGCGCGGCCCGCATCTCGTCCAGCTTCGGTTTCCGCGTCCACCCGATCTCGGGCTATCGCAAGATGCACCAGGGCATCGACTTCGCCGCCGGCACCGGCACGCCGGTCGTGGCGCCCGCCGATGGCGTCGTCGTCGAAGCGCGTCGCTGGGGCGGCTACGGCAACTGGCTGCGCATCCGTCACGCCAACGGTCTGGAAAGCGGCTACGGCCACCTGTCGCGCTACGGCTCGGGCATCCGCGCCGGGCAGCGCGTTTCGCAAGGCCAGGTCGTCGCCTATGTCGGTTCGACCGGCGCCTCGACCGGTCCGCACCTGCACTATGAAATCTGGCGCAACGGACAGCGGATCAATCCGTCCGGCATCCGCATGGACCAGTCCAGCGTGCTCGAAGGCGCCGATCTGGCCGCCTTCCGCGCCGAGAAGGCCCGCATCGACCGCATCATCGCCTCGGGCGGCGAGCGTCGCCCGACGGTGCTCCAGGCCAATGTCGAAGGCCTGCGCCCGGCGGCGGCTCGCGCCACCTAAGGGTGCCTTAGCGCTTCTACCGCCTCGACCAGCCGCGCCAGGTCGCGCGGCGTCGACAGCCGATGGTCGCCGCCCTCGATGAGGTCCAGCGTCACGTCGCCGCCGGTCAGGCGCGCGACCAGTTCCAGAGCATGGGCTTCGGGCACGATCTGATCCGCACGCCCCTGAAGAATGTGCACGGGCGCCGCGATCTCGATCGGCCGGTCGAGCAGCAGCCAGTCCTTCGCCTCGTCGAACATGCGCTTCGTCAGCGTGTATTCCCCCAGCCCCTCCTCGACGATCAGCGCCTCCCCGTCGCGCAGGATGGCCTGACGCACGTGGTCGGGCAGGGACGGCCACATCAGTTTCTCGGTGAAGTCCTGCGCCGGGTTGATCAGCACCAGCCCCTTCACCGGATCCGGTCGCGCCTGGGCCAGCAGCAGGGCGACCCAGCCGCCCATCGACGATCCGACCGGTATGACCGGTCCTCCCAGGCTGTCGATCAGGCCGATCGCATCCTCGCGCCAACGACCGATGGTGGCCTGACGCCAGTCGCCCGAGGACAGGCCGTGGGCGAAATGGTCATACCGGACGTAGGACCAGCCCCGCTCCCGCGCGGCCGCCTCCAGAGCCAGGGCCTTGGTCCCCTCCATGTCCGACCGGAACCCGCCGATCCAGACGATGGTCGGTCCGGAGCCCTCGACCCGCTTGTAGGCCAGGGTTTCGCGGTCGGGGCGGGTCAGGCGTTGGATGTCGTTCATGACCGTGATCCTCTCGCGCGATGGCTCTTCGCCTGATAGCGAACGGGTCGATAGAAGCGAAAGCGAAACCGCGTGCCGTCCAACAAGGTCCTGTTCGTCACCTCCAACCGCATCGGCGACTGCGTCATATCGTCGGGGATCATCCGCGAGATCTCCCGCCAGGTCCCGGGGGCGAAGATCACCGTCGCCTGCGGCCGCCCGCCCGCGCCCTTCTTCCGCTCCGCCCCCGGCGTCGAGCGCGTCATCATCCTCGACAAGAAGAAGGCCGCCGGACACTGGTTCGACCTGTGGCGCCAGGTCGTCGGAACCCACTGGGCCCTGGTCATCGACATTCGCGGCTCGGCGCTCGCCTATCTGCTGAAGGCCGACCGCCGCGTGATCTACAACCGCAGCCATGAGACGGGCCTCGCCAAGGTCGACATGGTCACCCGGCTGATGGGCGCCCCCGCCCCGCTGGAGCCCGAACTCTTCATCGACGACCGGGCGCGCGCCGAGGCCGCGGCGATCATCGCCCCGGCCCTGGCGGCCGCCCCCGGCCCGATCATCGCCCTGGCTCCCATCGCCCACCAGCCGGGCAAGAGCTGGCCCGCCGATCGCTGGGGCGAACTGGTCGAGAAGCTCAAGGCCGAGCCCCGTTTCGCCGGCTGGCGGTTCATGCCCGTCGGCGGCCCCGGCGACCGCCCGCCCGCCACGCCCGCTCTGGAAGCCGCCGGACTGCTGGCCATCGACTTCGTGGGCAAGGGCGACATCCTGGCCTCGGCCGCCGCCATCGACCGGGCGACCCTCTTCGTCGGCAACGATTCCGGCCTGATGCATGTCGCCGCCGCCGCCGGGAAGCCGACGCTCGGCCTGTTCGGCCCGACCGAATGGTGGCTGTACGGCCCGCGCGGTCCCAAGACCTCGATCGCCGCCTCCAACCCCGTCCGGGGCGAGTTCGCCCCCATCGAGGCCCTGACCTCGGAGCGTGTCTTCGAGGCCGTGATCGCGCTCCATGACGTCTGGGTCGGCGCTCCCGACGCCGCCAAGCCTTGAAGATCGGGCTTTTCGGGCGCATATAGCCCGCCTTGGGGAACGCGGCAGAGCACCGCGCGCTGACCCTTGCAAGTTCGAAAACATAAGGAAACGACGCCCATTCGCCGTCCGATGAACCAGCCGCCCGTCAAGGACGGCCCCCCCATGAACCAGGATATCCGCGCGCCCCGCGTTCTGTTGATCGATCAGAATGGCGAGAAACAGGGGGTCATGCCGACCTCCGCTGCGCTGGAGGCCGCCGAGGAGGCGGGCATGGATCTGGTCCAGATCGTCTCGACGTCCGAACCGCCCGTCGCCAAGATCCTCGACTACGGCAAATTCCGCTTCCAGGAGCAAAAGAAGAAGGCCGAGGCCCGCAAGCGCCAGAAGGTCGTCGAGCTGAAAGAGATCAAGCTTCGTCCGAACATCGACACCCACGACTATGAGGTGAAGGCCAAGGCCATGCACCGCTTCTTCGACGAAGGCGACAAGGTGAAGGTCACCCTGCGCTTCCGCGGCCGCGAGATGGCCCACCCCGAACTGGGCATGAAGCTGCTGAACAAGGTCCAGGAAGACTTCGACGAAATCGCCAAGGTCGAATACGCGCCGCGTATGGAAGGCCGCCAGATGATCATGATCCTGGCGCCGAAATAGGCTCTGACAGATCAGACCACCTCAAACGCCCCGGCATCGTCCGGGGCGTTTTCGTATCCGGCGACCTCGGCTAGAAGGCCCCATGACCGACACGCCCGCCGCACGCGCTCCGAAGACCAAGGCCCCGGCGCTGGCGATGCTGTTCCTCATCGTGTTCATCAACCTGGTCGGGTTCGGCCTGGTCGTCCCGCTCCTGCCCTTCTTCGCCCAGAGCCTGAACGCCGAGCCGTGGCAGATCACGGTCATGTTCTCGGCCTATTCGCTGGGGCAGTTCTTCGCCGAACCCTTCTGGGGCCGTCTGTCCGACCGGATCGGCAGGAAGCCCGTCCTCCTGATCACCCTGGTCTCCAACGCAGTCGGCTATCTGGCGCTCGCCTTCGTGCCGAACATCTGGCTGGCGGTGGCGGTGCGGCTGTTCACGGGTCTGGGCGCCGGCAACATCTCGACGGTCCAGGGCTATGTGGCCGACGTCACGCCCCCGGCCGAGCGCGCCGGGCGGATGGGGATGATCGGCGCCGCCTTCGGCATGGGCTTCATCGTCGGCCCCGGCCTCGGCGGCGTCCTGACCCAGCCGCAACTCGGCCACCTCGGCTATCAGCTGCCGATCTTCGTGGCCTCCGGACTGGCGGCTCTGGCCGCCATCGGCGTGCTCCTGTTCCTCGAGGAAAGCCGCGCCAAGGCCGATCCGGCCGCGCCGCGTCCCGCCTTCATGGCCGGCCTCCGCGACGCTCGCGCCGATCCCGTGGTGTCCCGCGTCCTTCTGGTCACCCTCATCTACATGGCCGGCTTCTCGGCGATGGAAAGCGTCTTCGGCCTCTGGGCCGAGGATCGCTACGCCTGGGGCGCGCGAGAGGTGGGGCTCAGCTTCATGATCGTCGGCATCGTCTCGGCCCTGAACCAGGGCGTCTTCACCGGCAAGCTGGCCAGGCGGTTCGGCGAGACCCGGGTGCTGGCCACGGGCATGCTGCTGTTCGGCGGCTCTCTGGTGCTTCAGGTCCTGGCCCCCGTGGCCTGGTTTCCGGCGGTCTCCCTCGACCTCGGCGCCTTCACCCTGCCCATCGTCCAGGGCTGGAGCATCCCGATCATCATGGCCATCGGCGCCTGCGGCATGTCGATGGCCATGCCTAACATCTCGGCCATGATCTCCAGAGCCACCCCGCCGGATCGTCAGGGCGCCATGCTGGGCCTGAACATGGCCGCGGGCTCGATCGCCCGCATCTTCGGCCCCCTGATCGCCGGCGCCCTGTTCTCGGGCCTCGGCCACGACTGGCCCTTCCTCGTCGGCGCCCTGCTGACGGTCCCGGCGGCTGTCATCGCGGTCAACGCGGGCAGGGCCTTGCGACGGGGTCAGGTGACGGCCCCCATCTCGCAACCCTGACGGATATTCGCTAGAAAGCCTTGCAACAGGGAGTATTCCGATGCGTGGCGTTCGTCTCCTGACCGCGATCCTGGCGATGGCCGGCGCCGCCTTCGGCGGAATCGCCGCGGCCCAGACCGAGGTCTCCGCCATCCCGCCCCTGACGGCCTACGCCGCCTTGCCGGCGGTCTCGAACGTGTCGATCTCGCCGGACGGCGCGACCCTGGCCTATGTGCGACGCGAGGGTGAACAGAACCGCGTCATCGCCCAGACGCGCGGCGGCGAGGTTCTGGCGGCCGTCGAGACCGGCATCATCAACATCACCGGCGTCCGCTGGCTTTCGAACGACCATGTCGCCGTGTCCCGGGTCTCGACCGAGCATTCGCCCCTGGGCGGGTTCCAGGGCGCCTATCGCGCGGTGGAGATCCTGAACGTCCGGACCCGGGGCTATGAACGGGTCCTGCGACGCGCCGACCACAACGCCATCAACACCGTCTACCAGATGTCCCGGGGCGTCTATCGCGGTCAGCCCGTGGCCTGGGTCGTGGCCCCGACCTATGAGAACGGCGACCTCACGACCGATGTCTACCGGATCGAACTCGACACCGGTCGTGGCTGGCGCGAGCTGACCGGGGCCAGCGACACCCGTTCCTACGTCCTCACACGAGACGGTCAGGCGATCGCGCGTCAGGCCTACCAGGCCGACAATGGCCTCTACCGGCTCTCGGCCCGGACCGGTTCCGGCTGGCGCGAGATCATGCAGGACCGCGCGCTTCTGGATGCGCCTTCGGTCTGGGGGCTGGGCCGGACGGCGGACACCCTTCTGGTCAGCACCCACGTCGAAAACGGCTGGCGCACCCGCGAGGTTTCGCTGGCGACCGGCGAGGTCGGCGACACCCTGGATTCCGAGCACAGCATCGACTCGGCCATCTACGCCCCGGACGGGACACTGGCGGCCATCGGCTACACGGACCTGCGCCAGGAGTATGAAATCTTCCGTCCCGAACTGGCGGCGGTCTGGGACACGCTGAAGGCGACCTTCCCGCCCGAGGCGCAGCTGACCTTTGTTTCGGCCAGCGACGACTACAAGGTCGTCGTCCTCTACGTCGAAGCCCCCGGGGAGACGGGCGGCTACTATCTGTTCGACGCCGATCGTCAGCGGTTGTCGATCGTGGGGCGTGCCTATCCCGGCGTGCCCGGCGACGTCGTCGGCGAGGTTCGCCTGATCCGCTACACGGCCGCCGACGGCCGCCAGCTGGTGGGCTATCTGACCCTGCCGCCCGGGCGTGCGACCCGGAACCTGCCGGTGGTGATGTTGCCGCACGGCGGGCCGGAATCGCGCGACACCGCCGGCTTCGACTGGCTGGCCCAGGGCATCGCCTCGCGCGGCTATGCGGTCTTCCAGCCCCAGTTCCGCGGGTCGGCCGGGTTCGGCGACGATCTCACCCGCGCGGGTTATGGCGAATGGGGCCGCAAGATGCAGTCGGACGTCTCCGACGGCCTGCGGTATCTCGCGGCTCAAGGGATCGTGGACCCGTCCCGCGCCTGCATCGTCGGCTGGAGTTACGGCGGCTATGCCGCGCTGGCGGGAATGACGCTCGAGGCGGGAACCTATCGCTGCGGCGTCTCGATCGCGGGGATATCGGATCTGCAGGCCATGCTGCGGGACACCGAGCGCCGCGACTACAGCCGTGGCGACGAGAACGCCGCGATCCGGTACTGGAAGCGGTTCATGGGCGTCGATGGGTCGAACGATCCCCGGCTCGTTACCCTGTCTCCGGCTCGGCTCGTCACGCCCGAGACGGGGCCGATCCTGCTCATTCACGGTCGGAACGACACCGTCGTTCCCTTCGCCCAGAGCGAGTTGATGCTGCGCGCCCTGGGCGGGGAAGGCGAAAGGGCTCATCTGGCCGCCCTGTCCGGTCAGAACCACAGCCTTAGCGATCAGGGCGTCGGCGAGCGGTTGCAGATGCTGACCGAGACGACGGCCTTTTTGGCCCGGCACAACCCGGCCGACTGATGCGGTCCTGATCCAGACTCCGCTTGCGTTTGCGCGCCGGTTCTACTACTAGCCGCGCCTTCGCGTACCGAACCGCCGGGCGAACAGGCATGCCTGGGCGGTTCTTAATCAGGCTGGCGCACGGATTTCGGTCCGAACGGCGGCCCTCTAAGACAGAGAGACAAAATGCCGAAACTGAAGACGAAGTCGGGCGCCAAAAAGCGCTTCAAATTCACGGCCACGGGCAAGGTCAAGGCTGGCGTCGCCGGCAAGCGCCACCGTCTGATCAGCCACAACTCGAAGTACATCCGCCAGAACCGCGGCACTTCGGTCATGGCCGACGCCGACGCCAAGAAGATCAAATCCTACATGCCGTACGCCTGATCGGCGCGCGCATCTGATCTGATCTCAACCCAACGAATTTGAACTCGGGCCTCAAGTAGCAAGCGACCGCGTCGCGCGCGGTAGGCCCCTCCGAAGGAAATAAAATTATGGCACGCGTCAAACGGGGCGTAACGTCCCACGCCAAGCACAAGAAGGTTCTGGAGCAGGCCAAGGGCTTCTCCGGCCGCCGCAAGAACACCATCCGCACGGCCAAGGCCGCCGTCGATCGCGCCGGGCAATACGCCTACCGCGACCGCCGCGTGAACAAGCGCAACTTCCGCGCCCTGTGGATCCAGCGCATCAACGCCGCCGCCCGTCAGGAAGGCTTCACCTACTCGCAGTTCATGCACGGCCTGTCGAAAGCCGGGATCGAGCTGGACCGCAAGGTTCTGGCCGCCATCGCCATGGAAGGCGCGGGCTTCTCGGACATCGCCGCCAAGGTGCGCGAAGCCCTGAAGTAGGACCTTTCGTCTTTGACGAAATGAAGCGCCCGCTCCGTCACCGGAGCGGGCGTTTTCGTTTCGGGTGGGCTAGGGTCGGCGCACAGTCGGAGTGCGCCCATGATGTCCAGACGCCTGATCCTCAGCCTCTGCGCCGCCCTGATGGCCGGGCCGGTCGCGGCCCAGCAGCGCACCGTCGCCGTCACCTTCGACGACCTCCCGTATCAGGCCCCGGCCGAGGCGATGTGCGATCCGGTTCAGGCCATGACCCTGACCCGCGACTTCCTGGCCATGCTGGAACCGCTCGACAGCCATGCGTCGGCCTTCGTCAACGCCGGCAAGGTCTGCGCGACCCAGCGCCCGACCCTGCTGCCGCAGATCCTGAACGCCTGGCTCGACGCCGGCATCGACCTCGGCAACCACACCGACAGCCATATCAACATCCATTCGAACACGGCCGAGGCCTACCTCGCCGACACCGATGCGGGCGCGCCGGAGTTGCGCTCCGTTCTGGAAGCGCGCGGCCGGACCCTGCGCTGGTTCCGCCATCCCTACCTGTTCACCGGAGACACCCAGGCGAAGCACGACGCCATCGCCGCCGGTCTGGCCGAGCGGAACTACACCGTGGCCCCGGTCACCATCGACAACGTCGACTGGATGTTCGCCGACGTCTATCGCAAGGCCGACCGCCTCGGCGACGAGGCTCTCAAGCGGCGGGTGGGCGAGGCCTATGTCGCCTACATGACCACGGTGCTGGATTTCTTCGAACCGTATGGGGCGGAGATCACCGGCGGCCGCGAACCGGCCCAGACCCTGCTGCTGCACGCCTCGACCCTGAACCGCGACTGGTACCCGCAGATCCACGCCCTCTACCTGGCGCGCGGCTATCGGTTCGTGACCCTCGAACAGGCGCTCGAAGACCCAATCTACGCCCACGCCGACACATACGTTCGGCGGAATGGCGTCTCCTGGCTGCACCGCTGGACCCATACGGACGGCCGCCCCATTCGCTGGGAGCCCGAGCCGCCCGCCTGGATCGTCGCGGCCAACGCCGGCACGACCGAGGACCTCGCCGCCGCCATCGCCGCCGGGACCGCCGGGCCCTGATCGCTTTCCGCCCCGCCGGACGTGACGAACGCGCCTCGGATCGCTAGACGGTCCGCACCATGACCGATCTCGCGACCCTCGAACTCGAACTGATCAACGCCATCGGCTCGGCGGCCACCGTCGGCGAGGTCGAGGCCGTGCGTGTCGCCGCGCTCGGCAAGACCGGGACCATCTCGGGCCTGCTCAAGGGCATGGGCGCCATGAGCCCGGAACAGCGCCGGGAACAGGGGCCGATGATCAACGGTCTGCGCGACCGCGTCGCCGCCGCGCTCGCCGACAAAAAGGCGGCGCTCGAGGCCGCCGAGCTCGACGCCCGCCTGCTGTCCGAGACGGTCGACCTGACCCTGCCGGCCCGTCCGCGTCGCAAGGGCGGGGTCCACCCGACCATGCAGGTCATGGACGAGATGATCGCCCTGTTCGCCGAGATGGGCTTCGCCGTCGCCGAAGGCCCGGACATCGAGGACGACTTCCACAACTTCACCGCCCTGAACTTCCCGCCCAAGCATCCGGCGCGGGAGATGCACGACACCTTCTTCCTGAAGCCCGACCCGGAGACGGGCGAGCGCAAGGTGCTGCGCACCCACACCTCGCCGGTGCAGATCCGCACGATGCTGAGCCAGCAGCCGCCGATCCGCATCATCGCGCCGGGCCGCACCTTCCGGAAGGATTCGGACGCTACCCACACTCCGATGTTCCACCAGATCGAGGGTCTGGTGATCGGCAAGGACATCCACATGGGTCACCTGAAGACGACCCTGGAGACCTTCGTCGCGCGGTTCTTCGAGCTGGACGGCGTCGACGCCCGCTTCCGCCCCCACCACTTCCCCTTCACCGAGCCCTCGGCCGAGATGGACATCCGTTGCGACCGCTCGGGCGGCAAGCTGGTGCTGAACGAGGGCGACGACTGGCTGGAGATCCTGGGCTGCGGCATGGTTCATCCCAATGTGCTGCGTCAGTCGGGCATCGATCCGGACGAATGGCAGGGCTTCGCCTTCGGCATGGGCGTGGATCGCATGGCCATGCTGAAGTACGGCGTGCCGGACCTGCGCCCCATGTTCGAGGCCGACGTCCGCTGGCTGGCCCACTACGGCTTCTCGGCCTTCGCCGCCCCCAACCCCGCTTCCGGCCTCAGCTGAGGACACGCCATGACCGACACCGCCTCCGACATGCCCATGCTGACCGGCCTGGGCCGCCGCCTGAACCTGGCGAGCGACTTCTCCAAGCGCGCCTTCGTGAACGAGGACATGGCGCTCTACGAGCTGTTCATGCACTACATGCGCGCCGGTCGCGCCCAGATCGACGGCGTCACCTTCACCGGCTGCCGCATCGAGGGTCCGTCGATCATGCTGATCCTGCCGGGCACGACGTTCGACAACGTGAATTTCGGGGAGTCGCGCGGCGACATCGGCAACATGCTGCTGCGCCCGGTGCGCAACATGGCGATCGGCGCGATCCCGGTGGTCAACTGCACCTTCGTGGGCTGCGAGTTCCACGCCCTGGGCTTCACCGGCAGCGAGAACATCATCAACGAACTGTCGGCGATCCGGAGCGTGACCAATGTTTGATCTCAACAAGACGGGCCCCGTGCCGGCCGACCTGGTCACGCCCCTGGTGTTCGAGAACGTCCGCATTCCCATCGCCGACCTGGCGCTGGCCCTGGACGCCACGGGCGGCCTGCGCGGTCGCCGCTTCGTCGATTGCGTCATCACCGGTCCCGCCGTCGTGGTCCAGGCCGACCACGGCCTGCTGCACAACTGCAACCTTGGCGACGCGTCCGGCGATGTCCGGAACCTGTTCCTGCGCGCGGCCGGCCCGATGCTGGTGGGTTGCGTGGCGCTGAACGACTGCGTGTTCGAAGGGTGTCTGTTCATCGGCATCGGCTTCGCCGGCACGGACGGCTATGTGGACGCGATGGTGAAGTCCCTGTCGCCAGCCAAGGCCTGATCCCGTGAAATTCACCCTGTCCTGGCTCAAGGACCATCTCGAAACCGACGCCGACGTCCATGCGGTCGCCGAGGCCATGACCATGGCCGGGCTGGAGGTCGAGCATGTGGCCGATCCGGCCGCCGCGCTCGCCCCGTTCACCGTGGCCAGGATCGTCTCGGCGGCCCGGCACCCCAACGCCGACCGGCTCCAGGTCTGTCAGGTCGAGACCGTCGACGGCATGAAGGAGATCGTCTGCGGCGCCCCGAACGCCCGGGCAGGCCTGACCACCATCTACGCCCCCATCGGCGCCTATGTGCCGGGCCTTGGCGTCACCCTGGTCGAGAAGCCGGTGCGCGGCGTCGTGTCGAACGGCATGCTCTGCTCGGCCTCCGAGTTGAACCTGTCCGAGGAATCGGACGGCATCCAGGAACTCCCGCCCGAGATTCCGGTCGGCACGCCCGTCGCCAAACTGTTCGGCGCCGAGCCCGTCATCGACTTCGAGGTCACGCCCAACCGCCCCGACTGGCTGGGCGTCGCCGGCATCGCCCGCGACCTGGCCGCCGCCGGGGTGGGCAAGCTGAAGCACTATGACGTCGCCACCGTGCGCGGCGGCTTCCCCTCGACCGTTTCAGTCCGGCTCGAGGCCCCGCAACAATGCCCGGTCTTCGCCGGCCGCGTCATCTGGGGCGTGAAGAACGGCCCGTCGCCCGCCTGGCTCCAGACTCGTCTGCAAGCCATCGGCCTGCGCTCCATCAACCGTCTGGTCGATGTCACCAATCTGATCGCCTACGATCGCGCCCGGCCTCTGCACGTCTATGACCTGAACAAGCTGGTCGGCTCCGAGATCGTCGTGCGCGGCGGCCAGATTTCGGCCGCGACGGGCGAACACGAGCATCTGATCGCCCTGGACGGCAAGACCTACACCGTCGACCCGAGCATGAGCGTCATCGCGGACGCCGGCGGCGAACGGCCCATCGGCCTCGGCGGCGTCATGGGCGGGGAGTCCACCGGCTGCTCTGACGAGACCACCGACGTCTTCCTTGAGAGCGCCTGGTTCGACCCCATCGTCACGGCCCAGACCGGCCGCACCCTGACCATCTCGTCGGATGCGCAGTACCGGTTCGCGCGCGGCGTCGACCCGGCCTCGGTCATCCCCGGCATCGAACTGGCCACTCGGCTGATCCTCGACCTCTGCGGCGGCGAGCCGTCCGAGATCGTCCTGGCCGGAGAGCACCCAGCCAACCCGACGCCCTTCGCCTTTGACCCGGCCTACGTCAAACAGCTGTCCGGCATGGACCTCGAGACCGACCGCATCGGCACCATCCTGGGCCAGCTCGGCTTCCTCGTTCAGGCCGCGCCCGCCGGTTCGGACAAGCCCTGGATCGTCACCCCGCCGTCCTGGCGTCGCGACGTCGAGGGCAAGGCCGATCTCGTGGAAGAGGTCGCCCGCATCCACGGCTTCCAGCACCTGCCGAACACCCCGCTGCCCGATCAGGGCGCGCCTTCGAAAGGCGTGCTCAGCCCGCGTCAGGCCCGCGTCCGCACGGCCCGCCGGGCGCTGGCATCGCTGGGCTATGCCGAAGCCGTCACATGGTCCTTCACCAAACAGTCGATCGCGACCCTGTTCGGCGGCGGCGGCGACAAACTGGTCCTTGAGAACCCCATCGCCTCCGACCTCGACTGCATGCGCCCCTCGGCCCTGCCGAATCTGATCCAGGCGGCGGCCCGCAACGCCGCGCGGGGCCACGGCGACGTCGCCCTGTTCGAGATCGGCCCCATCTATCTGGGCGACGAGCCGAACGACCAGCGCACCGTCATCGCCGGCCTCGTCAGCCCCCGCGCGGCCCGCAGCTGGACCGGCGCGGGAGAGGATCCCATGTTCGCGCTCAAGGCCGATCTGATCGCCGTGCTGGATGCGATCGGCGCACCCGTAGCCTCGCTGCAGCTGGCCCAAGGTCAGAACCGCGACTGGTGGCACCCCGGCCGTTCGGCCCGTCTCCAACTCGGCCCCAAGACGATCATCGCCGAGTTCGGCGCCGTCCACCCGCGCGTGCTCAAGGCGCTCGACGCCGACGGCCCGATCCTGGCCTTCGAGATCGTGCTGGACGCCGTCCCCGAGCCCAAGTCCAAGGCGACCAAGGCGCGCGGCAACGCCGACCTGCCGAATCTCATGCCCCTGACCCGCGACTTCGCCTTCGTGGTCGAGGAAGCCAAGGCCGCCGGCGATCTGGTTCGCGCCGTCCAGGGCGCCGACAAGGCCCTGATCGCCGAGGTTCGCGTCTTCGACGTCTATCGCGGTCCGGGCGTGCCCGAGGGCTCCAAGTCCGTCGCGCTCGAGGTCGCGATCCAGCCCCGCGAAGCCACCCTGACCGAAGTGGAGATCGAGGCCCTGTCGGCCAGGATCGTCGCCGCGGCGACCAAGCTGGGTGCGGTGCTCCGCTCCTGACCTGTCCGAACTGCCCGGCGCAGGCTGGGCGGTTCGGGTAAAGGGTTGATCTCCCCGCACGCTTTCGGCCAGAACCAAGCGAAGCAGGGGAGGGCGTCGCCGTGAGCATCAAACCGAGACTGGAAACCGCGTTCGAACGCGCGCTGTTCCGATCGCGCTGGCTGATGGCGCCCTTCTACGTCGGTCTGGCGGCGGCCCTGTTCATGCTGCTGATCGTCTTCGTTCGCGAGCTGATCTATTACGTGCCCCAGGCTTTCACGGCCGGGCACGGCATGAGCTCCAACGACGCCATCCTCGCAGTCCTGTCGCTGGTGGACCTGTCGCTGGCCGGCAATCTGCTGCTGATCGTGATGTTCTCGGGCTACGAGAATTTCGTCTCCAAGCTCGATCTCGAGGGTGAGACGGACCGGCCGCCGTGGATGGGCACGGTCGACTTCTCGGGCCTTAAGATGAAGCTGATCGCCTCCATCGTCGCGATCTCGGGCATCCAGCTCCTGAAATTCTTCATGCATTTCTCCGAGGGCGGCCAGATCAACGAGGTCGAGGCCATGTGGGGCGTCATCATCCACCTGACCTTCGTCGCCTCCGGCGTCATGCTGGCCCTGATGGACTGGATCACCGGCAAGACCGACAAGCACTGAAACGACCCTCTCCGTCCGGGAGAGGGTTCAGATCACCGCGTACCGCTCCTCGATCCCGTCCGGTTCGAAATCATGTTGATCGAGGCTATCCAGGACCCGCTCGAACAACGTCGCAAACCCAACGTCATCCCCCGCCGCCACCGCTGGCAGGAGGAACTCCGTCACCTCCGCCCGCACCGGCAGGGTTCCCACCGGTCCCGGCACGCTGATCGCCATTCTCAAGCCCTCGCCCAGCCATTGCGCCACGGTGTCGAACAGCAGCGCCGACCTCAGGAAGTCGGTCCGCCGCACGACGTACAGCGTCATCTGCCCGGTCAGCAGTCCGTCCGGCCGTACGATGATCCCGCTCAAATCCGGCCGCCACGCCTCGTCCAGCTCCACCACCCGCCAGACGCAGAACCACGTCCGGCACGTCTGGGGCCGCACCGCATGGACCGAACACCCGGCCCCATCCACGCAATAGCCGCACAGCTTGCCCGTCGGCTTCGACAGCTCCGGCAGGTCCAGCGGAATGAAACGGCAGCACTCGACGCAAGGCCCACACTCGCGGCCGGGGATCAGGGGAAGCTCCATCGGCTCCCTCTAGAACCATCCCGACCGCGAGGACACCGCAAGGATCGCGACGACCGTCAGGACCGGGAAGCAGACACCGCGTCGGCGGCGTTCGAGAGTGGGACGCGCCCCCTGTCGCCGATGAAGGGACCAGCTGATGATTGCACTCTTGATGACGGCGGCCCTGACGGGCCCGCTGGAGACCAGCCCGCTTGAGTTCGAGTGCGATGTCGAGGCCTTCCCACCTTACAGGATGAACGTCACCCTCTCACTGCGACCGGGTTCTCTCAACGCCGTCACCCTGTCGGAAACGTTCCGATCCTCATCCACGGCGGTGACGATGGATCACACGGGATGGTCCTGGGAAGACTACAGGCACGACGCCTACGGCACGAACCACATCGACCGTAGGACGCTGGCGTACCGATCGGATCGCGATGGTCATCAGGTGATCGGGCAATGCCGAAAGGCAGACGAGGCCGAGACTCAAGCGGCGCGGGATCGGTAATAGCGGCAAGTCCGGCAACCTCTCGTTAACCTCGCCGCCCCAAGGCTGACGCAAAGCCCGGCGACCTTCCCGTCACGCTCGACAGGGACGGGCCAAGAGATTTGGGGACACCGAAATGCACCGCCGCCACCTGATCCAGACCGGTTTCGCCGCCGCCTCCATGACCGCGCTCGGCGCCTGCGCCACCGGCCCGCGTCAGCCGACCGAGCCGAACTATCCGATCGCCTCGGACGCCAACGCCCAGGCCTATACGGCCGACGAACTGGTCGCGGCCGGCTCGCGCGAGCTCGGCATCGCCGCCGAGGCCATGGGCGCGGCCATCGAACGCATCTTCCGCGACCAGGGCGACGCCCCCACCGCCTATATCGCCGGCGAGGAGGGCGCCGGCGCGGCCGTCATCGGCCTGCGCTACGGCCGCGGCGCCCTGCACATGAAGGACCATTCGGCCTCGCAGGACGTCTACTGGCAGGGAACCTCGATCGGCTGGGACATCGGCGGCAACGCCTCGCGCGTCTTCACCCTCGTCTATGGTCTCTACGCCCCGGACGCGATCTATCGCCGCTACCCGGGCGTGGAGGGCACGGCCTATCTGATCGCGGGTCTGGGCGTGAACTACCAGCGCGCCGACGGCATCGTCCTGGCTCCGGTCCGCACGGGCGTGGGCCTGCGCCTCGGCGCCAACGTCGGCACCATGGCCTACAGCCGCCAGCGCAATATCCTGCCGTTCTAGTCGGACTTACTGGGCCCCGCGGCGGAACGCGACCAGCGCCTGTTCGCGCACGCGGGGGTCGCCCACGGCGATAATGCGCCCGTCGCCCGACACGGCCTCCCCGCGCCAGTCGGTGACCTCGCCCCCGGCCGCCTCGACCACGGGGATGAGGGCGGACCAGTCCCACAGCTTCAGCCCGGTCTCGGCCACCATGTCGATCCGGCCCATGGCCAGCATGGCGTAGGCATAGGCGTCGCAGCCGTAGCGGGCCAGCCGCGCGGCCGCCATCACCTGGGTCCAGGCGCCGAACTCCGGCGGGGTGAAGATCTCCGGCGCGGTCGTGGCGATGATCGCGTCGGTGAGTTTCTCGCAAGCGCGCACGCGGATCGGCCGCGTCTGGCCCCGGCTCATCAGGACCGCGCCCGAAGGTCCGCCCAGGAACAGTTCGCCGATGTACGGCTGGGAGATGGCGCCGACAGTGGATCGTCCACCTTCCCTGAGTGCAATCAGGGTCGTCCACATCGGCAGGCCCGCGATGAAGGCGCGGGTTCCGTCGATGGGGTCCAGGATCCAGACGTGTTCTGCGTCCGGCCGGTCTTCTCCATACTCCTCGCCGATGACCCCGTGGTCGGGATACCGGCTGGCGATCAGTCGCCGGATGGCGGCTTCCGCCCCCTTGTCCGCTTCCGTGACCGGATCGAAGACGCCCGCACCCGCCTTGTTCTCCTCGGCATAGTCGCCCCGGAAGAACGGCAAGGTCACCTTGGCGGCCTCGGCGGCCAGTTCGACGGCGAAGGATTCGAATTCGGTCATAGGTAGGGCTTAGGGCTTAGGGAGTAGGGCTTAGTCAAGCCGCCCTGAACTCACTCCCCTACTAAGCCCTAACACCTACGACCTAAGCCCTAGGAAGCGACCACGTCGCCTTCCGTATGCAGCGACTTCGCCAGGTCGAGCAGACGGCGACGCGGGCGTTCGCCCAGCTGGTAGTAGGCCTGGATCAGGTCGAGGGTTTCCTTGCGGGAAAACATCTCGCCGCCGTTGGCGCCCGCCTGTTCCTTGCGTTCCATCGCCTCGGCCAGGCCGTCGTAGAAATAGCTGATCGGCGTTTCGAGCGCCTCGGCCAGCTGCCACAGGCGGGCGGCCGAGATGCGGTTCGCGCCGCACTCGTATTTCTGGATCTGCTGGAAACGGATGCCGACCTGGATGGCCAGCTGCTGCTGCGTCAGGCCCAGCAGGCGACGACGACGGCGCAGACGGCGGCCCAGGTGGAGATCGATATCGGTGGCCATTGCCCATTCCCCTTGTTCTAGAGGGCTGTGCCAAAGCGGCACGGCTCGCCTGAACTCGCGCAACGACCGTGCCGACTTCGCTTGGCAGGGGAGAACCGTCGAACGCGGATCGACGACGTTGCGAGTCGCAATCAGGCAACCTTGGCCGGTGGTGCGCATTATCGAGGCACCTTAGCTTTGGAAGGAATGGAACTATGGGTCTCGGAATCATCGGCTGGATCGTCATCGGCATCGTCGCCGGCTGGCTGGCTGAAAAAGTCATGGGTCGTAACCACGGCCTCGTCACCAACCTCATCGTCGGCGTCATCGGCGCCCTGCTCGGCGGCTTCATCGCCGGCAACCTGCTCGGCATCGCCGTCGGCGGTTTCAACCTGATCACCCTGCTGGTCGCCTTCCTGGGCGCCTGCCTGCTGCTGTTCCTCCTGGGTCTGGTCAAGCGTCGCGCCTGATCCGATCCTTTCGGACACAAAAGAAGGGGCGGCCCGTCGGGCCGCCCCTTTTTTCGTCGTGCTGCTGAGCGTCGCTTAGCCCTGGGGCGTCGGCGAGGCTTCCGGCTCGGTCGCTTCCGGCTCGGTGGTGTCCTCGGCCGGCTTTGTCACAGGCTGGCCCGGGATCGGCGAAGGATTGGCGGTCGCGTCGCCCGGCGTCGGGGCCATATCGTCCGTGGTCGCCGGAGCCGAGTCCTCCACGACCGGCGCGGTCGCGAACTCGGCGGAGGAAACGCCCACCACGACATCGGCGCCCTGTTGCGTCAGGCCGGCGAGGCCCACCCCGCGCAAAGCTCCGTCAGAACCGCGAACCGTCAGCTCCTGTTCGCCGGCGGCGTTGTTCTGGACGCCTTCCAGCGTACCGAGAACGGCCCCGTCCGAACCCTTGACGCTGGCGCCGGGCTGAAGCTGGATCGAACCCGAGGCCTGGGCCTGGGCAGCCGGAGCGGCAGGCGCGTCCTGGGCCAGGGCCGGAGCGGCGGTGAGAAGGGCGGCGGTCACACCGGCCAGAAGTACGGTCTTGCGGATCATGATTCTGTCGTTTGATGACACGGGACCAAAGCGCCCGCTGACAGACCTAACCACATCCGTTACCGATTGTTTCAGCCGCCCCGAAATGACCTCGGGGTCGCCCCGCATGGCCCGGATCACGCCGGAGTCCGGCCCTCAGAGCATCGCCGGAATGACACGATCGGGCGGACGATGGCCGTTCTGGAACGTCATTACGTTCAAAATGACGCGATCGCCCATGTCCTGGCGCGCCTCCAGGGTGGCCGAGCCGAGGTGGGGCAACAGCACCACGTTCGCATGCCCCATCAGCCCGGGATGAATCGCCGGCTCGTTCTCGTAGACGTCCAGACCGACGCCCGCGATCCCGCGCCGCCCCACCACCTCGGCCAGGGCCGCCTCGTCGATCAGCTCGCCCCGCGCGGTATTGATCAGGATGGCGTGCGGCTGCAGCCGGGCCAGCCGCTCGGCCGACAACAGGTGATGCGTCTCCCTCGTCGCCGGACAGTTCAGCGAGATCACGTCCATCCGCGCCAGCATCTGGTCCAGGTCGTCCCAGTAGGTCGCGCCGAGTTCCTCTGCGATCCGCTCCGAGACGGGCTTGCGGTTATGATAGTGGACCTGCATCCCGAAAGCCCTGGCTCGCCGCGCCAGGGCCTGGCCGATCCGGCCCATGCCGACGATGCCCAGCCGCTTGCCCCAGAGCTTGCGCCCGCACATCCAGGTCGGGGTCCAACCCTGGAAGTCCCCGCTTTGGACGATATTGGCGCCCTCCACCAGTCGACGGCTGACCGCGAGGATCAGGCTCATCGCCAGATCGGCGGTGTCCTCGGTCAGGACGCCGGGCGTATTGGTGACGATGATGCCGCGCGCGACGGCTGCATCGATGTCGATGTGGTCCACACCCGCGCCGAAATTGGCGATCATCTTCAGCTGATCGCCGGCCTTGGCGATCAAGTTCGCGTC
This sequence comes from Brevundimonas sp. NIBR11, assembly GCF_027912535.1. NCBI lineage: Bacteria > Pseudomonadati > Pseudomonadota > Alphaproteobacteria > Caulobacterales > Caulobacteraceae > Brevundimonas > Brevundimonas sp. NIBR11. Next base: position 2,632,041 of record NZ_CP115465.1, on the reverse strand, counting down.
GATCTCGTCGGTGATGGTGGGCGCCAGGACATCGGCCCTCTGCACCGCCGCTTCCAGCGCCGCCCGGTCCATCGGGACGTCTTTCAGGTTCAGTTCCGCGTCGAAAAGTTCGCGCATCCGCGTCTCGACCGCGTCGGGCAACCTTCTGGTTAAGACGACCTTAAGCCGGGGGTGGGACATGGGGACCTTGGATGATTTCGCGGGCGTCGCAGGGCGGGCCGCGTGTGACGGATCCCAGCCGGTGTCTAGCAAGTCTCGCAGCCGCTTCCAAAGCCTCTCGCGTCGCATCGCCGGCGCAGGCGCGATCCTGTGCCTCGGCGTCATGGCCGGAGCCGGCGCCACCATGCCCGACGGCCGCCCGACCCCGACCGGCCTTGAGGTGCCGCGCTGGGTTTCGCTCAAGTCCTCCGAAGTCCGCGCCCGCACCGGACCCGGTCTCGACTACGGCATCCTGTGGGAATACCGCGCCGCCGGCCTGCCGATCCAGGTCATCGCCGAGACCCGCGAGTGGCGTAAGATCTGCGACCCCGAAGGCTCCGTCGCCTGGGTCCACCGCAGCGTCGTCTCGGCCCGTCGCGGCGCCTTCAACGCCTCGACCGACGAAATCCCGGTCCGTTCGCATCGCTCCGAAGAGGCCGGCGTCAAGGCCCGCTTCTCGCCCCGCTCGGTCATCTCGCTCGACGACTGCAAGGACGGCTGGTGCGAGGTCCGTGCGAGGAAACTGCGCGGCTGGGTTCCCGAAAGTTCGATCTTCGGCGCCGGCGACCGCCCTCTGTGCGACGCGTCCCGCCCGGCGGGGGAAGCAGAATAACAACCCTCTCCCTCTGGGAGACGGCGCAGACGGCCACACCCATCAACAGACACCCGAATTCGCCCAACGAAATCAACGCCCGGCTCTGATTAGGACCTATATTGCAGGCGCCCCGGATTCCTCCGTTACACTGCTCCCATCCCGTCGTTGGGGAAGGCGTCCTGGGCCCAGGACCCGGACGTGCGGCGGGGCCGATCGCAACGGGGTTGTCCGAGGGGCGTGAAACCTCGGAGCCCGGCGGGCCTGAGCCCGCCGCCCGTCGCGGGCCTATCGCCTGAGGGTCCAAAGGACCCGGGACCTGTGCCGACCTTCGCCGAGGCGGAGAGACCGGCCCTCCCGGGGTGTCCGTACACCCGCTGGGCGACGCTCGCGGACCCGGTCGGGGACGGAGCCTCGGCGCGAGCCGAAAAACATTCATCGGTCCCCGTAACGCGAAAGCAGGGGGCCACCTCGGTTCCGGGCGACCGCCCAGGCTCCGTCGACTTCCCCACACCCGTTCGCAGCGGAGGAGCGATGAGGCGCGCCTCCCTCTCCCGCCGGGAGAGGGAGTTCCCGGCCAAACCGCCAAGCGTCCCGTCCCTGCACGGTTGAGCCGCCCGCCCCCCTCGTGTAACTCCGGCGCAACACAGGGGCCCGAGTCTCGCCGCCGCGCGTTGTCTCAGTCTCGAACACCTGGAGCCGCGACCGTCTTGAGCACCTCGAAATACCCTTCGTCGTTCGACCACGCCGCCCTCCTGGCCTCGGGCCGTGGCGAGCTGTTCGGGCCGGGCAACGCCCAGCTGCCGGCCCCGCCGATGCTGATGTTCGACCGGATCACCCAGATCAACGGCGACGGCGGCGAACACGGGAAGGGCTATGTCGAGGCCGAACTCGACATCCATCCAGACCTCTGGTTCTTCCAATGCCACTTCATCGGCGACCCGGTCATGCCGGGCTGCCTGGGCCTCGACGCCATGTGGCAGCTGGTCGGTTTCTACCTCGGCTGGATCGGCGGTCCCGGTCGCGGCCGGGCGCTCGGCGTCGGCGAGGTCAAGTTCACGGGCCAGGTCCAGCCGGATGTGAAGAAAGTCACCTACAAGATCACCCTCAAGCGGGTCATCAACCGTCGCCTCGTCATGGGCATCGCCGACGGGGTGATGGAAGCCGACGGCGTGCCTATCTATACGGCCACGGACATGCGCGTCGGCCTGTTCCAGGCGGGCGAATCCGCCACCGACGCCTGACCAACACACAATAACCGCGGTCAACGCGGATCAAGACTGACAAGAGAAGGAAACTCTAATGCGGCGTGTCGTCGTCACGGGTCTGGGCATCGTCTCCTCCATCGGCACCGGCCGGGAAGAGGTCACGGCCTCTCTGCGCAATGCCAAGTCGGGCGTGGTCTCGGCTCCCGATCACATCCAGCATGGCTTCCGCTCCCAGGTCTGGGCGCCCCCGTCGCTGGGCGTCACGGCCGAGGACTGGGCGCCGCTGGTGGACCGTCGCGCGGCCCGCTTCCTCGCCAACGGCACGGCCTGGGGCCACATCGCCTTCGAGGAAGCGCTGAAGGATTCCGGCATGACCCCGGAAGAGATCAAGGACGACCGCATCGGCCTGATCGTTGGCGAGGGCGGGCCCTCCACCCAGGTGATCCTGCAGGCGGCCCAGACCACGGTCGAGCGCGGCTCGCCCAAGCGCATCGGCCCGTTCGCGGTGCCCAAGGCCATGGCGTCCGGCCCCTCGGCGGTCCTGTCGACCTGGTTCGAGATGCGCGGCATCAACTATTCGATCTCCTCGGCCTGCGCGACCTCGGTCCACTGCATCGGCGCCGGCGCCGAACAGATCCAGTGGGGCAAGCAGGACGTCGTCTTCGCCGGCGGCTGCGAGGACATCGACTGGTCGATGTCGAACATGTTCGACGCCATGGGCGCCATGTCCTCCAACTTCAACGACACCCCCTCGGTCGCGTCCCGCGCCTATGACGCCAATCGCGACGGCTTCGTCATCGCCGGCGGCGCCGGCATCGTGGTGCTGGAAGAGTACGAGCGCGCCGTCGCTCGCGGCGCGAAGATCTACGGCGAGGTCGTCGGCTACGGCGCCAACTCCGACGGCTACGACATGGTCGCCCCGTCGGGCGAAGGCGCGGCCCGTTGCATGCGCATTGCTCTCGAACAGGCGGGCGACCGCAAGATCGACTACCTCAATCCCCACGGCACCTCGACCCCGGTCGGCGACGCCAAGGAGATGGGCGCGGTGCGCGAGGTCTTCGGCTCCGACATGCCGATGATCTCCTCGACCAAGTCGCTGACGGGCCATTCGCTGGGCGCCGCCGGGGCGCAGGAGGCGATCTATTCGCTGCTGATGCTCGACAACGACTTCGCCTCGGAAAGCGCCCACATCGAGACCCTCGATCCCGAGTTCGAGGGCATGCCGATCCTGCGCCAACGCCACGACGGCGCGATGACCACGGTCATGTCCAACAGCTTCGGCTTCGGCGGCACCAACGGCACGGTCATCTTCTCGAAGGTCTAGACCCACGCATACACGTCCGGCCTCAAGCAGCGAGCGACCGCGTCGCGAGCGGTAGGCCACTAAAAAGGAAGACGATCCATGGCCGGTGAATCCAGCTGGAACATGCCCGCAGGCGAACTCATGAAGGGCAAGAAGGGCCTGGTCATGGGGGTCGCCAACTCCAACTCCATCGCCTGGGGCATCGCCTCCCAGCTGGCGGCGCAGGGCGCCGAGCTGGCCTTCACCTACCTCGGCGAGGGGCTTGAGCGCCGTGTGCGCCCGTTGGCCGAAAGCGTCGGCGCCAAGCTGCTGATCCAGGCCGACGTCACCGACGACGCCTCGATGGACGCGGCTTTCGACCAGCTGGAAGCCGAGTTCGGCACGATCGACTTCGTCGTCCACTCCGTGGCGTTCGCCAACAAGGACGAGCTGAAGGGCTCCTTCATCGAGAACACCAGCCGCGACAGCTTCCTGCTGGCGATGAACATCTCCTGCTTCAGCTTCGTCGACGTCGCCAGACGCGCCTCGAAGCTGATGCCGAACGGCGGGTCGATGATCACCATGACCTACCTCGGCTCCGAGCGGGCCATCCCCAACTACAACACCATGGGCGTGGCCAAGGCGGCGCTGGAAGCGGCGACCCGCTACATCGCCCGCGACCTGGGTCCCAAGGGCATCCGCGTCAACGCCATCTCGGCCGGCGCCATGCGCACGCTGTCGCTCGCCGGCATCTCGGGCGGCCGGGGCATGATCAGTCAGGGCCGCGCCATGTCGGCCATGAAGGAGGACACCTCGATGGAGGGCGTCGCCGGCGCCGCCCTGTGGCTGTGCTCCGACCTCGGCTTCTCGACCACGGGCGAAGTCATCCATGTCGACGCCGGCTTCCACATGATGGGCCTGGCCGGGGACGATGAGGGCTGACCCTGTGGTTGCTCCCCGCCGCCAATCCTTTAGTGTCCTGAGCCAAGTATTCGGCGAGGGCTGATTCAGCCTCGCCCCGGGCCCCGAGACGACATGCAACTGACCATCGAACGTTCCGCGCTCCTGAAGGCCCTCGGCCACGTTCAGAGCGTGGTCGAGCGTCGGAACACTATTCCGATCCTGTCCAACGTCCTGCTGTCGGCGGGCCGGGACAAGCTGAGCTTCGCCGCCACAGACCTCGACATGGAGATGGTCGACGAGGCCGAGGCGACCGTCCAGGTCGAGGGCCAGATCACCGCCCCGGCCCACACCCTCTACGAGATCGTCCGCAAGCTTCCCGACGGGGCCGAGGTCGCCCTGACCTACAACGGCGACGACCCGCGCCTGACGGTCCAGGCGGGCCGGTCCAAGTTCAACCTGCCGGTCCTGCCGGCGGGCGACTTCCCGGTCATGTCGACCGAGAACTCGGGGACCCGCTTCACCCTGATGAAGGAAGACCTGGCGCGGCTGATCGACAAGACCCGCTTCGCCGTCTCGACCGAAGAGACCCGCTACTACCTGAACGGCCTCTACCTCCACACGGTGGCGGAGGCAGGCATTCCGCTGCTGCGGGCCGTGGCGACCGATGGTCACCGTCTGGCCCTAGCCGAGACCCCGGCGCCGGAGGGTGCGGCGGGTGGTCCCGGCGTGATCGTGCCCAGGAAGACCGTCGATCAGGTTCGCCGCCTGCTCGACGACGGCTCCGGCCCGGTCGAGGTCCAGGTCTCGCCGCAGAAGATCCGCTTCGAGTTCGGGGCGGCCTCCCTGACCTCCAAGGTCATCGACGGCGCCTTCCCCGACTACATGCGCGTCATCCCCAAGGGGAACGACAAGCAGGCCGATATCGACAACGCCGTCTTCGCCTCGGCCGTCGACCGCGTCGCCACCATCTCGGCCGAGAAGAGCCGCTCGGTGAAACTGGCCTTCGAGCTGGACCGCGTCACCCTGACCGTCCGCAACATGGAAGCCGGGCAGGGCGTCGAGGAGGTCGAGATCGGCTATTCCGAGGCTCCGTTCGAGATCGGTTTCAACGCCCGCTACCTGCTGGACGTCGCCGGCCAGATCACGGGCGAGAACGCGACCTTCATGTTCGCCGACCCGGCCAGCCCGACCCTGGTCCTCGACCCAGGCGATCCGGGCGTCCAGTATGTGCTGATGCCGCTGCGGGTCTAAGCCCGGGGCGGCGGGTTCGCCCCTCGTGATCACCTCCCTCACCCTCACCGATTTCCGGTCCTATGCGTCCGCGAGCCTGCCGATCCCGGCGGGGCCGGTGGTGCTGCATGGGCCGAACGGGGCGGGCAAGACCAATCTGCTGGAGGCGCTGAGCCTGTTCACCCCCGGCAAGGGGCTGAGGGCGGCGACGGCGCAGGAGATGGGGCGGCGTGAGCCGGGCGAGGTCGGGGGAAGGGCCTGGGCCGTGGCCCTGACCCTGGACTATGAGGGTGACGAGGTGCGGCTGGGCACCGGGGTGCAGGTCGCCGGAGCCGGGCGGCGGATGGTGCGGATCGACGGGGAGACGGCCCAGCCAGGGCGGTTGCTCGACTTTCTGCGGCCGGTCTGGGCGACGCCGGAGCAGGATCGACTGTTTTCGGACGCGCGGGCCGAGCGGCTGAAATTCTTCGACCGGCTGGTGTTCGCGGCGGAGCCCGGTCACGCAGCTGTGGTGTCGGGCTACGAAAAGGCGCTGCGCGAGCGGCTGCGGCTCCTCATCGACGGGGCCGAGGGGCGCGAGGCCGACCCGCTGTGGCTGGATGCGCTGGAGGCGCGGCTGTCCGAGACTGGAGCACGAGCGGCCATGGCGCGGGCCCGGGCGCTGAGCGTGCTTCAGGCCGCGATCGACGCCCGGTCCGAGCGGCCGTTTCCGCAAGCCGATCTGGCCCTGGTCGGAGAGACCGAACAGCTGGCGGCGGAGGGGGCCGACGAGGCGGCTCTGGCAGGCGCGATCCGCGAAGGTATGCTGAAGGCGCGGAACCGCGACGGGGCGGCGGGTCGCTCGCTGTTCGGGCCGCACCGGGCCGATCTGACGGCCCTGCATCGCGAGAAGAACCGGCCGGCGGCGGAGGGGTCTTCGGGAGAGCAGAAGGCGTTGGTGTTGAACCTGATCCTGGCTCAGGTCGGGCGGCTGTCGGGCGGGGCGGCCCGGCCGATCCTGCTCTTGGACGAGGCGCCGGCGCACCTGGATGCGGGACGGCGGGCGGCCCTGTTCGACGAAATCACAGCTTTGGGGCTGCAGGCCTTCATGACCGGGACAGAGGCCGATCTGTTCGAGCCCCTGGCCGGACGCGCCGCCTTCGTCCGGGTCGAAGGCGGCGCGCTGACGCCGGGTTAGGCCGTCGCCGGATTGGCCTCGCCCTCGACACGAGGGTTGGGGGGCTTGCCCCCGATCCTGTCCATGAAGGCGAAGACGAACGGGTTCAGCGAAATCGACAGCAGGGCGGCGGCGAGGATCAGGTCGTGGGTCTCCTGACGCAGGGCGCCGAGCGAGACGCCAAGTGCGGCGAGGATAAAGGAGAACTCCCCGACCTGGGCCAGGCTGGCGCCGACCGTCAAGCCGGTGGCGCGGTCCAGGCCGAACAGTTTGGTGATGGCCAGCGCCGCGATGGTCTTGCCGACGATGACGATGCCGAGGACGCCCAGCACCGAAAGGGGCCGCTCAACGATGATCATCGGGTCGAACAGCATGCCGACCGAGACGAAGAACAGGACGGCGAAGGCGTCGCGGAGCGGCAGGGACCGCTCGGCCGCATTGTGACCCAGAGGCGTGCCGTTGAGCACCAGGCCGGCCAGGAAGGCGCCGAGCGCGAAGGAGTGGAACAGGTAGTAGGCGACCCAGGCGATGCCGAGCGCGATGGCCAGGACGCCGAGGGTGAACAGCTCGCGCGACCGGGTATGGGCGATGCGGACCAGCACCCAGGGGAGGACGCGGCCCCCGACGAAGAGCATGGCGGCGACGAAGCCAGCGACCTTCACCAAGGTCCAGCCGACGTTGAGCGCAAGCTGACCCGGATCGACCGCCTCGCCTTCCTGGATGATGATCATGGGCAGCATGACCAGGGCGATGACGATGACCAGGTCCTCGACGATCAGCCAGCCGACGGCGATGCGCCCGACCTCGCCCTTGTTCTGACGCCGCTCTTCAAGGGCGCGCATCAGGACAACGGTAGACGCGACCGACAGGGCGAAGCCCATCAGCAGGCCTTCCATGTCCGACATCCCCATGAGGAAACGGCCCAGAGCCCAGCCCATGACGGTGGCCGAGGCGATCTGGACCAGGGCACCGGGCAGGGCGACCTTCCTGACCTTCATCAGGTCGGCGGGCGAGAAATGCAGGCCCACGCCGAACATCAGGAGGATGACGCCGATCTCCGCCAACTGGGGTGCAAGCGTGGTGTCGGCGACGAAACCGGCCGTATGCGGACCCACGATCACGCCGGCGATCAGATAGCCGACGAGGGGCGACAGCTTCAGCCGGTTGGCCAACATGCCGAACACAAAGGCCAGCACAAATCCGCCGACCAAGGTGGAAATCAGGCTGTCGGCATGCGGCATCGGCGCTCCTACGATGGGCGGGGTGTCTCTTGATGGGTGAGCGCAACATATTGGGGCTGAAGCGTCGCGGCACAAGGCGGCAAAACGCCTCTACGGCTCGCTTTTTGCCGTAGGATTCCTATATAAACGACGCATCCGGACGGCCTGATTCAGACCTCCGGCGAATGCCATTTTTCAGCGGGTCGGATGTCGCGCGGCGACGTCCGTCAGGCCCGCGTCCCCGGACGACTGAATGACCGACCAGACCCCCACCGATCGCCATGAAGACACGGCCGAAGAGGCCGCCTACGGCGCGGAATCCATCAAGGTTCTCAAGGGCCTGGATGCCGTTCGCAAACGCCCGGGCATGTATATCGGCGACACCGACGACGGCTCGGGCCTGCACCACATGGTCTATGAGGTGGTCGACAACGCCATCGACGAGGCTCTGGCCGGTCACGCCGACCTGGTTGAGGTGATCCTGAACGCCGACGGATCGGTGACCGTGACCGACAACGGGCGCGGCATCCCGGTCGACATCCACGCCGAAGAGGGCGTCTCGGCGGCCGAGGTCATCATGACCCAGCTGCACGCGGGCGGGAAATTCGACCAGAACTCCTACAAGGTCTCTGGCGGCCTCCACGGCGTGGGCGTGTCGGTGGTCAACGCCCTGTCCGACTGGCTGAAGCTGGTGATCTTCCGGAACGGCAAGCGCCACGAGATGAAGTTTGAGCGCGGCGACACGGTCGAGAGCCTGGTCGTCACCGGCGATGCGCCGTTGCGCGACAACGGCAAGGTGCTGTCGGGGACGCAGGTGACCTTCTATCCGTCGGTGACGACCTTTTCGCACATCGACTTCGATCTGAAGACGCTGGAGCACCGCCTGCGCGAGCTGGCCTTCCTGAACTCGGGCGTGGTCATCAAGCTGCAGGACCACAGGCACGCCGAGCCGATCGACATCCTGCTGCACTACGAGGGCGGGGTGGAGGCCTTCGTGCGCCACCTCGACAAGTCCAAGACGCCGCTGCTGAAGGACGTGATCGTCATTCGCGGCAAGCGCGACAACATCGAAATCGACATGGCACTGTGGTGGAACGACTCCTACCACGAGACGATGTTGTGCTTCACCAACAACATCCCCCAGCGCGACGGAGGCACCCACCTGTCGGCCTTCCGCACCAGTCTGACGCGGGTCATGAGCGCCTATATGGAAAGCTCGGGCGCCCTGAAGAAGGAGAAGGTCGCGCCGTCCGGCGAGGACGCGCGCGAGGGCCTGACCTGCGTCCTGTCGGTCAAGGTGCCGGATCCCAAATTCAGCTCCCAGACCAAGGACAAGCTGGTCTCGTCGGAAGTGCGCCCGGCCGTCGAGGGCCTGTGCACCGAAGGCCTGTCGCAGTGGTTCGAGGAACACCCGGTCGAGGCCAAGGCTATCGTCGCCAAGATCATCGAGGCGGCCTCCGCCCGTGAAGCGGCCCGCAAGGCCCGCGACCTGACCCGCCGCAAGTCGGCGCTGGATATCTCCAGCCTGCCCGGCAAGCTGGCCGACTGTCAGGAACGCGATCCGGCCAAGTCCGAACTGTTCATCGTCGAGGGCGACTCGGCCGGCGGCTCGGCCAAGCAGGCGAGGAACCGCGAGAACCAGGCCGTCCTGCCGCTGCGGGGCAAGATTCTGAACGTGGAGCGGGCGCGGTTCGACCGGATGCTGTCGTCCGAGCTGATCGGGACCCTGATCCTGGCGCTGGGTACGGGCATCGGTCGGGACGACTTCGACGCCGACAAGCTGCGCTATCACAAGATCATCCTGATGGCCGACGCCGACGTCGACGGGGCGCACATCCGGACCCTGCTGCTGACCTTCTTCTACCGGCAAATGCCGGAGCTGATCACGCGCGGCCACGTCTACATCGCCCAGCCGCCGCTCTATAAGGTCTCGAAGGGCAAGCAGAGCCGCTACCTGAAGGATCAGGCGGATATGGACGCCTATCTGATCGAAGAGGGTTCGGCGGAGGCCGAACTGGACCTCGTGAACGGCGAGCGCCGCATGGGGCTGGACCTGCAGTCGCTGGTCCGCGAGGCCAAGGCCTATTCAGCGGGCGTCGATCGCCTGAGCCAGCGCGCCCCGGCCTTCGCCATCGAACAAGCGGCCCTGGCCGGTCTGTTCGAGGAGAACAGCGACGTGGTCGCGACCTCGGCGGCGGCCGCCGAACGCCTGAATCTCTACGCAGAAGAGGGGGACGGGGTCTGGACGGGCGCGCCGGGCGAACAGGGGGCGGTGGTCTTCAGCCGCACCCGCCGCGCGGTGCAGGAGACGATCGTGCTGGAAGAGACCCTGATCCGGTCGCTGGACGCCCGCCGTCTGGCCGAGCGGGCCCATGCCTTCGACGGTGTGTTCGCCGCGCCCGCCACCTATCGGCGGAAGGACAAGTCCACGACCATTCGCGGGCCGCTCGACCTGTTGAACGCGGTGCTGGAAGCCGGCAAGAAGGGCCTGTCGATCCAGCGCTACAAGGGTCTGGGCGAGATGAACCCTGAGCAGCTGTGGGAAACGACGCTGGACGTCAACGCCCGCACCCTGCTGCAGGTCAAGGTCGAGCATGGCGACGACGCCGACGACCTGTTCGCCAAGCTGATGGGCGACGTGGTCGAACCGCGCCGCGAGTTCATCCAGGAGAACGCCCTCGACGCGGCGGTGGACGTCTAAGGGTCGGTGGTAGGGCTTAGTGAGTAGGGATTGGTCAGGTCCGCCCTCCTCTAAGCCCTAAGCTCTGAAATCTACGGCCTTCCCGCGTCGATATAGGCCTTCACCGTCGGGAAGGTGGGCGGCTCGGGGCGCATGTCCTCGCAGGCGATCTGACGGATGGCGTCATCGAAGCTCTGCGCGGCGATGGGCTCCCACGGCTCATCGGTCGCATAGGGCTCTTCGGGGACGCCGTCCTCGGAGGCTTCGCTGGACAGGACCACATGCGACTGTCGGGCCGAGCAACGGATGCCGAACTGGTCCAGGGTGTGGGTGTAGTCGCCGGACGCGCTGTCGGTCGGGATGCGCGCGACCATGACGGTCGCCTCGTCGCCGGTCTTCACCACGCTGTTGACGTCGATCAGGTAATGACGCTGCGCCCCGCGCGAGAAGATCCACCATTCGGGTCCGGGCGGAGCCGCGGGCGTGGCGGGCGACGCGTCGAGCGCCTCGACAGGAGGCGGGGGCGGGGCGACCTGCGCCGCAGCGACGCCGGCCCACAACGCGGCGCCCAAAGTGACCGCGTTCAGAACGGCCGCATATTTCTGGACAGTCATGAATACTCCCCGGATGACTTTTTCCGGACATATTTCGCGCCTGTCGGACGAGAAGATCAAGGGTCGTGGTCAACCGTTCGCCCACTTCGCCGTTCAGGGTCCTGACATGCTACGCGCCCTGATCGTCTCATTCGTCCTGTTCCTGGTCCCGGCCGTCGCGACGGCGCAAGCGCCGGCGTTTCGATCGGACCGGATCGTGGTGACCACGCAGGGCGAGGGCCCGGACGTCATTCTGATCCCGGGGCTGGCGTCGACCAGCGAGGTGTGGTCGCGCACGGCCAACCGGCTGGACGACCGCTACCGCGTGCATCTGGTGTCGGTCCGAGGGTTCGGCAACGTGCCGGCCGGAGCCAATGGAGATGGAGCCCTGGTAGCCCCGGTGGCGGCCGAGCTCAGGCGCTACATCGCCTCCCAAAGGTTGGAGCAACCAGCCGTCATCGGCCATTCGATGGGCGGGCTGGTGGCGCTGAGGGCTGCCGCAGACGCCGGGCGGGACCGCCGGGGCGCACAGGTCGGCCGCGTCATGGTGGTTGATGCGACGCCCTTCTTCCCGTCCCTGATCAGCCCGGGCGCCACGGTCGGCGACGTCGAGCCCCTGGCCCGGATCGCCTATCAGGCCCTGCTTTTCCTGGGCGACGAGGCTCTGCGGACGCAGGGGACGGTGCTGGGCGACCAGTTGGGCGGGGCGGCGGACAATGTCTTCGGCTCGCTGGGCTGGCAGGGCGGCGACCGACAGGTTCTGGCCCAGGGCCTGTACGAGGTGATGACCACGGACCTGCGAAGCCGCCTGCCCGACATCTCGGCGCCGGTGACGGTGGTCTACGGCTGGAGTCCCGACGACGCCTCGCCGCGCGCTCATCTGGATGGTCTGTTCGCCGCCGGTTATCGAAACCTGCGCCGCCCCGCCCGGTTCGAGAGGATCGAGGGCGCCGAACACATGGTGATGATCGACCAGCCGACGCGGTTCATGGCGGCGCTGAACCGTTTCCTGAGCTAAAGCCAGCCGGCCCGTGTCTCGCGGTCCAGCATCTCTTCATACGACGGGCGCGCCCGGACGACGGCCCAGCGGTTGCCGTCGACCAGAACCTCGGGGACCAGGGGCCGGGAGTTGTACTCGCTCGACATGGTCGCGCCATACGCCCCCGCGCCGGTGAAGACGACGAGGTCTCCGGCCTGGAGCTGCGGCAGGACGCGCCCCCGGGCGAAGGTGTCGCCGGTCTCGCAGACGGGACCGACGATGTCGTAGGCGATCTCGGCCCCCTCGCGCGGGACGACGGGCTTCATCTCGTGAAAGGCGTCGTACATGGCGGGGCGCAGCAGGTCGTTCATGGCCGCGTCGAGAACCAGGAAGCGACGGCCGTCGGCACGCTCGGTGATCTGGATGACGCGGGTCAGCAGGACGCCGGCGTTGGCGGCGAGAAGGCGGCCGGGCTCGAAGGCAGCCTCGACGTTCAGGCCGTCGAGGACGCGTGCGACCATCGCGGCGTATTCGGCGGGCGAGGCGGTCTTGGCCCCGCCGGTGTAGGGCACGCCCAGGCCGCCGCCGAGGTCGATGCGAGGCACGGGCAGGCCCTGTTGACGCAGGGTCTCGGTCAGCTTGCGCAGCAGGCCGAAGGCGGACTCCAGCGGGGTCAAGTCGGTGATCTGGCTGCCGATGTGACACCCCAGACCTACGGGGTTCAGGTGCGGGCTGGCCGCCGCGCGGGCGTAAAGGTCCAAGGCTTCGTCGGCGGGGACGCCGAACTTGTCGCCCTCTCCGCCCGTCGTGATCTTGGCGTGGCCGCCGGCGCCGATCTTGGGATTCACGCGGATGGCGATGTCGGCGACGACGCCCATGCCCGCCGCGAGGGCCGCCAGGCGGTCGAGCTCGGGCACGCTCTCGACATTGATCTGGCGTACCCCGACCTCGAGCGCGAAGGTCAGTTCAGCGTCGGTCTTGCCCACGCCCGAGAAGATGATGCGACCAGCGGGGATGCCTGCCTTCAGCGCGCGACGGATTTCGCCCTCGGAGACCGTGTCCGCGCCGCAGCCGAGCCGGGCAAGCGTCGCCAGCACCGACAGGTTGGAGTTCGCCTTGACCGCATAGGCGATCAGGCTGTCGCCCAGCACCGACGGATGGGCGTCCAGCGCCTCGCGCAGCACGGTGTAGTGCCGCGTCAGGGTGGCGGTTGAATAGACATAGACCGGCGTGCCGACCTCGGCCGCCAGGGTGCTCAGGTCGACGCCCTCCGCGTGGAGGGCGCCGTCCCGTAGGTCGAAATGGTCCAAGGCTTATTGAGGCTCGCGGCCCGCGGCCGTGCCGCCGATCAGGTCGGCGGGGCCGCCGTCGATCGGGACCTGGCTGGACGGGCGGTTGACGGTGGCCGGATCGGGCAGGTGGGGCGCGCGGGCGTCGCGCGGGGCGCGCTCGGTCTCGCGCGGGGCGGGGGCTTCGAGGTCGGCCATGCGGCCGCAGGCGGCGGCGAAAACGCCGATCAGAACGAGGGCGCCGGCGGCGATCAGTTTCTTCATCACGATGTCCTTCACGCGAGACGCGTCTTCCACTCGGCGATGCGCGCGCGAACCTGTTCCGGCGCGGTCCCCCCGAAGCTCTGGCGGCTGGCGCAGGAAGCCTCAGGGGTGAGCACCTTGTAAACGGCTTCGGTCACGCCGGGATGCAGGCTCTGCAATTCGGCGAGCGGCAGTTGCGCCAGGCCCACGCCCAGCTGTTCCGCGCGCTTGACGGCCGCGCCCGTGACATGGTGCGCCTGGCGGAAGGGAAGGTCAGCCTCGCGCACAAGCCAGTCGGCGAGATCGGTGGCGGTGGAGAAGCCCCAAGAGGCCGCCTCGGCCATCCGTTCCGTGTTCGGACGGAAGGCGGACGCCATGGCCGTCATGGCTGTCAGGGCCAGGTCCAACGCGTCCATAGCCTCGAAGACCGGCGGCTTGTCCTCCTGCATGTCCTTGGAATAGGCGAGCGGCAGGCCCTTCATCACGGTCGACAGGGCGACGAACGACCCAATGATCCGGCCGGTCTTGGCGCGGACCAGTTCGGCGGCGTCGGGGTTGCGCTTTTGCGGCATGATCGAAGAGCCGGTGGTCAGGTCGTCGGGCAGGGTCACGAAGCCGAACATGGGCGTCATCCAGACCACGATCTCCTCGGCCAGACGCGATAGGTGTCCGGCCGTGATCGAGGCGGCGGCCAGGGTCTCCAAGGCGAAATCACGGTCGGAGACTGAGTCCAGCGAGTTGGCCATGGGGCGGTCGAAGCCGAGCGCGGCGGCCGTCGCGTGGCGGTCAATGGGGAAGGGCGACCCGGCCAGGGCGGCGGCGCCGAGCGGGCTCTCGTTCATCCGGGCGCGGGCGTCGACGAACCGCCCGGCGTCGCGACCGGCCATCTCGACATAGGCCATCAGGTGGTGGCCAAGGGTCACCGGCTGGGCGGTTTGCAGATGGGTGAAGCCGGGCATCAGGTCGCCGGCGTGCTGTTCCGCGCGCTCCAGCAGGGCTCGTTGCAGGGCCTTCAACTGCTGCACCGAGCGGTCGCAGGCGTCGCGGACCCAGAGGCGGAAGTCTAAGGCGACCTGATCGTTGCGGCTGCGGGCGGTGTGCAGGCGACCCGAGGCTTCGCCGATCAGCTCCGATAGCCGCGCCTCGACGTTCAGGTGGATGTCTTCGTATTCGTCGCGGAAGGGGAAGGTCCCGGCTTCGATCTCGGACTGGATGGCGTCGAGCCCGCCCAGGATCGCGGCGCCGTCCTCAGGCCTCACGATGCCCCGGTCGATCAGCATGCGGCAATGGGCGCGCGAGCCCGCCAAATCCTGGGCCCACAGGCGCTTGTCGACGCTGATGGAGACGTTGATCGCCTGCATGATGTCGGCGGGCTTGGCGGAAAAGCGTCCGCCCCATAGGGTCTGGCCGGATTGCGGCGACTGCCCGGCTTTCGCCGGGTCTTGGGGGTTGGACATGAGCGGCTCGAAAAGGGGCGTCTGGATCGGGGGAGCGCTCGCGCTGGCGGTTGTCGCCGGCGGAACGGTCGGGACCCTATACGCCATGCAAGCCGGTCCTTTCAAAGCCGCGACGCCCCCGGCGGCGGAAAAGAGCGAACTGAGCCGTTTCGCGGTCGGATCGCTGGCTTCCCTGGACACCCCCGCAGTGCTGGACCCCGCGCCCGACTATATCTTCAAGGATCGCGAGGGCGGCGATGTCCGCTTCGCCGACTTCCGGGGCAAGGTGGTGCTGGTCAATCTATGGGCCATGTGGTGCTCGCCATGCCGGACCGAGATGCCGACGATCGCAGCGCTGGCCACGGCCTATCCGGGTGGCGACCTGATGGTGCTGCCGATCAATGTCGATACGGGCGACGACAAGGTGGCGGACGCGAGGAGCTTCCTGGACGTGCACGACCCACTGCCCTTCTACGGCGACCCGAAATTCCAGCTGCCGTTCGAGTTTCCGGGCAAGGGCAAGATGCCCCAGACGATCCTGCTGGACCGTCAGGGGCGAATCCGTGCGGCCTTCGCCGGCGAGGCGGACTGGAACAGCGCAGAAGCCAGGGCGCTGATCGACGCGGTGCTGGCGGAACCCGCCGCGACCTAAATCTCCGTTCGTCCATCCGGTCCGGTCGACACGGGCGTCTGAGGCAGGCGGGGCCGTGTTCGGACTGTCGAATGGATTTTTATCCTCGACATGAATCGGGCCTGTATCACCGTTGCACCCCAGCGAAGGCCAGGGTGCTCGGACATGGATGACTAGTGCGTCGGGGCGGGGACGCGTTGGTCGGTGGAGGGGTTGACGGCGCCGGGCTTGCCTTCGGCGGCGGCCTCGGCCTGATTGGCCTCCAGATGATCGGCGACGTTGCCGGCGCCGGTCTCGACCGCTTGGGCCGCCTTCATCGCGCCGGCTTCGAGGACTTCACCGGCCTGTGCCGCGACCTCGCCCGCCTTGTCGGCAGCTTCGCCGGCCGCGACCTCGGCCTTGTCGCCGGCCACCTCGGCTTTGGCTTCTGTTTGTTCCTGTTCGGCCTGGGTGCAGGCCACGGCGCCCAGCGAGAGGGCGGCGATGGCGGAGGCGGCCAGCAGCGACGGAATACGGATGGTCATGGGAAGCTCCCGGACAAGGTTGAACCTTGGCCGTGAACGCCGCGAGTTACATTGGGTTGCGGAGCCGGACCTGGCAGGGGATGCGCTGGTGGCTGGAGGCGGGATCGAACCGCCGACCTGTGGGTTATGAATCCACCGCTCTAACCATCTGAGCTACCCAGCCCAGCGCATCGGCCATCGTCTGGCCAAGGCCGGACGACGCGAGAGGCGTGCGTATATAGTCGCCGCCCCTCCGGTTCAAGTCGCTTGAACGTGCGAGGTGATCTGCGACCTGCTGTCGCGTGGAGCCGGGCGCGGGAACGGCCGAGCTTACGGACCGTTCCATGGCGCTGGCCGCCCAGTTTTTCCCGGAGTTTCCATGCGCCCGATGCTTTTCGCCGCCACCACGTCTCTGCTCTTTCTGGCCGCCGCCTGCGGAGCCAATGGAGAACCGCAGGATGCGCCGGGATCGGCAGCCTCCGTCGAGACGCGCGAGGCCAACGGCGCCAATCAGACGCCGGCCTTCCCCGGCCAGACCCGCGCGCCGGGCGTGACGACGGAAGGGACCCTGACGCATTCGGTGGTGGCCTCGGGACTGGTCCATCCGTGGGGTCTGGCCCTGCTGCCCGACGGGAACTGGCTGGTCACCGAGCGGCCGGGGCGGATGCGGATCGTCAGCGCCACGGGAACGCTGGGCGAGCCGATCGCCGGCCTGCCCGCCGTCGATGCGCGAGGTCAGGGAGGGCTGCTGGATGTGATCCTGTCGCCGGGCTTCGCCACCGATCGCACCATCTTCTGGAGTTATGCCGAGCCGCGCGAGGGCGGCAACGCGACGGCCGTAGCGCGCGGCGTCCTGTCGGAGGACGGGTCGCGGGTGTCGGACGTGCGGGTGATCTTCCGGGCCATGCCGACCTATGACGGCGACAAGCATTTCGGCTCTTCGCTGGCCTTCGATCCGGCCGGGCATCTGTTCATCACGCTCGGCGAACGCTCCGATGCGCCGATGCGGCCGCAGGCCCAGGATCTGGGCTCGCACATGGGCAAGGTGATCCGCATCAACGCCGACGGCAGCGTGCCCCAAGACAACCCCTTCGTCGGCCAGGCCGGGGCACGGCCGGAAATCTGGTCCCTGGGCCACCGCAATGTGCAGGGCGTCGCGGTGCAGCCGGGCACGGGCGCGGTCTGGACCATCGAACACGGAACACGCGGCGGCGACGAGCTCAACCGGCCGCAGGCCGGCAAGAACTACGGCTGGCCGATCATCGCCTATGGCATCGAATATCGGGGCGGACCGATCAACGAGGGGATCACGGCGCGCGAGGGGCTGGAACAACCGGTCTACTACTGGGATCCGGTGATCGCGCCGGGCGGCCAGACCTTTTATTCGGGCACCATGTTCCCAGGCTGGGAGGGCAATCTGCTGATCGGCGGTCTGGCCGGAAAGTCGCTGACGCGGCTGGTGCTGGAGGGCGATCGGGTAGTCGGCGAGGAGCGGCTGCTGACCGGGCTGGGCGAGCGGATCCGCGACGTGGCCGTGGCGAGCGACGGGGCGGTGTGGGTGATCACCGACGAGGAAGACGGCAAACTGGTGCGGCTGGCGAAGGCTGAATAGCCCCTCTCCCGCAAGGGAGAGGGTTCCTGGGGTCAGATGTGGATCGCGTGGCCGAGGGCGCGCAGGCTGGCCTCATGGAAGGCCTCGCCCAGGGTCGGGTGAACGTGGATGACCCCCGCGACGTCCTCCAGCACCGCCCCCATCTCCAGCATCTGGGCGAAGCTGTTGGACAGTTCGGCGACGTGCTGGCCCACGGCCTGGACGCCCAGGATCCGGTGATCGGTCTTGGACGCCAGCACGCGGACGAAGCCGCCGTCCTCGCCCGCCTCGATGGCCAGGGCGCGGCCGATGGCGGCGAGGGGGAAGACGGCGGTGATGACGTCGTCACGGCCCGAAACATCGAGCGGGCCAAGGCCGGCCGAGACGATCTCCGGCTCGGTGAAACAGACGGCGGCGATGGTGACGGGGTCGAATCGCCTGTCGTGACCGGCGATGATCTCGGCTACGACCTCTCCCTGCGCCGAGCCCTTGTGGGCCAGCATGGGTTCGCCGGTCAGGTCGCCGACCGCCCAGACATTCTTCATCGAGGTGGCGCAGCGGTCGTCGACCTTCACGAACGGCCCGGCCATGGCCACGCCCATGTTCTCCAGACCCCAGCCCTGGGTGCGCGGACGACGGCCCACGGTGACCAGGACCTTGTCGGCGTCCAGTTGCAGCGGCTCGCCGTCCTTGGTCGTGATCGACAGTTTGCCGTCCCCGAACCCGCCCGCGCGGGCGCCGAGGTGCAGCTCCACGCCGTGGTCGGTCAGCCATTTGGCGACCGGGTCGGTCAGGGCCTTGTCGTAGAGAGGCAGGATGCGCTCGGCCATCTCGACGATGGCGACCTGGGCGCCCAGTTTGCGATAGGCGATGCCCAGCTCCAGCCCGATATAGCCGCCGCCGACGACGACCAGCTTGCCCGGCACGGCGTCCAGCGACAGGGCCTCGGTCGAGGAGATGACGTCGCCGCCAAACGGCAGGAAGGGCAGTTCCACAGGCTCGGATCCCGTGGCCAAGATGACGTGTTCGGCGCTGATCGTGATGGGGCCGTCGGCGCTCTCCACGCGGCAGGTCTTGGCGTCCTGGAAGGTCGCCCAGCCCTTGATGACCTTGACCTTGGCCTTCTTCAGCAGGGCCGCGACGCCGCCGTTTAGCTTACGGACGATGCCGTCCTTCCACGCGACGGTCTTTGACAGGTCGATCGCCGGTTCGGACGCCGTTATGCCCAGAGTACCGTCGCCGGCGGCCTTGGACACGGTCTCGAACTTCGACGCTGCGTGGATGATGGCCTTCGATGGAATGCAGCCGACGTTCAGGCAGGTGCCGCCGAGACCGTCGGAGCCGTCAACGAGCACGGTGTCCAGCCCCAGCTGGCCGCAACGAATGCCGGCGACGTAGCCGCCAGTGCCGGCGCCGATGATGAGGACTTTGGTCTTGATCTGCTGCATCTCAGCCCATCCATAGGGTGGCGGGATGCTCGAGCAGTCCCTTGATCCGCTGCACGAAGACGGCGGCGTCGTGGCCGTCGACGATGCGGTGATCGAAGCTGGACGACAGGTTCATCATCTTGCGGACCACCATCTGGCCGTTCCGCACCACGACCCGCTCCTCGATCTTGTTGGGGCCGACGATGGCGACCTCGGGGTGATTGATGATCGGGGTGTGGACGACGCCGCCGAGGGTGCCCAGGGAGGTGATGGTGATGGTCGAGCCGGACAGCTCCTCGCGCTTGGCCGAACCGTCCTTGGCCGCGCCGGAGACGCGGGCGATCTCGGTCGCGGTGTCGTAGGGATCGCGCGCTTCGGCGTGGCGGACGACCGGCACCATCAGGCCGTTCGGCGTCTGGGCGGCGATGCCCAGATGGACGGCGGCGTGCTGGGTCAGGACGCCGCCCTCGTCGTCATAGGTCGCGTTGATCTGCGGCTGTCCGCGCAGGGCCACGACGATGGCGCGGGCGATGAAGGGCAGGACGTTGAGCTTGGGCTTGCCGGTCTGTTTCGCCTGGGCGTTCAGATGGGCGCGCAGCTCCTCCAGCGCCGTCATGTCGATCTCTTCGACATAGGTGATGTGCGGGATGCGCCGGACGCTCTCGGCCATCTTCTCCGCGATCTTGCGGCGCAGGCCGATGATGCGGACTTCCGTCGTGCCTTCGGCCTTGGCGTAGGTCGAAAGGGGCGATGCTCCGTGTTCGGAAGGTCCGCGCGCGCCATGAGCGACGAAGGCGTCCAGGTCGCCGTGCTCGATGCGACCGGCCGGGCCCGAGCCGGGCACGAACTGCAGTTCCAGACCCAGTTCGCGGGCGCGCTTGCGCACCGCCGGGGAGGCCAGAGGACGAACGCCGGGCGTCTGGGCCTTGCGGGCGACGGGCGCGGCTTCGGCGGCCGGCGCCGGCTTGGCCTTGGGCGCTTCGACCTTCGGCGCGGGAGCGGCGGCCGGGGCTGGAGCCGGGGCGGGGACTGGGGCAGGCTTCGGCGCAGCGGCCATATTGCCGGCGCCTTCAACGTCGAAGCCGACCAGGGCGCCACCGACGGCCGAGGCCTTGCCCACTTCGCCGTAGAGGGCCGCGACACGACCGGAGACCGGCGAGGTCAGTTCGACGGTGGCCTTGTCGGTCATGACCTCGGCCAGGAGTTGATCCTCCTCCACCATGTCGCCGACCGCGACGTGCCAGGCGACCAGTTCGGCCTCGGCCGTGCCTTCGCCGACGTCGGGCAGTTTGAAGACGTAGTTGCCGGCGGCGGTCGCCGTCGGAGCGGCCTCGATGACGTCTTCGACCTCGGGGGCTTCCAGAGCGGGGGCGGCTTCAAGTTCCGGTTCGGCGACCGGGGCGGGCTCGGGTTCGGCGGAGGCGTTGCCCGCGCCCTCGATCTCGAATTCCACCAATGGGCCGCCGACCGGCGACATGACGCCGGGTTCGCCGTGCAGGGCAGTGACCACGCCGCTGACGGGCGACGTCAGTTCGACGGTCGCCTTGTCGGTCATGACGTCGGCCAGAAGCTGATCTTCCGAGACCGTGTCGCCCACCTTGACGTGCCAGCCGACGAGCTCGGCCTCGGCGGTGCCTTCACCCACGTCGGGCAGTTTGAAGACATAGCGTCCCATTACCGGCCTCCCGCCATGACGGACTTCAGCGCGTCGGAAACCCGTTGCGGGCCGGGGAAGTATTCCCACTCGAAGGCGTGCGGATACGGCGTATCCCACCCGGCGACGCGGGTGACCGGCGCTTCTAGATGGTAGAAGCAGCGTTCCTGGACCAGGGCGCTGAGCTCTCCTCCGTACCCGGACGTCTTCGGTGCCTCGTGCACGATGACGCAGCGCCCAGTCTTCTTCACCGAGGCCTCGATGGTCTCGATGTCGAGCGGCACGAGCGAGCGCAGGTCGATGACCTCGGCGTCCACGCCCGCGTGGTCGGCGCCGGCCAGCGACACCCAGACCATGGAGCCGTAGGCCAGGACGGTAACGTCATTGCCCTCGCGCATGACCCGCGCCTTGCCCAGAGGAATCGAATATTTGCCGGTCGGGACCTGGGCCAGCTCCTGGGTCTTCCAGGGCGAGACCGGGTTCTGGTGCCAGCCGTCGAAAGGGCCGTTGTAGAGGCGTTTCGGTTCGAAGAAGACGACCGGATCGTCGTCCTCGATGGCCGCGGTCAGCAGGCCTTTGGCGTCATAGGGGTTGGACGGAATGACGACCTTCAGACCCGCGATATGGGTGAAGAGGGCTTCGGGCGACTGGGAGTGGGTCTGGCCGCCGAAGATGCCGCCGCCGTAGGGGCTGCGGATCGTGATCGGCGAGGTGAACTGACCGCCCGAGCGATAGCGCATCTTGGCCGCTTCACTGACGATCTGGTCGTAGGCCGGATAGATGTAGTCGGCGAACTGGATCTCCACGACCGGACGGATGCCGTAGGCGCCCATGCCGATGGCGGCGGCGACGATGCCGCATTCTGAGATCGGCGCGTCAAAGCTGCGGGTCAGGCCGTGCTTTTCCTGCAGCTTGTCAGTGACGCGGAACACGCCGCCGAAATAGCCGGCGTCCTCGCCGAAGGAGAGGACGTTGGGATCCTCGGCCATCTTGACGTCGATGGCGGAGTTCAGCGCCTGGATCATGTTCATCGGCGCGACGGCCGGAGCCTCGGGCGCTTCCGAGGCCGGGGCGTGGGTCTGATCGACCATGTCGGGTTCGATGCCGTCGGCGCGGTCGGCGTCGGTGAAAGTCTGTTCGGTCATCGGGTCAGACTCCCACTTCGCGGCGCTGTTCGGTCAGGCGCCAGTCGTCGGTGGCGAAGACGTCCTCGAACATGGTCTTCACCGAGGGGCGCGACTGGCCGAGGGTGCCGATGGCCTCGGACGCCTTGCCGGCGGCGCGGACCTGTTCGACGGCGTCAGCCTCGGCTTCCGCCTGCTGTTCGTCCGACCATTCGCCGAGCGCGATCAGGTGCTGCTTCAGGCGGACGATCGGGTCGCCCAGCGGCCATTTCTCGTGCTCGTCGCCGGGGCGGTAGCGGCTGGGGTCGTCGGAGGTGGAGTGCGGGGCGCCGCGATAGGTGAAGAGCTCGATCACCGTGGCGCCCTGGTTCGAGCGGGCGCGCTCCTCGGCCCACTGGGTCGCGGCCCAGACGGCCAGGAAGTCGTTGCCATCGACGCGCAGGGCCGGGAGGCCGTAGCCGATGGCCTTGGAGGCGAAGGTCGTCTCCATCCCGCCGGCGATGCCCTGGAAGGACGAGATGGCCCACTGGTTGTTGACGACGTTCAGGATCACCGGCGCGCGATAGACGGCGGCGAAGGTAAGCGCGTTGTGGAAGTCGCCTTCCGCCGTGGCGCCGTCGCCGATCCAGCTGATGGCGATCTTGTCGTCACCCTTGTAGGCCGAGGCCATGGCCCAGCCGACGGCCTGCGGCACCTGGGTGCCGAGGTTCCCCGAGATGGTGAAGAAGCCATAGTCCTTGGCCGAATACATGATCGGCAGCTGGCGGCCTTTGATCGGGTCCGAGGCGTTGGAATAGATCTGGTTCATCATCTCGACGAGCGGATAGCCGCGCGCGATCAGAAGCCCCTGCTGGCGATAGGTGGGGAAGCCCATGTCCTCGCGGCTCAGGATCATCCCCTGCGCGACCGCGATCGCCTCCTCGCCGGTGCATTTCATATAGAAGCTGGTCTTGCCCTGGCGATGGGCGCGATGCATCCGATCGTCGAAGGCGCGGGTCAGGATCATCGCCTTCAGACCCTTCTTCAGGGTTTCGGCGTCCAAACGCGGGTTCCACGGACCGACCGCGGTGCCCTCATCGTCCAGCACGCGAACCAGGCGGAAGGCCAGGTCCAGCATCTGCACGGGCCGCGCATCGACCGGCGGCCGGTCCACGGCGCCCGCGACGTCGAGTTTCAGGTGACTGAAATCAGGCGTGTCGCCGGGACGCCCTGAGGGCTCCGGCACGCGCAGGGAGAGCGGCTTGGTGTTCCTGGTCATTCCATCCTGCCGTTCGGTTGATCCGACCGCATAACTATTGGCGGCTGGATAGCATGGGCTTCAAATCAAGGCTCGCCTATTTTCGCCTTGCACCATCCCAGTTTAGGGTATTTTATTGCGCAATAACGATAAATGGAGAAACGCATTGGCGGACGAACTGGATCCCATCGACGCTCGAATTCTCGACATCCTGCAGCAGGACGCTGGATTGTCGGTCGCGGAAGTCGCCGAGCGCGTGGGTTTGTCGGCCTCGCCGTGCTGGCGCCGGATAAAGAGACTGGAAGATTCCGGTCTCATTCGCAAGCGTGTCACTCTGCTCGACGCCGTCTTGCTGGGTCTGGACTTCGAGGTCTACGCCATCGTCAAGCTGATGCTGCCGTCCAAGGAGAACCTCGACGTGTTCGAGGCGGCCGTCGCGACCTGGCCCGAAGTGGTCCAGTGCGCCACCATCACGGGCCGCGAGGACTATGTGTTGCGGATCATCACTTCGGACATGCACGCCTTCGACCAGTTCCTGCGCGAGAAGCTGCTCAGCCTGGGCATCGTCTCCGACTGCGAGAGCCACATCGTCACGCGCGGCGTGAAGAATGTGACCACCCTGCCGCTGGGCATCATCACGCCTCACGTGCAATAGATTCGGTTACAGATAGAGGAGCCCCCCTATGATCGAGATGGTGATCGACGCCCGCAAGAAGGACCTCGGCGGCTTCGAGGTCGGGCGGATCCTGCCGTTCCACTCGCGCCGGATGGTCGGGCCCTTCATCTTCCTGGATCACATGGGGCCGGCCGAGTTCGCACCGGGTTCAGAGGCGATCAATGTCCGCCCTCATCCCCACATCGGCCTGTCGACCCTGACCTATCTGTTCGAGGGCGAGATCATGCACCGTGACAGCCTGGGCTATACCCAGGCGATCCGGCCGGGCGAGGTCAACTGGATGACGGCCGGCAAGGGCATCGTCCACTCCGAACGCACCGACCCGCTGAAGAAGGCACAAGGGGGCCCGATGAACGGGATGCAGGCCTGGATCGCCCTGCCCGACGAGGCCGAGGAGATCGATCCGTCCTTCCAGCACTATGGCGAGGACGCCCTGCCGGCCTATGAGAACGGCGGCCTGTTCGCGCGGCTGGTGGCGGGCGAAGCCTACGGCGCCAAGGCCAATGTGAACACCTCGTCGCCGCTGTTCTATGTGCACTGGGAGATGCAGGAGGGGGTGCGCACCGCGCCGCCTCCGGGCAAGGGCGCGGGCGGCATGTCCGAACGCGCGCTCTATGTCGCCAAGGGCCAGGTCGAGGTCGGCGACCGCACCTTCCACGAAGGTCAGATGATCGTGCTGGAACCGCACGCCGAGCCGACGGTGAAATCCCTGACACAGTCGACGGTCATGGTTCTGGGCGGCGAGCCGATCGGCCAGCGGCTGATCTGGTGGAATTTCGTGGCGTCGTCGCAGGCCCGTCTGGATCAGGCCAAGGAAGACTGGAAACAGGGTCGGATGAAGCTGCCGGACGAGGACGATCTGGAATTCATCCCGCTGCCGGAAGATGCGGCGGTGACGACGCGGTCGGAGCCCCTTCCGCCGAGGCCTGAGCCGACGCATCCGGTCTAGGGCTGCCTGGCGCCTGTCGTGCGCACCACCCAATCCACCACGGTCGAGATCGCTTCCGGGGCCAGGGTCTCGGTGTTTGATCCATATTCGTTGGGCAGACCGGTGGTCGCGTGCTGCATGAGGTGGTTGAGGCCCGGCAGGACGACGACCTCGGCGGCGGGCTGGACCCGCGCCAGGGCTTCGGCGTTCTGGTCGGCCGGCACCTGGAGGTCCTTGCCGCCGTAGAGCGCCAGCAGCGGAACGCGCAGTTCTGCGAGAGCGGGTGCAGGATCGTGCGAGGCGAACCAGCGGTACCAGGGTGAACTTAGCAGGCGTACGCCCGCCTGGGCCTGGGCGGCAGGCTGTCCGGCGGCGACCAGGACCGCCTCGGCCTCGCGAGCGGCGGCGGGGCCGTCGTTCTTGTTGCGAACGACAGCGGCCATGACCTCACCCTGGACACGACGCGCCTCCGCCACCTGATCGGGTGAAGCGCCGCCGGCCTGGGCCAGACGGGCGGCTTGTTCGGTGATGATGTCGGCGCCGGATACGGCCTGTCCGGCGATCATGACGATGAAGGCCGCGGGCGCGCCTTTCGACACGGCCAGGGGTCCGGTCATGCCGCCCTCGCTATGGCCCACGAAACCGATACCCGCGGGGTCGATTTCGGGCCGGGTCCGCAGGAAGGCCATAGCCGCGGCCGCGTCGCCGGCGAAGTCCTCGGAGGTTTCGCTCGCCGTGCCTCCGCCGGATCCGCCCACGCCCCGATCATCGAAGCGCAACACCGCCACGCCGCGCCGGGTCAGGGCGTCGGCCCAGACAGCGAAGGGCTTGTGGTTGAAGATCGTCTCGTCCCGATCCTGCGCGCCCGACCCCGTCAGCAGCACGACAGCCGGGAAAGGCCCCGCTCCCGCAGGGACCGTCAAAGTCCCGGCCAGGGTGATGCCGGCGCCGGTGTTCGCGAAGGTTACGTCTTCGGAGGCGTAGGGAAGGGGCGGGACGGGCGTCTGGGGTCGGCTGGGCGGCGCAGAAACCGCGACGTCGGCGGCCGGCGCCGCGCGGGTCAGGATCAGGGGTAGCGACCCTCCGCCCTGGGCCAGGGTCCCGGTCCAGGTCGAGCCGTCCGCCGATCGCGCACCCTCGAACCGGCCGCCTACCGCGGGCGCCGTGAAGCGGACGACGCCCGACGATTCCGACAGGCCTGTCACCGGGATATCGCGGGCGTTCTGCGTCGGGCTGTCCATCATGGCGACGAAACCGTCCGGCGCTTGAGCAACGCGAATGACGATCGGAATGGAAGCTTCGCCGACGCGAATGACGCCCTCCCAGCGACCGGCCAAATCGGCGATCGTCGCCTGGGCCGGAGCCTCAGCCATAGCCATTGCTTCGATCATGGTCGGTCTCCCCCTCAACAGGCCTGACTAGATCAGACCGGTGGGGGGCGGGGCAAGTCCGCGCTCGGCCCCGAGGCTTTTCAGAAATCCGATCAGGGCCGCATTGACCTCTCCAGGGCGTTCCTGCTGCAGCCAGTGACCTGCACCGGGCAGGACGGTCTGGAAGCGAAGATCGGTCAGCCAGTCCTTGAGGGTCGCTTCATGCTGGCCGGCGTAGTGGCGAACCGGGTCCCTCTCGCCAACGATGAACATCGAGGGCTGACGGATCCTGGCGTCCTGCAGGAAGGCGGTCAGGGCCCAGTTGCGATCGATGTTGCGATACCAGTCGAGGGGCCCCTTGAAACCGCCGGCAGTGAAAGCCGCGACGTATTCGCCGTGGTGCGCCTCGCTCATCCACGGCGGCAGGGTCGCGTCCTCGGCGACCTCAGACAGGAAGTTGTGGCCGGGCGCGATGAAGCCGGTGGATTGACGCTCGGTCGGGGTCGCGCCGTCGTAGGCGTAGAAGCCCTTGCGTAGGCCGTTGGGGACATCCGCCTCGAAGATCCGATGATGGTCCGGGTCTTGAAACTGGTTGATATACAGCTCGCCGAGACCCGCACGCTTCGACATGGCCGCCATGATCGGGGTCGGGGCGCCGCCCGGACGACGCGGCTGAAACGGCACCGACAGGCCGGCGACGGCGGTAAAGACGTCCGGCCTCATCAGGGCGCAGTGCCAGGCGACCGGCGCTCCCCAGTCGTGACCGACGACGGCGCAACGGGTCTCTCCGAGCGCCCGGACCAGATCGACCATGTCGCCGACGAGGTCGAGGATCGTGTAGGCCCCGGTTTCCGCCGGCTTTTCCGTGCCGCCATAGCCGCGCATATCTGGGGCGACTGCGTGATAGCCGGCCTCGGCCAACGCCTTCACTTGCGCGCGCCAGCTGATTCCCAACTCCGGGAAGCCGTGGATCAGGAGGACGAGAGGGCCTTCGCCCGCTTCCAGCACCTGCTGTTTAAGGCCATCGGTCGTTACGATCCGGGTCTGCATGGCGTCGGTCTCCGAACGGGGCCTTTGAAGCCGGACGCCGCGTCGTGCATTGATGTCGCAATGACCCGCATGACCAGCTTTTCCGACGGTACGATCGTTCCGGTTCTCGGCCAAGGGACATGGATGATCGGCGACGATCCCAAGACCCGGGACGCCGAACAGGCGTCCTTGTCGCGCGGTCTCGACCTGGGTCTGACCTTGATCGACACCGCCGAACTGTATGGTGACGGCCGGGCCGAACGGCTGGTCGGGGAAGTCATCCAGGGACGGCGGGATGAGGTCTTCCTCGTCTCCAAGATCCGGCCCGAGCACGCCGGCGAGATGACCATGATGCTGCACGCCGAGAAGTCGCTGGAGCGTCTCGGTGTCGACCGGATCGACCTCTATCTGCTGCACTGGGAAAGCCGGTTTCCGATGGAGGAAATCGTCGCCGGGTTCGAGGAACTGATCGACGAGGGGATGATCGCGCGCTGGGGCGTATCGAACCTGGACCTGCGCGCCATGAACCGGCTGATGGAGGTCGAGGGCGGCGAGCGCTGCGCCGCGAACCAGCTCCTCTACAATCTCGGGTCGCGAGGGATTGAGTTCGACCTTCTGCCGTGGTCGCAGGAACAGTTGATGCCGGTGATGGCCTATTCGCCGCTTGGCCGGGGCGGATTGCTGGAGCATCCGACCCTGCTCGCCGTAGCCGATCGACACGACGCCGCTCCGGCCCAGATCGCGCTGGCGTTTGTGCTGCGCCACGAGGGCGTCATCGCGATCCCCAAAGCCTCCAGCATCGCACACGTGGAGGCGAACGCCGCCGCTCTGGAGATCAAGCTCGACCCGGAGGATATCGAGGCCCTGGATCGCGCCTTCCCGCCCCCACGACCGCACAGCCGCTCGACATCATCTGATGTCGTAACGAAGGCTGACGGAGCCTGACGCGGCGTACGGCCACGCTTTGACACTGAGCGTCGGTCAGCTACAAAAATCGCCATTACGCCAGCATGTCGCCGGCGTTGGGGGAATTTCAATGCGTAACCTGTTCCTGACCATCGCGGCCGTCGCCGCGTTCGCCGCTCCGGTCGCCGCCTCGGCCCAGACCGAAGCCGTCTCGTTCTCGATCGAGAACAACTCGGACAAGACCATCGTCTCGATCCTGTACGGCCAGTCGTCGTCGGAAGACTGGAGCGACGACATTCTGGAAGGCATCATCGAACCGGGCCAGACCGTCCACGTCGAGGTCGACGACGACCTTGAGGACTGCATGTACGACTTCTTCTACTCGTTCGACGACGACACCCACTACGTCGAGCGCGTCGATATGTGCGAGATCAACGGCGAAACGTTCGAGTTCACCGGCGGCTGACCCCTCAACCGATCGCGAACGAAATACGGCCCCGGGAGCGATCCCGGGGCCGTTGTCGTTTCCAGGCGTGACCGCGGTCAGGCCGCGGCCTTGGCCCCCGTGAACTTGCCGTAGAAGGTCTCGCCCTGCGCCGCCATGTCGCGCAGCAGCTGCGGCGGGGTGAAGCGGTCGCCGTACTGGGCGGCGTATTTGTCCGCCTGTTCCACGAAGGCCGCCACGCCGATCTGGTCGATGTAGGTGATCGGGCCGCCGGTCCAGGGCGCGAAGCCCCAGGCCAGGATGGCGCCGACATCGGCCTCGCGCGGGTCGTCGATGACGCCCTCTTCCCAGCATTTCGCGACCTCCACCGCCTGGCGATAGAGCAGGCGCTGCTTCTGGTCCTCGACCAGTTCCGGCGTCGAGTCGTCGATCTTGACCGGCGCCAGCTCGGATAGACCCTTCCAGAGCGTCTTCGGCTTGGTCTCGTAGTCGTAGAAGCCCTTGCCGTTCTTGCGACCGTAGCGGCTGAGGTCTTCCACCATGGTGCGGACGATCTCGGCGCCCGGCAGGGGCACGTATTGGTCGCCGAGGTCGATGGCGGTCTGTTTCGACACCTTGACCGACAGGTCGAGCGCGACGTCGTCGTGCATCTCCAGCGGGCCGCGCGGCATGCCGGTGGCGCGACCGATGTTGTCGATCAGAGCCGGGGCATAGCCCTCCTCCAGCATCGCCAGACCTTCGGCAATATAGGTGGCGAAGCAGCGCGAGGTGTAGAAGCCGCGGCCGTCGTTGACGACGATCGGGGTCTTCTTGATCTTCATGACGTAGTCCAACGACTTCGCGATCGCCGCCTCGCCGGTCTTCTCGCCCAGAATGATCTCGACCAGCATCATCTTGTCGACCGGCGAGAAGAAGTGGATGCCGATGAAGTCCTCGGGGCGCACGCTCGCCTCGGCCAGGCCGGTGATCGGCAGGGTCGAGGTGTTCGATCCGAACACCGCGCCCGGCTCCAGCTGGGCTTCGGCGCGCTTGGTCACGTCCGCCTTGATCTCGCGGTTTTCGAACACGGCCTCGATCACCAGGTCCGAGCCCTTGATCTGGTCGTAGTCGGTGGTGGCGAGGACCGAGGCCAGCAGGGCGTCATACTTGTCCTGCGACAGCTGACCGCGCGACAGACGCTTTTTCAGCAGTTCCTCGACGTGGGCCTTGCCCTTGTCGGCGTCTTCCTGGGTGCGGTCGATCAGGATGGTCTGGATGCCGGCCAAGGCCTGCACATAGGCTATCCCTGCGCCCATCATGCCGGCGCCGATGACGGTGACCTTCTTAGCGTCCGAAGGCGGCACGTTGGCGGGACGCACGGCGCCCTTGTCCAGCTCCTGCTTCGACAGGAACAGGCTGCGAATCATCCCCTGCGCCTGCGGCGTCATCAGTGTCTTGATGAAGTAGCGGGTTTCGATGCGCAGGGCCGCGTCCATCGGCACCTGCAGGCCTTCGTAAACGGCCTTCATCAGGTTGGTCGCGGCCGGATAGTTGCCGTAGGTCTGTTTGCGGATCATGGCATTGCCGACGATGAAATTCTGCACGCCCACCGGGTGGTAGGGGCCGCCGCCTGGCTGTTTGAAGCCCTTGTCGTCCCAGGGCTGCTGCGCCTTGCCGCCACCCTTGATCCAGGTCTTGGCGGCCTCGACCTCGGAGCCCGCCGGGACGACCTCATGGATGAAGCCGCTCGACTTGGCTTCTGCCGGACGGAAGGACTTGCCCTCGGTCATGGCCATCATGGCCGCCTGCACGCCGATCAGGCGCGGCAGGCGCTGGGTGCCGCCGCCCCCGGGGAACAGGCCGACCTTGATCTCCGGCAGACCCAGCTGGATCTTCGGGCTGTCGCCCGCGACGCGGTAGTGGCAGGCCAGGGTCAATTCCAGACCGCCGCCGAGCGCCAGACCGTTGATAGCCGCCGCCACCGGCTTGCCGCAGGTCTCCAGCGCGCGCAGCGAGCCGTTCATTTTCCAGCCGGCGTCGAACGCCGTCTGCAGGTCGCCCGAGCCCGAAAGCAGGCCCGCGGCCATGTCGCCGAGGTCGGCGCCGGCGCAGAAGCCCGAGGCCTTGCCCGAGGTGATGACCGCGCCCTTGATGGCGTCGTCGGTCTTGATGCGTTCGACCAGCTGCGGCAGCTCGTCCATGACCGTGCCGGTCAAGGTGTTCATCGAGCGGCCCGGCACGTCGAAGGTGACCAGGGCGATGCCGTCGGCGTCGACGTCGATCTTGAAGTTTTCCATATCCATTCGCTCCCGGATCAAACGCGTTCGATGACGGTGGCGGTGCCCATGCCGCCGCCGATGCACAGGGTGATGAGGGCGGTTTCCTTGTTCGAGCGTTCCAGCTCGTCCAGGGCGATGCCGGTGATCATGGCGCCGGTGGCGCCCAGGGGGTGACCCATGGAGATGCCGCCGCCGTTCACGTTGATCTTGTCGTGCGGGATGTTCAGCGCCTGCATGTAGCGCAGGACCACGGCGGCGAAGGCCTCGTTCAGCTCCCAGACGTCGATGTCGGCGACGGTCATGCCGAGCTTGTTCAGCAGCTTCTGGGTCACGAACTCGGGGCCCGTCAGCATGATCGAGGGCTCCGAGCCGATCGAGGCCGCGCCCTTGATGCGGGCGCGGGGCTTGAGGCCCAGAGCCTTGCCGGCCTCCAGCGAACCGATCAGGACGCCGGCCGAACCATCGACGATGCCGGACGAGTTCCCGGGCGTGTGGACGTGGTTGACGCGCTCGACCTCGGGGTAGCGCTGGTTGATCACGGCGTCGAAGGCCATCTCGCCCATCATGGCGAAGGAGGGATTCAAGGCGCCGAGGGTCTGCATGTCCGTGTTCGGACGGATGGTCTCGTCACGATCCAGGATGGTCAGGCCCAGCTGGTCCTTCACCGGCACGACCGACCCCGTGAACCGGCCCTCGGCCCAGGCGGCCGCGGCGCGCTTGTGCGATTCCATTGAATAGGCGTCCACGTCGTCGCGGCTGAAGCCGTACTTCGACGCGATCATGTCCGCCGAGACGCCCTGGGGAACGAAATAGGTCGGGAAGGCTGAGTTCGGATCGACCGGCCAAGCGCCGCCGTCCGAGCCCATGGGCACCCGGCTCATGGCCTCGATGCCGCCGCCGACGGCGAAATCGGCCTCGCCGGCCTTCACCTTGGCGGCGGCCATGTTCACGGCTTCCAGGCCCGAGGCGCAGAAGCGGTTGATCTGCACGCCCGCGACCGTCTGGGCCCAGCCGGCGTTCAGCACGGCGGTGCGGGCGATGTCGGACCCCTGCTCGCCCACCGGCGAGACGCAGCCCAGGATGACGTCGTCGACCTTGGAGGTTTCCAGCCCATTGCGATCACGCAGGGCCTCCAGCACCTGGGTGGCCAGCGACAGGGCGGTGATCTCGTGCAGCGATCCGTCCTTCTTGCCCTTGCCGCGCGGCGTCCGCACGGCGTCATAGATATAGGCCTCGGTCATGGTGAGTCAGTCTCCAATGAGGACGGATCGAGCGTGAAGCGTCTAAAGCCGACGTTTACGTCAACGTCAAGATAAGAGTTGTCGCGCCTTGGAACAGCCCCAGACGCGGGAGATATCTCAACGATGATCCTTCGTGCCTTTCTCGCCTCCGTACTCCTGACAGGCCTGGCGGCTCCGGTCGCCGTCAGGGGCCAGTCCGATACGAGGGCGCAGTCGGTGTTGATCGAGCCGGCTTCGGAAGAGGCGAGGACGCTGAGATCCGTCGTTCCGGCGGACGACGCCCGGCCGTCCGACGAGATCGAGACCCGGCTCCTGATCGCCCACAATCGCGAGCGGGCCGGCGCCAATGTCCGCCCCCTCATCTGGAGCGAGGCGCTGGAATCCGAGGCGCGCGACTGGGCCCGCGAACTGATCGCCAGCAATCGCTTCGCCCACGATCCACGCCCGCACGGGCATGGCGAAAATCTGTGGATGGGCTGGGGCCGGCGGGTGTTCACGCCCGAAGACATGGTCGGCGCCTGGATCGAGGAGCGGCGGGACTATCGCCCCGGCGTGTTTCCGGCCGTCAGCCGGACGCGCGACTGGGTGGATGTGGGCCACTACACCCAGCTGATCTGGCGCGGCACGACTCACGTCGGCTGCGCGATCGCGAGCCGGGGCGACACGTCGATCCTCGCCTGTCGCTATTCGCCGCCGGGGAACGTCGACGGCCAGCGGCCCTGATCACGCTGGGGCGCGGCAGACCGCCTCGATAGCGAAAACGTCAGGACGCGATAGTCGAGGGGCGCAAGAGGCGCCTCGTAGACGGCGCGGGACCGGTCGATGTCACTGACATCGACGCAGATGGGGTCGAGCATCAAGTCCTCTCCATCGATCGCGTGATCAAGACCTGAAGCCGGCGATACGTCCAATAGCGAACGGAGAAGAACGACTCTCACCTAGCTTGGCGGTCGGAACAGGCAGCGGCGCCACGCCTTTTCGGGCTCTGACGTTTCAATCCTGGAGGAAGAAGCCATGGCCCAGACCTACGAACAGATGGACGCGATCGCGATGCTGAAGGCCGATCACCGCAAGGTGGAAGACATCTTCGCATCGTTCGAAAAGGCGACCGGCAAGGCGAGGAAGCAGTCCCTGGCCGAACAGGCCTGTCTGGAGTTGAAGGTCCACACGATCATCGAGGAAGAAATCTTCTATCCCGCATGCCGCGGCGCGGACGTCGAGAGCGACGATATCGACGAGGCCTATGTCGAGCACGACGCGGCCAAGGTCCTGATCAACGACATCGAGGCGGGCGGCCCGGACGAGGCCTTCTACGACGCCAAGGTCAAGGTCCTGTCCGAGATGATCGAGCACCACGTTGAGGAAGAGGAGAAGCGCTCCGAGGGCCTCTTCGCCCAGGCCCGCGCGGCCGGCCTCGACATGGACGCCCTGGCCGAGCGGATGCGTGCGCGCAAACAGACGGCGATGGCGGAGTTCAAGGCCGGCGCGCCGGCGGAGACGAGGACCTTCGAGGGCGACGATATGGACTCGGCCCTGATCGAGGACGATGGCGTGGATCGGTCCGCCGCCCCCGACCTCGACGCGCGCTAGTCGGCCTTGAGGCGCTTGAGGTCCGGCGGGGTGGCTTCGTCGGTGAGGATGCGGATCGCTTCTTCGACGGACACCACCTCCTGGGCCTGCGAGCCCAGACGACGGATGGCCACCTCGCCCTTCTCAGCCTCGTTTCGGCCGACGACGGCGATGACGGGCACCTTGCCGACCGAGTGTTCGCGCACCTTGTAGCCGACCTTCTCGTTGCGCAGGTCGGTCTCCACCCGAAGGCCGGCGGCGCGGAACTTGGCCGCCACCTCCTCGGCATAGCCGTCGGCGTCGGAGGTGATGGTCGCCACCACGGCCTGGGTCGGCGCCAGCCACAGGGGGAAGGCCCCGGCGTAGTTCTCGATCATGATGCCGATGAAGCGCTCGAAGCTGCCCAGGATCGCCCGGTGCAGCATGACCGGGCGGTGCTTCTGGCCATCCTCAGCGATATAGGTGGCGTTCAGCCGCTCCGGCAGGACGTAGTCCAGTTGGATCGTCCCGCAGGTCCATTCGCGGCCGATGGCGTCCTTGACGATGAAGTCGAGCTTCGGAGCATAGAAGGCGCCGTCGCCCTCGGTGACGACCGGCTCGGTCCCGGCGGCGCGGGCGGCCTCGGCCATCAGGGCCTCGGCCTTGTCCCAGAACTCGTCCGAGCCGGCGCGATTTTCGGGCCGAGTGCCCAGGCTGATGTAGGCCGTCTCCATGCCCAGGTCGGCATGGACGCTGCGGGCCAGTTTGATGAACTCGGCCGTCTCCTCGACGATCTGGTCTTCGCGGCAGAAGATGTGGGCGTCATCTTGGGTGAAGCCGCGCACTCGCATCAGGCCGTGCAGCGACCCCGACGGCTCATATCGGTGGCAGGCCCCGAACTCGGCCATGCGCAGCGGCAGTTCGCGATACGACCGCTGACCCTGATCGAAGATCTGGACGTGGCCGGGGCAGTTCATGGGCTTGAGGGAGAGCTCCTCGCCCTCGACCGTCTCGCAGACGAACATGTTGGGGCGGTACTTGTCCCAGTGACCGCTCTGTTCCCAGAACTTCCGGTCCAGCACCTGGGGCGTCTTGACCTCGACATAGCCGGCGGCGTCGAGGCGGCGGCGCATATAGGCCTCCAGGATGCGCCACAGGACCCAGCCCTTGGGATGCCAGAAGACCATCCCCCGGCCCTCTTCCTGCATGTGGAAGAGCTCCATGGCCCTGCCGACCTTGCGGTGGTCCCGCTTCTCGGCCTCCTCCAGACGCTGGAGGTGGGCGTCCAGATCTTCCTTCGTCGCCCAGGCGGTGCCGTAGATACGCTGCAGCTGTTCGCGGTTTGAATCCCCACGCCAGTAGGCCCCCGCCAGCTTGGTCAGCTTGAACGCCTTCCCGACCGACTTCGTAGAGGGGAAGTGCGGGCCGCGGCACAGGTCGATCCAGTCGCCCTGGCGATACAGCGTTATGGTCTGGTCGGCAGGCAGGTCGCGGATCAGCTCGGCCTTGAACTTCTCGCCCCGGGCTTCGAAGAAGACGATGGCCTCGTCGCGGTCCCAGACCTCGCGTTCGAACTTGGCGTCGCGATCCACGATCCGACCCATCTCCTTTTCGATGGCGGCGAAGTCGTCGGTCGAGAACGGCGTCTCCCGGTAGAAGTCGTAATAGAAGCCGTCGTCGATGGCCGGTCCGATCGTCACCTGGGTGCCGGGGAACAGGGTCTGGACGGCTTCGGCCAGGACGTGGGCCGTGTCGTGGCGGATGGTATAGAGCGCCTCGGGATCGTCGCGCATGATCAGGCGGAAGGACCCGCCCGTCTCCAGGACCCGGTTCAGGTCGCGCTGCTCCCCGTTCAACTCGGCCAGCACGGCCTTCTTGGCCAGGGACGGCGAGATGGCGTGGGCCACGTCGCGGGCGGTGGAGCCGGCCGGATATTCACGCACGGCCCCGTCGGGGAATTTCAGTTCAATCATGGGGTCTTGGTCTCGACTGGCGGAACCGGGTCGTATCCCGACCCGCCGAAGGGGTGGCATTTACAGAGCCGACGCACGGTCAGCCACCCTCCTTTTCGCAATCCATGCTGGATCAGGGCGTCGCGGCCATAGTCCGAACAGGTGGGCAGAAACCGGCACGACTGGCCGAAGAAGGGGCTGAGCGTCACCTTGTAGCCGCGATGGGCCGCGCGGACGCTGCGTTCGAAGAGGGTGCTGCCGGAGCTGGCCATTGAAATCAGGCGGCGCCGGCGAGGCTAGTTCGTGCGCTCATGGCCTGACTGACGGCGTCCAGCGTCGCCTCGATGGCGACCATGGTGGAGGCGTGTCGCGCCGGGTAGTCGGCGACCTGTTTCAGGGCGCGCAAGCCTTCAAACCGGCCGTCCGGACCTTCGCCGCCGGACTTAAGCATGGCGAGCATGGCGTCGCGGGCGGATTGCAGTTCCTCGGTCGTGGCGCCGATGACGACTTCGCCGATCACGCCCGCCGCCGCCTGACCGAGGGCGCAGGCCTTCACGTCCTGGGCGAAGTCGGCGATGCGGCCGCCGGCGTCCAGAACCACATCGACCGTCGCCTTCGACCCGCAGAGCTTGGCGACCCGTTCGCCCGTGCCCCCAGGCGAAGGCAGGCGGCCGGCGTGCGGCAGGTTGGCCGCAAGCGTCAGAATGCGCGCGCTGTAGAGGTCGTCGATCATGGTCGCCGATATAGGCGCTGCGGGGCGAACGGAGAAGGCGGCGGCGTCACGGGGACGTCAGGTCCCGTGATTTGCCACCGGAACGATTGCCGGGTTAGCGTTCTTTCCGTCCCCGACACGTTTGTCTCCAGTCTGCCAAGGATACCCTATGCGCCTGACTCTGATCGCCGCCGTTTCCGCTGTCGCCCTGATGGGCGGAGCCGCCCAGGCGTCGGCCGCCGGTCCGCTGGCCGCCGCGATCCAGGCGACCGAATATTCCGACGCCCAGCTTCAGGCCTTCGGCACGGCCATGACCGCCGTCCGCGCCGCCTCCCCGACCGACGGCACTGCCCCGACCGCAGAGCAGCAGGCCGCCATGGCTTCGGCCATCCAGGCCGCCGGCATGGACATCACATCGTTCAACGCCTTGGCCACCGCCGTCTCGACCGATGAAGTGCTGCAGGCCCGCCTCGCCGTTTTCGCTACGCCGGAATCGCCGGCCGGCTCGGTCGCCGCCTCCGTGACCGACGCCGAGGTGGCCCAGTTCGCCGCCGCCATGACCGCAGTGCGCGCGGCCGGGCCGGCTGCGGGCCAGACGCCGACCGCCGAGCAGCAGGCCGCTATGGCCGCCGCTGTCTCGTCTTCTGGCCTGGCCCTGGATCGGTTCAATGCGATTTCGGGCGCCGTCTCGAGCGACGAGCGTCTGCGAGCCCGTCTGGATCTCGCCGCCGCCAAGGCGGACTGAAGCCTATTGGCCCTGTAGCGAGGACCAGGTCCGCACGAGGGCCGGGGAGGCGGCGTCGGTTGCAGTCGCCGCCGGCCGAACCTGGTTCCTCAGCCATTCCAGATTGCGCTCGGCGGCCTCGGGCGGCAGGTCGCGGCGGATGATCTGTTCAGCCTCGCCGATCTTGCCCTGAAGCCCCAACGCCATGGCCAGGTTCAACCGCATCTGGATCGAGGCGGTCGGCTGGGCCACGGCGCGGCGCAGCAAGGTCTCGGCCCCGGCAGGATCGCCGCCGGTCATCTGGGCCATGGCGGCGTTGTTCATCACCTCGGCATTGTCGGGCGATAGGCGAAGGGCCTCGTTCCAGACGGCGCGGGCGTCGTCGGCGCGGCGCACCTGCTGGTAGGCCACGCCCAGCAGCGACAGCGGCCGCCAGTCGTTGGGCGCGAGCGCCTTCGCCTGTTCCAGGGCGGCAATGCCGTAGAAGGCCTGGCCGCGGGCGATATGCGCACGGCCCAGTTCCAGCATGGCGTCGATGTTCTGAGGCTGGGTCACCAGAACCTGCTGGGCGGTGCTCGCGGCCTGATCGTTCTGACCCAGCTGGCGCAGCGCCTCGGCCAGTTTCACTCCGGCGACCGGATCGGCGGGATTGATCTCGGCCTCGCGCGACCAGAAGACCGACCGGGCCAGCGGGTCGAGACGGCTGTAGGCGGCGCGCTCCTCGGCGCCGGCGGGGACGCGCGGCGCGGGGGCCTGGGCCTGGGCGGCCGGGGCGGTCTGGGCCTGGGCCTGGGCCGGCGTCCACAGACCGAGCCCGAGAGCGATCAGGGAGCACAGGGTCCGGGTGTGCGACATGGGACGGTTCCGTCGAAGATCTACGGCCTCGAGAATCGGGCCATCGCGTCAAGCATTGGTTAACATCCGGACCTCGGGAGACGGGTTGCCGGCCCGGGCGGGCTGACGCGCGGGCCGTAACAAGATGCAAGCCGTGTTGAACCTTGGCCGTCTCGCCAAGGTCACGATCGTCCGGTAGGGGAGGTCATGACAGAACAGAAAACAGGGGCGCTGGGCGCGCCCGAGGCGCTGGATCGCCTCGAAGCCCTCTACACTCAATCCGTCGCCAGCCTGCGTGAAGCAGTGCGGACCTTCCTCGCCACAGGCGAGAAGGCGGATCCCGAAGCCCGCGCCAAGGGCCTCTTTTCCTACCCTTCGCTGACCATCAGTTGGTTCGGCGACCGGCCGACCAACCTGCCGATCCGCTCCTATGCCCGGATGTCGAGACAGGGCGTCTATTCGACCACCATCACCCGACCGGACCTCTATCGCCCCTATCTGTTGGAGCAGCTGACGTTGCTCCAGCAGGACTACGATGTCGCATTCGAGGTCGGACCGTCCGAACAGGAAATCCCCTTCCCCTATGTGCTGGACGGCTCCGATGTGGTCCTGAACCCGTCGCAGACCGCGGCCATCGCCCGATACTTCCCCACGACCGACCTGGCCCATATCGGCGACGAGATCTCCGACGGTCTGTTCGACCTGGGCGAGGACTTCCCCCTGTCGCAGTTCGACGGCCTCAGGACCGACTTCTCCCTGGCGCGGCTCCGGCACTACACCGGGACCCCGGTCGAGCACGTCCAGTCCTATGTGCTGTTCACGAACTACAACCGCTACGTCGACGACTTCGTGCGCTGGGCGGTGGAGCAGCTGAAGGACCCGAACAGCATCTATGAGACCCTGTCGTGCGCCGGCGGGGTGGTGATCACGCGGGAGACCGCCGACGCCGATGCGGTGATGGATGCGGCCTGGAAGAAGCACCAGATGCCCGCCTATCACCTGACGGCGCCGGGCCATAACGGCATCACCCTGGTCAACATCGGGGTGGGGCCGTCGAACGCCAAGACCATCTGCGACCACCTGGCCGTCACGCGGCCGCACGCCTGGATGATGATCGGCCACTGCGGCGGCCTGCGTCCCTCCCAAACCATCGGCGACTACGTCCTGGCCCACGCCTATCTGCGCGACGACCATGTGCTGGACGCGGTCCTGCCGCCCGACATCCCCATCCCCTCGATCGCCGAGGTCCAGCGGGCGCTGTACGACGCCGCCAAGATGGTCTCCGGCGCGCCGGGCGAGGAGGTCAAGCGCCGCCTCCGCACCGGCACGGTGGTGACCACCGACGACCGAAACTGGGAGCTGCGCTATTCGAAGTCGGCGCTGCGCTTCAACCAGAGCCGAGCCGTCGCCATCGACATGGAGAGCGCGACCATCGCGGCCCAAGGCTATCGCTTCCGGGTGCCGTACGGGACGCTGCTGTGCGTGTCCGACAAGCCGCTGCACGGCGAAATCAAGCTGCCGGGTCAGGCCAACCGCTTCTACGAGGGCTCCATTTCGGAGCATTTGCAGATCGGCATTCAGGCCATCGACCTGCTGCGGAAGGAGGGAGCCAGCCTTCACTCCCGGAAGCTGCGCGCCTTCGACGAGCCGCCGTTCCGGTGATTTCGTCCGTTTCGTCATGACGCGCGTGTGGTGACGAAACGTGACGAAACGGACGAAACTCCTTTGCTTGGCGGCCGGCGAAAGCCGGGTTTGGATGAAGTCTAACCCCGCTGGAGGGCGCGTCGAAGATAAGGCGCTTAAATAGATCCGGCCGTTGAACTCATTGCGCGAATTCGGGTGTCCGTTGATGGGTATCGGTTCTCCCTCTCTCGGTGGGAGAGGGCTTGAGGCCCGCAGAGCGAAGCGATGCGCCTTGGCCGAAAGGGTGAGAGTCGTGCGTTGCCGGTGAGGGACGACCCTTCACCCTTTCGCGTTTCCAGTCACTGCGCTCTTGGACGCTCATGCCCTCTCCCGACAGGAGAGGGTCAGGCTTTGCGGAACAGGTACAGCCCGAAGCTCAACCACTCCCGTCCGAAGTCGAACGTGGCCTTCGACAGGTCGGCGCGTTGGCGAATCGAAGAGGCTGAGGGGTGGTCGGAGTGAGCGTCCAGCCAGTCGCGCACGCGGGCGTCGGCGCCGCCGAAGAAGGCGTCCCAGTCGGCGTCGGGTGCGATTTCGGCGGCGACGACGTCCAGTCCTGCGGCCTGAGCGGCCGCCAGCCAGCCGTCGTGGGTGGCGTAGTCGCCGGCGGCGGCGATGACCTGACGCAGGGGCTGTGGCGGGTCGCCCTTCCAGGTCAGGTCGCCCCAAAGAAGCCAGCCGGGCGAGGCGAGGCTGTCGGCGAGTTTGGCGAAGATGGCGTCGGCGGAGCGGACGCCGGGCCCGGCGGGCTCGGTCGAGCCCAGGGCCACGATCAGGTCCGCGGGAGAGAGGCGCGCGAGGGCGGTGGCTGAACCCTCCGCGACCACGGCGACGCGGTCGGAGACGTCGGCGGCCTCGGCGCGGGCGCGGATCATGTCGGCCATGTCGGGGTAGCGTTCGATCGCTTGCACCTGAAGGCCGAAGTCGCGGGCCAAGGCCACCGAGACCCCGCCGGCGCCCGCCCCGATGTCGAGCGCCACGGCGCCGGGCGGCAGCGCCGTTCGGGCGACCAGCGCCTGAATGGCCGCGAGGGTGACCGGGTTGGCGACCTCGAAACCGGCGTAGGCGATGCTGTGGTAGGTCGGGGGCATGGAGTCTTGTAGCTGAGCCGTCCAGCCGCTGCATCCACCTCACAAAAAGAACTTTACAATGCAAAGCGATTGGCGGTAGTGAGGATCATCACTCACGGATTTCCCGAACATGACCGCCGCCACCCTCGACACCCCCGTTGCCCAGTCCGGCCAGCCGACCCTCGCGGTCGCGGCAGGGCGCAACCTCATCGCAGCCGGGTCCATCTTCGGCGCCGCCAACCTGTTTCAGTGGGGCGTGCTGAGCGGGGCCCTGCATCTGCATCCAGCTCTGCTGGCGCTCAGCTGGCCTGTCGCCGTGACGGTGTTCATCGTCACAGTGCGACGCCTGCGGTCGCTGGGCGGGCAGCACGCCATCCGCGCCGCCTCGTGGTCGCGCTGGAGCATCGCCGCCCAGATCGCAGCGGCCCTTTCGCTGGCCGCCGCATCGGGCCTGACCGGGAACTGGGAATTGATGCGCTGGATGTCGCCGATCGGGCTTGGCTTCTACGGAGTGGCTTTCGCAGTCGCCGTCGCGCGTGGCGGACCGAAATGGCTGGGCGGGCTCGCCCTGGGGTCGTTCATCGCGGCGGCCGGTGTGGCGCAACTGGTTGGAACGCCCCAGCAATACCTTGCCTATGCCGGTGGCTTGGTCGCCTTCGCCCTTATCCCCGGCGCGATCCTCGCCTTCGGCCGCGCGCGCTGATCAAAGACCCTGTTCGGAAAGACCTGACATGACCGATTCTCGCGACGACGCCGCCGACATCGCCTGGCTCCGAAATCTCGCGGCCGAGGGGGCGTCCAACCCCATGGGCGGAGGATCCATCCTGATGGCCGCCGGCCTGATCTTCGGCGTCGCCTCGATCGTCCACTGGAGCGTGGCCGCCGGCCTCGTCGAGCTGGCGCCACAGGCGTTCAGCATTCTGTGGCTGGGGGCCGTGGTGGTCTTCCTGGGAACCCTGAGCTTCCTGATCTATCGCAAGAAGCAGGCGGGCGGCGTCACCACAGCCGCCGACCGGGCGAGCCGCGCGGCCTGGTCCGCCGTCGGGTGGGGCATCTTCGCCCTGTTCAGCTCCATCGCGGTCGTTGCGACGCGGATCGGGATCGAAAGCCTGATCCTGCTGTCGCTGGCTCCGTCCATAATCATGGTCTTCTACGGTCTAGGCTGGGCGGTCAGTGCGGCGATGACGCGCTCGAAGATGTTGGCCGGTCTTGCGGCCGCGTCCTTCGTGGCTGCGCCGTTGCTGGCCCTGCTGACCGACCAGCCGGCCCTGTATCTGGCCTATGCCGCCGCCCTGTTCCTGCTGATGGCGCTGCCCGGCTATCTGCTGATGCGCGCCGCGAAGCGGGGCTGAGGATGGCCGACGATTTCGATATCGGCCGGATCGACGACGTCATCCACGGCCGGGTCCGCCTCGGCATCATGGCCGCCCTGTCGGGGGTGGAGAGCGCGGACTTCGGCACGCTGAAGGCGAGGCTGCAGACGACCGACGGCAATCTGTCGGTCCATCTGCGGAAGCTGGAGGAGGCGGGGTTCGTCTCGGTCACCAAGCGGTTCGTGGGTCGAAAGCCTCTGACCGAGGCGTCGATGACCGAGCCGGGGCGCAAGGCCTTTGTCGCCTATCTCGACGCCATGGCCGGGCTGGTCGGGCCGCGCTGATACGGCCTATAGGGAGGGCATGACTTCCCGCATCCACGCCTTCGACGCGCTCGACAATTTTCGCGACTACGGCGGGTACGACATCGCCGCCGGACGGGCGCTGAAGACCGGGCGGCTGTTCCGCTCGGCGCATCAGGCCTCGGTATCGGAGGCCGATCTGGAGCGGCTGGCGGCGCTGGATTTCGGCGTCATCGTCGACCTGAGGCGGCCGGTCGAGCGCCGTCGCCAGCCGTCGAAGCGTGCGGCGAATTTCACCGGTGAGGTGCTGGAGAGCGATCTCGACGAGCGGGGCGAGGCGCCGCACATCACCTTTTTGAAAAGCGCGGACCTGACGCCGGATTCGGGGCGGCGGTTCATGACCGACCTCTATCGCGACCTGCCTTTCGCCGCGGCGCACCTCGAGCTGTTCAGCCGTTATTTCCAGGCGCTGGGAAAGACGGACCGGCCGGTGTTGATCCACTGCGCGGCAGGCAAGGATCGGACCGGGATGCTGGCGGCCCTGACCCATCATCTGGTCGGCGTGCACCATGACGACCTGATGGAGGACTATCTGCTGACCAATACGGCGGTGGATCTGGTCGGGCGGGCGCCGG
Source organism: Brevundimonas sp. NIBR11 (assembly GCF_027912535.1). Lineage (NCBI taxonomy): Bacteria > Pseudomonadati > Pseudomonadota > Alphaproteobacteria > Caulobacterales > Caulobacteraceae > Brevundimonas > Brevundimonas sp. NIBR11. The sequence goes on along the minus strand of NZ_CP115465.1, from coordinate 2,589,239 downwards.
CCATCGCCGAGCAGCTGAAGGGCTTCACCGGGCGCGAGGCCTCGAACGACGCCGTAGTCGCCTTCATGGGGGTGGAGGCGGCCTATCTGGAGGCGGCCGTCGGATCGATCGAGGCGCGGCACGGGTCGATCGACGGCTATCTGGAACAGGCGCTGGGGGTCGATGCGGCCCTGCGCGACCGGATTGGGGAGCGGCTGGCGGCGTGACGGCGCGGGTCGTCAGGACGCTCGACTGGATCGATCCGCTGGCGGTCGCGGCCGGGCTGGCGGACCGCGACGGCGCGGTGTGTCTGTTGTCCGACGGGGGCGCGAACGGGCGACAGTCCTATGTCGCGTGCGAGCCGGACCGGGTCGTGACCGCGCGGATGGCGGCGGACCGGCCCTTCGCCCTCCTGGCCGAAGCCGGGATGGACCGGTTCCTGATCGGACTGGCGACCTATGACGCCGGGGCGCGGGGCGCGACGGGGGATCGAGGCGCGGCGCCCGGCGACTGGCCCGACCTGACGCTCGCCCGGTATCCGGCGATGCTGGTGTTCGATCATCAGGCGGGCCTGGTCTCGGCCTTGGGGCTGGGGGCGGACGAGGTCGAGGCGGGGGAGGCCGCCGGGCGGGCTACCGACTGGATCGCCGAGGCGGCGACGCCCCGCCCGGGAGAGGCGCCCGCGACGGAACTCGAGCCGGAGCGGTCGGGGGACGACTATCTCCGGGCCGTCGCCGACGTGGTGGAGCGGATCGCGGCGGGTGAGATTTTTCAGGCCAATATCGCGCGGGCCTGGAGAGGCGAGCTGAAACCCGGCGCCGATCCGTTCGAGGTCTTTGTGCGGCTGGCGGCGGGGGCGGCGCCCTATGGGGCCTTCTGGCGGATGGGGGAGCGGGTGCTGGTCTCGAATTCGCCCGAGCTGTTCCTGATCTTCGATCCGGCCGGGCGGCGGATCGAGACGCGGCCGATCAAGGGCACCCGGCCGCGCGATGCCGACTCAGGGGTGGATGCGGCCAACGCAGCCGACCTGGTCGCCAGCGCCAAGGACCGGGCCGAAAACCTGATGATCGTCGACCTGATGCGCAACGACCTGTCGCGGGCGGCGCGGCCCGGGTCGGTGCGGGTCGAAAAGCTGTTCGCCCTTGAGAGCTTCGCCACCGTCCACCACCTCGTCTCGACTGTGACGGCGGAGGCGCAAGATGGCGTGGGGGCCGCCGAGGTGCTGGCCGCCGCCTTCCCGCCGGGCTCGATTACAGGGGCTCCCAAGCATCAGGCCATGCGGGTCATCGCCGAACACGAGCCGCCGCGCGGGCCGTGGTGCGGGAGCCTGTTCCTGCTGGAACATGAGGGGGCGCTGACGGCCTCGGTGCTGATCCGGACCATCGGCTTTCACCGCGAGGGCGCCGGCTGGGCTTTCCGGACCTTGGCAGGGGCGGGAATCGTGGCCGACAGCGATCCGGCGTCTGAGCTGGCCGAAACCGAGGCCAAGATCGCGGCGATCCGGCGGGCTCTAACCGGCTAGCAGTTGGTGCAGGTGATGGTGTTCACCAGACGAGGCCGAAGCCAGAAGGTGTGGCTGAACCGCTTGGCGCCCGGCAGGACCTGATTGAGCGGCGAGACATAGTCGTAGGTCCCCTCGCTCATGATGATGCTTTCACCGTTGGCGATCAGGCCGGCGGGGACGGCGACCGTTCCGTTGAGCTTTGTCATCCCCTTGCCCCGGCTCCAGGTGACGCGGGCGACGCCGTCGGTCCCGCGCGTGATGGCCGTGACCCGAAGGTTCAGGGCGCTGTCGGGAAAGGGCGACATGACCAGGCCTCCCAGCGCGAAGGTGTCGTCGATCAGGGCGGCGTCGACCGTCTGGTACTGGGCCACGATGTCGGCGACCTGGGACGTCGAATGGCTCATGCGGCGCTGGGCCATATAGGCCTGACAGAACTCGGCCAGACCGAAATAGATCAGGATCAGCACCGGGGCGATCATGGCGAACTCGACCGCCGACACGCCCGAACGGTCGCGCCCAAAGCGGCGGAGGAAGCCGAGGCTGGTGCGGCGGGCGGTCAAGGGTTCGGTCCGCGATAGGGTTCGTTGCGGAAGGCCGTGGCGACGGAGATGACGGCCGCGCCCGAGTTCAGTCGCGACATCGCCTGCTGCATGAAGGGGGTGACCAGCGGCTGGGAGTAAAAGACGCGGACCAGCATCAGGTCGCCGGGACCGCCGCGATCGTACTGCATGTCGCTCTTGTCCAGCACGCCGTTCTTGATCGGGCTGGCCGGGATGCCGTCGCTGAACTCCGGCATCACTCGGACGTCGACATCGGCGCGGCTGGCGCAGTCGCCGGCGAAGACGCTCATTTCGGCGCAGAGGGCGGACTTGAACTGGGCGGCGCTCAGGTTGCTCTCGTCCGCCTGACCCGTGCGCACGACCCGGCTGGCCTCCACCACGGCGTTTTCCAGAACGGAATCCACGAGGAAGACGAGGCCCAGCTCCAGCACCGCGAAGATCATCAGGAAGAAGGGCGTGGCGACCATGGCGAACTCGACCGCGGCCGCGCCCTCGCGCCGCTTGCGCGAGCGAGGCGTGTCGGAAGCGGGCTGGCCGCGTCGGCGTAGCGAGAACAGGCGCATGGCGTGGAGAGGCCTACGGCGTCGGGGCGGCGGCGGCCGTGGCGGCCGCCGGGACGTTGCGGATGCTGGGCGCGCAGGAGGCGGCGCAGGCCATCTCCGTCGCCTGGGCGCCGCGCCACACGCGAACCGAGCCGGTCGAGCCGCCGGTGACGACGACCTCGCCCTGGTAGATGGTGCGGCCCACGCCGTCGACGACGGCGACCTCGGTGACGCCATAGCCCTTGCCGGTGACGAACAGGGTGTTGGCGTCCACCACCGTCACATCGGCGATGGCCGGATTGCCGACGATGACCGAGGCGGCGGATCCCGTCAGACCGATGCGGGCCGACCGGTCGATCTCGACATTGAGGGTCTGTGCGTGGGCCGCGCCGGCGGCCAGCAACAGGCCGGCGACGAGGGCGGGGCGGAGGCGGGCGACGATCGATCCGGCCATGACGGGCATCCTTGCTCTGAACGGGCGCGCGCGAACGCGAGACGCGAAGATCGACCGGAAATCTCTACAAACCCTGAAGTCTGAGAAACGAAGCAGCCTTTCGTTCAAACCTGTGAACGGGGGTTAACAGGCGACACGACAAGTTCTGACGTCTGCATGGCCAAATCCAGTGTCGGCGGGCCTTCTTGCTGGTCTTCGCGAGAAATCAGAGCAAGTTTTTACAGTAAACAACGCGGTAACCACGCCTTCTAGGTCGGTCTTAACCGATCCCGGCGATTATGATCCTGCGTTTGGGGGAAAGCGGGCGACCGAGCCTCCCAGCCAATCGGTAGCTCGCTTCACAGATTTCAAAAGGAAGATATCATGACCAAGTTCGTTTCGCGTTTCGTCAAGGACGAGTCCGGCGCCACCGCCATCGAGTATGGCCTGATCGCCGCCCTGATCGCCGTCGTGATCATCGGCGCCGTCCAGCTGGTCGGCACCAACCTGTCGGCCACGTTCGGCAAGGTCTCGGCCAAGCTCGGCTAAGCCCACACGGGTCTTGAAAACGGGGGCCGGCGCGGAAACGCGCCGGCCCTTTGCTTTTGCCCGGTGCATCGTCGGCAACCCGGATTTAACGCGTCCGCGTGCAGGATACGGGCATGGACATCGTCTCTCTCATTCTTCTCAGCATCCTGCCGGGCCTGGTCATCGCCGCCGCCCTGTCGGACCTGACCACGATGCGGATCCCGAACTGGCTGTCGGGATCACTGATCGTCGGTTTCTTTCCGGCCGCCCTGGCCGTGGGCCTGCCGCTGGAAACCGTCGGCATGCACGGCGCCGTGGCCTTTGTCGCCCTTCTGGTCGGCATGGGTCTGTTCGCCCTGCGGGTCATCGGCGGGGGAGACGCCAAGCTGATCGCCGCGGCCTGTCTGTGGCTGGGGCCGTCGGCCTCTTTCCAATTCATTCTCTGGACCGCCGTGTTCGGAGGATTGCTGTCGCTGGCGCTGATCGTCGCCCGTCGCGATGTCGCGCCGCACATCGTCGGCGGACCGGGGTGGCTGCACACGCTTCTGGAGGCCAAGGGCGACATCCCCTACGGCATCGCCATCTGCGTCGGCGCCCTGATGGCGTTTCCGTCCAGCGCGCTGCTGGCGACATTCGCCGCAGGATAGAATCCGATCCCGGTCCGGCGTTTAGGGTCGCGTTAACCCGCGCCCTCCATGGTCGTTAACGGTAGACCGCCCGCGTTCCGAATCGCGCTTGGTCTCACCGGAGACCGTCGATGAAGCCCGCCCGTATCGCCGTCATCTGCATCGCCGCCGTGGCCGCCATCGGCCTGGCCCTGGTCGTGCGCGCCATGGGATCGTCCTCGGGCGAGCCCGCAGCAGTCGCCGCCGCCGCCGAACCCGCGCGCCCGATGGCCAAGGTTCTGGTCGCCGCGCGTGACCTGGCCCCCGGTCAGCGCCTGACCGACGCCGATCTGGAATGGAAGGACTGGCCCGCCGACGAGGTCAATCCGGCCTTCATCACCGACGGGTCGGTGCCTGTGCCGCAGGCCGAAGCCGCCGCCGAGGGCGAAGAGGCCGCCAAGCCCGAGGAAGAGGCCAAGCCCGAAGGCGCGGTCGCCCGCGTCACCCGCGCCGCCGAGGAACTGACCGGCGGCGGAGCCAAGAGCGAATATCTCGGCTCGGTCGTGCGCGAACCGATCCTGGCGGGTGAGCCCATCGTCAGCCGCAAGATCGTGCGCGCCGGGGACAGCGGCTATATGGCCGCCTATCTGGAGCCCGGCATGCGGGCCATGTCGATCGCCGTCTCGACCGAGACCGCCGCCGGGGGCTTCATCCTGCCGGGCGACCGGGTCGATGTGATCGTGACCGTCGAGCTGGAGCGGCGCTCCGAAGACGACGCGAACCAGCCGAAATTCGCGAGCCGTCTGGTGCTGCAGAATGTGAAGGTCCTGGCCATCGACCAGTCGACCCGCGCCGAGGACGACCAGCAGGCCGTGGTCGGCGCCACCGCCACCCTGGAGATCGCCCCGAACGACACCGAGACCCTGGCCCTGGCCAAGGCGGCCGGGACCCTGTCCCTGACGCTGCGCTCCTATGCCGACACGGCCGGGCCGTCAGGCCGGGTGGGGCCGGTCGCCCGCACGCCCGTAGCCCAGCGCCCCTCGCAGGTTCGCGTCTTCCGCGGCGGAGAGCCCGAAGTGGTGAGCATCCCATGAGCCCCGCCGTGAAGCGTATCCTGTCCCTCGCCTGCGCCGGGTTGGTCGTCGCCGGCTCGGCCGCGCCCCTTCAGGCCCAGACCTATGGCGGGGAGCGCCAGACGGTGGCCGCCGGCTCGGGCCCGCGCCTCATCAATCTGCCGCGCGGCACCTCCTTCTCGGTCGATCTGCCCGCCGATGCGCGGGACGTGATCGTGTCGAACCCGGCCGTGGCCGAGGCCAATGTGCATTCGCCGCGCCGCATCACCGTCATCGGCATCGCGCCGGGCGAGACCGACGCGGTCTTCCTGGACGCCGCCGGACGCCAGATCCTGACCCTGCGCATCCGCGTCGATGCGGGGGTCTCCGCCCTGCAGGACACGCTGAGCCGCGTCGCGCCTGGCGCCCAGATCCACGCCGAGGCCGTCAACGACAGCATCGTCCTGACCGGCCTGGTCACCTCCTCGGCCGAGGCGGAACGCGCCGTCTCGGTGGCGCGGGCCTTCGTCTCGGCGCCCGAGAAGGTGCTGAACATGATGACGGTGGCCGACAGCGATCAGGTCACCCTGCGGGTCCGCGTCGTCGAGGTGCAGCGCGACGCCATCAAGCAACTGGGCTTCGACACCAATGCGGTGCTGGGCCGGGTCGGCAACGCCCAGTTCATGCTCGGGCAAGCCGCGAACTTCGCCACCAACGGAAGCCTGCTGGGCGGGCTAACCGGCGGCATCAGCCGCGACACCCGTTTCCAGCCGCAGTTGGTCATTCCCTGTTCGCCCGGCGTGACCGGCACCTGCTACGGTGTGATCGACGGCCCTAACAATCGCTACAACATCGAGAACTGGGATACCGCCACCGCGCGCGAGACCGTCGGCGACGACGGGCTGAACCGCGGAAACGCCACCATCAAGGCCTTCGAGCGGGTCGGTTTGATCCGCACCCTGGCCGAACCGAACCTGACCTCGGTCAACGGCGAGAGCGCCAGCTTCCTCGCCGGCGGCGAATATCCCGTGCCGACGGGTCGCGACCGCGACGGCAATGTCACGATCGAGTTCAAGCCATACGGCGTGAACCTGGCCTTCCGGCCCGTGGTTCTGTCCGGCGGCCGGATCTCGCTGCAGATCAATGTTGAGGTCTCGGAGCTGACCCAGACTGGCGGCATTACTCTGGGGGCGGGGACGGCGGGCGCGCTGAGCATCGCCGGCCTGAACGTGCGTCGCGTGCAGAACACCGTCGAAATTCCGTCCGGCGGGTCGATGATGATCGCCGGATTGCTGCAGGAAGAGACGCGCCAGACCATCGACGGCCTTCCGGGCATCGGCGCCCTGCCGGTCCTCGGGCAGCTGTTCCGTTCGCGCGACTATCTGTCGGGCGAGACCGAGCTGGCCGTCATCGTCGAACCCTTCATCGTCAACCCGACCTCGCGCGATCGCCTGCAGACCCCGGCCGACGGCCTTCGGATCGCGACCGACGCCCAGACCATCTTCTTCGGACAGTTGAACCAGGCCTACGGTTCGCCCGCCCCGACCGCCTCGCCGACCGCCGGCTGGCAGGGGCCGGTGGGCTATGTGATCGAGTGAGCGCGCCCATGATACCCCGCATGACCCGCACCCTTTTCCTCGTCGGCGCCGTCACGGCCGCCGTCAGCCTGGCCGGCTGCATGGGCGCCCCGGCCGAGGGCTTCGGCCCGGTTCCGATCAATCCGACATCGCGTTTCTCCCTGCAGGTCGAGCCCGGTCTGGACCGGGTGGCCCTGGCCGTGCACGAGGAGGGTCTGTCGCAAAACCAGACCCTGGCCTTGCGCGACATGGTTAATCGCTTCGCCGTCGAGGGCGCGCCGATGCTGACGGTCGAGGCGCCGTCGGGCGACGATCCCGTTTCTTCGGCCGCCGCCTGGGCCGTCAAGGGCGCCCTGGAAGCCCAGGGCGTACCGCCGTCTCAGGTTCGGGTCGTGACCTATTTTGCGCCGGATCCCCGCGCGCCTGTCCTGGTCGGCTTCGAGACCGTCCGCGCCGTGGTGCCCCAATGCGGTCAGTCGTGGACCAATCTGACCCGGACCGGAAACAACGCCGGCAGCGCCAACTTCGGCTGCGCCGTCAACGCCAACCTGGCCGCGCAGATCGCCAACCCGCGCGACATCGTCACGCCCCGCGCCATGACGCCTTCGGACGCCGCGCGGCGGTCGGTGGTGTTCGATCATTACCGGGCGGGCGAACAGACGGCGGCGGTGCGCGAAACGCTCGTGGATCGCGGGCGCGTCTCGAATGCGGTGGACTGACGCGACATGAGCAACGCCTTCGCCTCGCGCCCATTCGACGATCTCGACGACGAGTTCGACGCCGACCTGGACTTCATGCCGGCCGCCGTCGCGCCCCAGCCCATGGCGGGCGGGGACATCAATCCGCGCGAACCCCTGCAGTTCACAGCCCCCGCCGGGGCGCCGTCGGCTCCGGTCGGCGCGGTCGTGGCCCATCCGGGCGGCTTGCCCATGCCTCAGGGCGGAGCGCCCGCCGGTTACAATCCGGTCGGCGAACTGGTCGCCGGGGCGGCTTCCGCCCTCGCGCCGAGCGGCCTGCAGGTCGAGGTCACCGTGCCTCGCATCGCCATCCACGTCTTCGGCGAGCGTCAGGACACCCTGGCCGCCGCCGAGCGCGCGGGCCAGGACCGGCGGATGTCGCGCGCCACGACCCAGATCCGCGTCGGCGGCATCCCGGGCGCGCTGGACGCCTATGCTCACGAACCGACACCGCCCCTGATTATCGTCGAGTGCATGGAGGATCCGCAGACCCTCCTGTGGCAGGTCGACCGGCTGGCCGAGGTCTGCGACGCCGGCACCAAGGTCGTCGTCATCGGCGCGACCAACGACATCATCCTGTTCCGCGAACTGATGAAGCGCGGCGTCAGCGAGTATCTGGTCGCTCCGGTACAGCCGCTGCAGCTGATCGCGGCCATCGGCGGGCTGTTCTCCGACCCGGCCCAGCCGTTCGTCGGGCGCTCCATCGCCTTCGTGGGCGCCCGGGGCGGAGCGGGGGCTTCGTCGGTCGCGCACAACACCGCCTACGCGATGTCCGAGCGGATCGGCGCCAATACGGTCATCGTCGACTACGACCTCCCATTCGGCACGGCGGGCCTGGACTTCAACCAGGACCCGCTGTCGGGCATCGCCGAGGCCCTGGGCCAGCCCGACCGTCTGGACGCGGTCCTGCTGGACCGGATGATGGTCCGCTGCACCGACAAGCTCAGCCTGTTCGCGGCGCCCGCGACCCTGGACACCGACTGGGACATCTCGCCCGACGCCTTCGAGGAGGTGACCAGCCAGATCCGGGGCACCGCGCCCTTCGTGGTGCTGGACCTGCCGCACATCTGGACCGGGTGGATGCGCAAGACCCTGATCTCGGCCGACGAGGTCGTGGTGGTGGCGACGCCGGATCTGGCGTCCTTGCGCAACGCCAAGAACATGATCGACCTGATCCGCTCTGGCCGTCCGAACGACGCGCCGCCGCGTCTGGTGCTCAATCAGGTCGGCGTGCCGGGTCGTCCGGAAATCCCGGCCAAGGATTTCGGCGCGGCCCTGGGCGTCCACCCCAGCCTGTCGATCCCCTTCGACGCCAAGCTGTTCGGCGCGGCCGCCAACAACGGCCAGATGATCCTCGACGCCGGGGCCAAGTCCAAGGCCGCCGAGGCCTTTTCGACCCTGGCCCAGATCGTCTCGCGTCGCGAACTGCCGATGCTGGCCGCGCCCGGCAAGGGAGGCGCCAAGGCCTCGGGGGGCGAGTCGAAGTCGATGTTCGCCGGTCTGTTCAAGAAGAAGTCGTAAGGCGTGTTCGGCAAACGCACATCCGGACCCGGAGGCGTGGCGACCGAGCCCCGGCCTGCGCCTGCTCCGCCGCCGGCGCAGGCCTTCGAGGAGTCCTTCCCGTCGCAACCCCAGCAGGGCACGCAGACCCAGGCTTTCGCCTTCAACGCCGAGGCTTCCGAGCCCCAGAACGCCTTCGCCCATACGTCGGGCCGCGCGGCCTCGGCCCCGTCCTCGCCCGCCGCCGACCGTCTCGACGCCCTGGCCGCACGGCCGAAAGCCGCCGCGCCTCCGCCGGCCAGCAGCGGGCCCGGCCCAAAGGCCACGGCCGGCTTCGAACAACTGAAGAAGGCCCAGGCCGTCGCCGAGATCGTGCGCGAGCAGAGCGACTACTACCACGCCACCAAGACGACGATCTTCAACGCCCTGATGAACACCATCGACCTGGCCCAGCTGGCCCAGCTCGATACGAAGGCGGCGTCCGAAGAGATCCGCGACATCGTCGCCGAGCTGGTGGCGATCAAGAACGTCTCCATGTCGGTGGCCGAGCAGGAGCACCTGGTTCAGGACATCGTCAACGACGTCCTGGGCTACGGCCCGCTGGAGCCCTTGCTGGGTCGGGACGACATCGCCGACATCATGGTCAACGGCGCCGGCCGTGTGTTCATCGAGGTGAACGGCAAGGTCCAGCTGACCAACGTCCGCTTCCGCGACAACACCCAGCTGATGAACATCTGCCAGCGGATCGTGAGCCAGGTCGGCCGCCGCGTGGACGAGAGCTCCCCGATCTGCGACGCCCGTCTGCCCGACGGCTCCCGCGTCAACGTCATCGCCCCGCCTCTGGCCATCGACGGCGCGACCCTGACGATCCGGAAGTTCAAGAAAGACAAGCTGACGATGAAGAACCTGGTGGAGTACGCCTCCATCAGTCCGGAAGGGGCGCGGGTTCTGGGCGTCATCGGCGCCTGCCGCTGCAACATCGTCATCTCGGGCGGCACGGGTTCGGGCAAGACGACGCTCTTGAACACCCTGACCGCCTTCATCGACCCGACCGAGCGCGTCATCACCTGCGAGGACGCCGCCGAACTGCAGCTGCAGCAGCCGCACGTCGTCCGTCTGGAAACCCGCCCGCCCAACCTCGAGGGCCAGGGCACGATCACCATGCGGGATTTGGTCAAGAACTGCCTGCGGATGCGCCCCGAGCGGATCATCGTCGGCGAGGTGCGCGGACCGGAAGCCTTCGACCTGCTGCAGGCCATGAACACCGGCCACGACGGCTCGATGGGGACGTTGCATGCCAACTCCCCGCGCGAAGCCATCAGCCGGATGGAGTCCATGATCACCATGGGCGGCTACGGGCTTCCGTCCAAGACCATCCGCGAGATGATCGTCGGCTCGGTCGACGTGATCATCCAAGCCGCCCGCCTGCGCGACGGTTCGCGCCGCATCACCCACATCACCGAGGTTGTGGGTCTGGAAGGCGATGTGATCGTGACCCAGGACCTGTTCATCTACGAGATCACGGGCGAGGACGAGAACGGCAAGATCGTCGGCCGTCACCGCTCGACAGGCATCGCCCGTCCCCGCTTCTGGGACCGCGCCCGCTACTACGGCCTGGAGCGCGAACTGGCCGAAGCCCTGGACGCGGCGGAGTAGGCGGCGATGCTCCCCATCCTCGCAGCGATCCTCGCCTTCATCACCATCGGCGGCCTGGGCTGGGCCTTCGTGGGCGGCGACGATTCCAGCGCCACCGCGCTGAAGCGCGCCGAGGGTTTCACCACGCCCAACCAGCGCAATGCCCGCGCCAAGGCGGCCAAGGCCGAGGCCAATACGCCCGAAGCGCGACGCAAGGCCATCGAGCTTCAGCTCAAGGAGGCCGACCGCCAGGAGCGCAAGGCCCGCATGACCATGGCGGCCAAGCTCAAGCACGCCGGTCTGTCGATGACGATCAAGACCTTCACCCTCATCAGCATCGGGGCCGGGGTGGTCGTCTTCCTGCTGGCCTTCCTGTTCGGGCCGAACCTCCTCGTCGCTCTGGGCGCCGGGCTGGTGGCGGGTCTGGGCCTGCCGCGCTGGGTTGTAGGCTTCATCGCCGCTGGTCGAATGAAGAAGTTCGCCGCCGAATTTCCCAACGCCGTCGACGTCATCGTGCGCGGCATCAAGACCGGCCTGCCGGTCCACGACTGCTTCAAGATCATCGCCAAGGAAAGTCCCGCGCCCTTGGGCCCGGAGTTCCAGAAGCTGGTCGAGGGATTGGGCGTCGGTCTGACCCTGTCTCAGGCGCTGGACAAGATGTACGAGCGGATGCCCACGCCGGAGCTGCGCTTCTTCTCCATCGTCATCGCCATCCAGCAGAAGACCGGCGGCAACCTGGCCGAAGCGCTGGGCAACCTGTCGACCGTGCTGCGCGCCCGCCGGATGATGGGCGAGAAGATCAAGGCCCTGTCGTCCGAAGCCGTGGCCTCCGCCGGCATCATCGGCTCCATGCCGCCGGTGGTCATGATCCTCGTGTCGTTCACCACGCCCAGCTACATGCTGCTGATGTTCACCGACTTCCGCGGCCAGATCATGCTTCTGGTGGGCGGCACCTGGATGGCGATCGGCATCTTCGTGATGAAGCGCATGATCTCGTTCAAGTTCTAGGAGGGCGACATGGAATCGATCATGCGCGCCATCGTCGACCCGGTGAACCTGATCAGCGGGGCCGTCGCGGTTCTGGTCTTCGCCACCATCCTGACCCTGATGGGCGGGATCACGTCCGGCGTGAAACTGGAAACCCGGATGAAGGCCGTGGGCCAGCGGCGCGAGGAGCTGAAGCGCCGCAACCGCCAGGCCATCGCGGCCGGGACCGGCGGCCTGCGTCACACCGACGACGGCTTCAAGAAGACCGTCGTCGATCGGCTGAACCTGACCAAGATGCTGGAGGACCCGAAGGTCGCCGAGCAGATGAGCCAAGCCGGCTTCCGGGGCCCCCGGCCGCTGACGACATTCTACTTCTTCCGCTTCGCCTCCCCCTTCATCGGGTTCCTGCTGACCGGCGTCTACATCTTCTTCGTCAACGATTTCGGCCAGCCGCTGATGGTCAAGGTGGCCATCGTCATGGCGGGCGCCGTAGGCGGCTTCTACGCGCCCAACATGTTCATCCAGAACGTGATCGCCAAGCGCAAGCAGTCGATCATGCAGGCGTTTCCCGATGCGCTCGACCTGATGCTGATCTGCGTCGAGGCGGGGATGTCGATCGAAAGCGCCATCGTGAAGGTGTCCCAGGAGATCGGGACCAACTCCATTGCCCTGGCGGAGGAACTCAGCCTGCTGTCGGCCGAACTCAGCTATCTGCCGGAGCGGCGCATGGCCTATGAGGGGCTGGCGAAACGGACCAACCATCCGGGCGTGCGCGCCGTCGCCACCGCCATGGTCCAGGCCGAGCAGTACGGGACGCCGCTGGGGTCCGCGCTGCGAACCATGGCCAAGGAAAACCGCGACCTGCGTCTGTCGGCGGCGGAGAAGAAGGCCGCGGCCCTTCCGGCCCAGCTGACCGTGCCGATGATCCTGTTCTTCCTGCCGGTGCTGTTCACCGTCATTCTGGGGCCGGCGATCATCCAGATCCAGGACACGATGAAGTCGAACGCGGCCAAGGACGTGCCCCGCGCCGAACAGGGCGCCGAGCGGTAATCAGGTCGCCTCGGACGCGGCCCGGAGCGCCTCGCCGATCGCCTCGGTGGCGGTCTTGAGCTTCTTGCGATGCTTTTCGTGAAAGCCTTCGCCCATGAAGCCCGAGAAGATGAAGCCGTTGGCGACGATGCAGCTGCCAGGCTCCAGTTCCTCGATCTCGTAGTAGCGGATCACGTTGAACAGGAAGCCGCGCTTCTCGGTCCAGACCAGCTGCGAATAGGGCTGCCAGTCGGCGACACGTCCGGTCGACTGCCTAGCGGGCAGACCTTCGATGGTCTCGGTCAGGGTGATCGTCCCGCCGAAGGCGATGGTTCCCGAGACCCCGGTCTCGACCGGATTCCAGCGATCCCAGCCGGGCAGGTCGGCGATGATCTCCCAGATTTTTTCGGAGGTGGCGCGGACGCCGACGCGCTTTTCGATCTTGAAGTCCATACGGTCCATCTCGCAAGTCGGGCTCGAAGTCACAAGCCCCTAGCGGTTGCCCTCCGGACCCGGCTGTGAGGCGGGCGGGGCGTCTGGGGCCGGGTTGTCCTCCACGCCCGGCGTCGGATCGAAGCGCAGGACCGGGCTGAGGAAGGCGAGGACTGTGGCCACGGCCAGCAGCAGGGCGTTGCCCGCGAACGGGCCCCATTCGGCCATCTGGTAGAGGGCGACGCCGGCGACGGGCGGCACGAGGAAGCCGATGCCGGCCAGCGACATCATCAGACCCGCGACGGCGCCCTGTTCGTGCGGACGGACCGCGATGGAGGAACCGGCGGTAAAGCCCGGTCGGGCGAAACCGACGCCCATCGAGACGACGGCATAGCCGACGACCACGCCGTAATAGCCGGGCGCGCCGATGCTGATCAGATTGCCGAGGAGGGCGAGGGCGCCGCCCCAGCGCATCAGCTCGCGCGGCTGCATCTTCAGCAGAGGGATCAGCCCCCACTGGACCATCAGGGTGGCGGCGGCGCCGGCGAACATGGCCACGGCGATGAAGGGCTGGGCCTGTCGCGGCTGGAGACCCGTGGCCGCCATCTCGTCGATGATGTGGAAGCCCAGGACCGAGATGTTCACCGCCTGAGCGCTTGTGATCAAGAGGCCGTACAGCAGGTAGTCGCGCACGCGCGGATCGCGCCACAGCCCCTTGTCGCCGCGGTCGCCGCTGGGCGAGGGGGTGCGGACGACATCGCCGCTGGGAAGCTGTTTCCAGACCGCCAGCAGGACGATCAGACCGAGGATGGCGTAGGCGTACATGGGTCCGGCCAGACCCACGAGCGGCAGGATGAACAGGGGAGAGACGACCGGCCCGATGACCGTGCCTAGCCCTTGCGCCGAGGCCAGCAGAGACATGGCCTGAGTCCGCTGTTCCGGGCTGGTGCGGTCGGCGACATAGGCCTGGGAAGCGATGGGGGACGCGGAGCCGAAGACGCCGTAGACCGTCCGCGCCGTGGCCATCAGCCCGAAGGCGACCAGGGCGCCCAGCCAGCCTTCGATGCCCGATGTGGCGGCCAGGCCGAAGCCGGTCATGGAGACGACGAAGCCGGTAAGGCCGATCAGGATGACCTTCTTGCGTCCGATCTTGTCCGACCAACGCGCCCAGATCGGCGAGGTGAAGGTCCACATCAAGGCCGAGATGGCGAAGGCGGCGGACACCAGGGTGTCGGCGAGATGGAACTCCCGCCCGATGTTCGGCAGCACCGACTGCAACCCCATGTTCCCCGCCGACGCGATCAGGCTGACGACGAACAGGATCATGAAGGCGGGGGAGCGGGGAGACATGGGGTCATGCATAGCCCAATGTCCGGGGGAGTCGCACGGTCTTCTCCCTTCTGCGAGGGCAGAGAGAACACTAGACACGCCTCATCGCTCCTCCGCTGCGAACGGGTTGGGGAAGTCGACGGAGCCTGGGCGGTCGCCCGGAACCAGGTGGCCCCCTGCTTTCGCGTTACGGGGACCGATGAAATGTTTTTCGGCTCGCGCCGAGGCTCCGTCCCCGACCGGGTCCGCGAGCGTCGCCCAGCGGGTGTACGGACACCCCGGGAGGGCCGGTCTCTCCGCCTCGGCGAAGGTCGGCACAGGTCCCGGGTCCTTTGGACCCTCAGGCGATAGGCCCGCGACGGGCGGCGGGCTCAGGCCCGCCGGGCTCCGAGGTTTCACGCCCCTCGGACAACCCCGCTACGATCGGCCCCGCCGCACGTCCGGGTCCTGGGCCCAGGACGCCTTCCCCAACGACGGGATGCGAGTAGTGTAACGGAGGAATCCAGGGCGCCTGCGATAAAGGCCTTAATCAGAGCCGGGCGTTGAATTCGTTGGGCGAATTCGGGTGTCCATTGATGGGTATCGACCAAAATCGCCCCGTGCACCCCAGCAATGGCTGAGGTCCAGGTCGCGGCTTGAGGCGGCTGGGATGGTCGCAACGGTGGAATCCTCCCTCCGGACCCCAGCCTGCGCTGGGATGCACCGAGAGGGCCACGTCTGGCGACCATTCCGACCCGGAGACTCGTCCAGGCCCGGACGCGATCTAGGCGTCGATGGAAAGGGGTTGGCCTTCGCCGACGACGCTCAGGGTCGGCTTCAGTCTTCGCCCGTCGTCGAGGTTCAGGCGGGCCTTGACCTCGAACAGGTCCGCGCCGACGGGGACGATCAGGAGGGCCTTGGGCTCGGCGGCGTTGACGCAGACCACGGCGTTCTTGGGACAGACGTCGAAACAGGCGGTCTCGATCACGGCCAGCTCGGCCTTGCGGCCCTTGCCGTCGCCGGGTTTCAGATATGTCTTCAGGGCCTTCTTGAGGCTCTTGTCGCCGTGCGGGCCGAAGCCGCCGTCGAGCTTCTTCTGGCATTTCCTGCAGACCAGGACGACGTCGCGCCATTTCGTCTTCGAGATCTTCACGGCCATGGCGGATATGTCGGCTGCGTCTGCGACGGGCGCAAGACGCTTGCGTCGGCGGGCGCGACACCGTCATCATCCCGCACCGATCGGGGAGCTTTCATGATCCGTACCGCCGCCATCGCCGCCGCCCTGACCCTCATGGCCGCGCCCGCCCTCGCACAGGTTCCGGCGGCCGACGTCGCGACCGCCGCGCAAGGGATCGAGGCCGATGTCATCGCCTGGCGCCGCGACCTGCACGCCCATCCGGAGCTGGGCTTCGCCGAAACCCGCACCGCCGCCTTCGTGGCCGAACATCTGCGCGGCATGGGGATCGAGGTGCGAGAGCAGGTCGGGCGGACCGGGGTCGTCGGCGTCCTGCGCGGGACCGGGGCGGGACCGCAGCATGTGGTCGCCCTGCGCGCCGACATGGACGCCCTGCCGGTGCTGGAGACGACGGGCCTGCCGTTCGCCTCGACCGCGACGGGGACGTATCAAGGCCAGACCGTGCCGGTCGCCCACGCCTGCGGCCACGACGCCCACGTCGCCATGCTGCTGGGCGCCGCCCAGGTGCTGAGCGGAATGAAGGATCGCTTCAGCGGGACCGTCGTCTTCCTCTTCCAGCCGGCGGAGGAGGGCGCGCCTCCGGGAGAGCCGATGGGCGGGGCCAAGCTGATGATCCAGGACGGGGCGCTGGAGAACCCCAAGGTCGAGGCGATCTTCGGTCTGCACGTCGTACCGGGTAAGGCCGGGACCGTCTTCTATCGGCCGCAGGGCTTCATGGCGGCCTCGGACCGGGTGGACATCACCCTGCATGGACGCCAGACGCACGGCGCCTGGCCGTGGCGCGGCATCGACGTGGTGGCGGTGGCGGGGCAGGTGATCTCCACGGTCAACACCCTGACGGCGCGGACCATCGACCCGACGACGACCCCGACCGTCTTCACCATCGCCACGGTCAACGCCGGGGTCCGCTACAACATCATCCCCGACGAGGCGGTGATGTCGGGGACGCTGCGGACCTTCGACGTGGCGCAGCGCGACGATCTGGTGCGCCGCGCCGAGGCGGCGATCGACCATGTGGCCGAGGCTTACGGCGCGACTGCCGACTTTGCCATCCGCCAGAACGCGGCCCTGGTGTTCAACAACGAGGAACTCTCCGCCTGGCTGGCTCCGGTTTTGACCGAGGTCGCGGGGGCAGGCAACGTCAATCCGGCCACCCCGCCGACAACGGTGGCGGAGGACTTCTCCTATTTCCAAAACGAGGTCCCGGGCGTCTTCTATCACCTGGGTGGGACGGCGGACGGGGTCGATCCGGCCACGACGGCGCCGAACCATTCGCCTCAGTTCGACGTCAACGAGGACGTGCTGGTGCTGGGGGTGAAGACCCACGCGATGTCGGCGCTGAGGTTCCTCGAGCGGCAGTAGGGTCAACGGGGCGTTGCCCACGTTTGTTTGCGAACGCTCAAGGCGATGGGCGCAGCCTTTGAGGGTTACGCCCGGAGACCGACCATGAGGGTCCTGAACTTCCAGCTGCCGCCCATCGAACGCCAGCCGCGCCGCGAGCTGTGGCGGGAGACCGGCTTCTTCCTCGCCTCATTCCTCGCGACCCTGGGCGGGGCCGTGGTGATGATGAACCACGCCGCGGCGGTGCTGGCCTGAAGCTTGACCTGCGGCGCAAGGGCGGCGAGGGGAAGGCGATGACCGCCTCCGACACCGAACTGGCCCGCTTCAAGGCCGCGCGCGACACGGCCATCCATCGCCTGCGCCTGATCGAGCAGGGCGCGCAGATCGTCTACGAGGACGGGACGCCCGTCGACATGGCCTCCGAGAAGGCGCGGCTGGAAGAGGTCGTCGCCGGCATGGACCGCCGGATCGCCAGACTGGAGCTGGCCGCCGCGAAGGCGACCGGGCCGCTGAACTAGGTGCGGGCGAAGACCGTCTCGATGACCCGTCGGTAGGTCGCGGCTAGGGCCTGAAGCTCGGCGATCGGAACCCGCTCGTCGATCTGGTGCATGGTCTGTCCGACCAGACCCAGTTCCAGCACCGGGCACATGGCGCGGATGAAGCGGGCGTCCGACGTACCGCCGGTGGTCGAGGCGTCGGGGCGGAGGCCGGTCGTCTGTTCCACCGCATCCTGCACGGCCGTGACGAAGGCGCCGTGGGGCGTCAGGAAGGCCTCGCCGGAGCACATGTGTTCGAGGGTGATCTGCAGACCCGTCTCGGCCTGCACGCGGCCCGCCTCGCGGTTCAGCCAGTCGATCAGGCCGTCGCCGGTCTGGGCCGGGTTGAAGCGGATATTGAGCCGGGCGCGGGCCTCGGACGGGATCACGTTCGTCGCCGGATTGGCGATGTCGACGGTGGTGATCTCCAGATTCGACGGCTGGAAGGCCTCGTAGCCGGCATCCAGGACGTGGGCGTCCAGACGGCTCAGCAGACGCACCAGGACCGGGGCCGGATTGGCCGCGCGGTCGGGATAGGCGACGTGACCCTGTTTGCCGTGGACGGTGATCCAGGTGTTGAGCGATCCGCGCCGGCCGATCTTGATCATGTCGCCGAGCTGCTGCTGGGACGACGGTTCGCCGACGATGCAGGCGTCGATGCCCTCGCCCTCGGCCATCAGGGTCTCGACGACGCGCTTGGTGCCGTGCAGGGCCGGGCCTTCCTCGTCGCCGGTGATGAGGAAGGAGAGGGAGCCCTCCACCTCGCCTGCCGCCAGCACCTCGGACACCGCAGCGACCCAGGCGGCGATGCCGCCCTTCATGTCCACCGCCCCCCGGCCGTAGAGGACGCCGTCCTTGACCTCGGCCTCGAACGGATCGGACGACCAGGCGCCGGCTTCGCCGGTCGGCACGACGTCGGTGTGGCCGGCGAAACAGAGGTTGGGCGAAGCGGTCCCGCGCCGGGCGTAGAGGTTCTCGATCCGCGCCTCCTTGCCCTCGCCGCCCGGCCCCTCGAAGGCCATGCGGCGGCAGGCGAAGCCGAGGCCCTCGAGCACGCGCTGGAGCGTGTCCATCGCGCCTTCGTCGGCCGGGGTGACGGAGGGCCGGCGGATCAGGTCGCGACAGAGGTCTACGGGATCGATGACGGTCGGGACGGGGGCGCTCATGCGGTCATGCTTTACGGGGATCGCGACCGGGCGCAAAGACCGGGCCTCCCCACGAGACGCCCTCAGCATGACCGATTCTCCCGAGACGCCCGAGCCGATCACCAAGCCGAACGCCGAGGCCGCCCTCGCCGCTCACGGGACCAATCCCTGGGCGATCAACGACTTTCGCCTGATCTGGCTGGGCCGGCTGTCGGCCGTGCTGGCGATCCAGATCCAGTCCTCGGCCCTGTTGTGGCAGGTCTATGAGATCGCACGCCGCGATCATCCGATCGAACAGGCCAGCCTGTATCTCGGCATGGTCGGGCTGGCCCAGTTCATTCCGCTTCTGCTGCTGACCCTTCCGGCCGGGGAGATGGCGGACCGGCGCGACCGGCGTCGGACGGTGATCCTGTCGGTCATGGCCGAGGCGCTGTGCGCCCTCTCCTTTCTCGCCATGGCGATCCACGGCCATCCGCCGCTCTGGGGGCTGCTGGCCGTAGCGGTCGGCTTCGGCGCGTCGCGCGCCTTCCTGGCGCCCGCCAGCCAGGCCTATCTGCCGATGGTGGTCGGCCGTGCCGCCCTGCCGCGCGCCATCGCGGCCCAGTCGATCGCCTTCCAGACCGGGGCCATCGCCGGGCCGGCCCTGGGCGGGGTGATCGTCGGGATCAATGTGCCGCTGGCCTATGGGGTGTCGTTGGGCCTGTTCGCCGTCGGCCTGATCTGTTTCCTGATTATCCGCACCAGCGGCAAGCCGACCCCGATCGAGGCGTCCGGCGATCGCTGGGAGGCAGTCAAGGACGGGCTGAAATACGTCTGGAACACCAAGATCGTGCTGGGCGCGATCTCGCTGGATCTGATCGTGGTGCTGTTCGCGGGGGTCGCCCTGCTGACGCCGATCTTCGCGCGCGACATTCTGCATGTCGGTCCCGAAGGGTTCGGCCTCTTGCGCGCGGCGTTCGGGGGCGGGGCCTTCCTGATGGCGCTGGTCCTGGCGCGCTATCCCCTGCCCGGACGCGGCGGGATGATCATGTTCGCCTCGGTCGCCGTGTTCGGCATCTGCACCGTCGTGTTCGGCCTGTCGAAGATCGTCTGGCTCTCGGCGGCGGCCCTGTTCGTCGGCGGCATGGCCGACATGGTCAGCGTCAACATCCGCCAGACCCTGATCCAGCTGTCGACGCCGGATCACATGCGCGGGCGGGTCAGCTCCGTGTCGATGCTGTTCATCGGCGCGTCCAATGAACTCGGCGAGGCCTATTCCGGGGTGATGGTGCGGTTCCTGGGTCCCATCGGCGCGGCCGTGTTCGGCGGGTTCGGGGCCCTGGCTGCGACGGGGGTCTGGGCGAAGCTGTTCCCGGGGCTGCGGAAGGCGGACAAGCTGATCTAGATCGAGGCAATAGGCACTAGGCAACAGGCAACAGAGGTCGTGCAGCTCTGTTGCCTGATCCCTGTTGCCTTGCCTCAGCCCCACACCTTGAAGTGCTTCGACAGCTTCAGCCCCTGGCTCTGATAGTGGCTGCCGCTTTCGCCATAGAGGCGGCTGGGCCGTTCGGTCAGGGGTTCGTAGACCAGTCGGGCGACGATCTGGCCGTGTTCGAGTAGGAACGGCGTGTCGTGGGTGCGGACCTCGAGCACGCCCTTGGAGCCCGCACCATGGGCTTCGTCCGTGCCGAAGCCGGGGTCGAAGAAGCCGGCGTAGTGGACACGGAACTCGCCGACCGAGGGGTCGATCGGGGTCATCTCGGCGGCCTGCATGACCGGGATCTCGACCGCCTCGTTGGAGGCCAAGATATAGAACTCGCCCGGATCCAGCAGCAGTTCGCCGCGACGCAGCGTCAGCGGCTCCCAGAAGTCTTTCGGGTCATGGCCGTCGATGTTGTCCAGATCGACGACGCCGGCGTGGCGACGGCCGCGAAAACCCACGATGTCGCCGGACTGGAGGTCGACGCCGACCGAGCGGGTCTCCAGCTTCGGCGGCTCCCCGGCCTTGAGGCGCAACTGGTTCAGGCGGGTGCCGGGGCGGACCAGGATGGAGAAGGTCTGGGGCGCGATCTCGAGATACAGCGGTCCCTCATAGCCCTCGTCCACGTCGTCGAAGGCGCCGCCGCGATCGGTCAGCAGGCGCACGAAGACGTCGACGCGGCCGGTCGAGGATTTGGGATTGGCGCGGGCGATCAGGCCCTTGGGCAGGCTCAGCCGCTCCTGCAGCTCGGCGATGTAAACGCAGCCCTTCTCCAGCACATAGCCGTCCGAGAGGTCGATCGGGTGCATGGAGACGTCGGCGATCCGGTCGGCGACCAGCCGCTTGCCGGGCAGGAAGGAGGCGCGGACGCGCCAGGCGCGCTCGGACAGACGCAGGTCCAGGCTGGCTGGCTGGACCTGATCGGCATCCCATTCCGTGGCGGAGGTGATGGCGCCGCCCGCGATCAGGGCTTCGATGGACTGGGCGGGCAGGATGCCGGGCGTAGGGAATTCAAGAGTCATGGAATGAGCCTTACACACTGATGTCGCCGGACGCACGTCCGGCTGAAGCGCTACCGCTCGACGCGCGGCGTCTCGCTGCTTGAGCGCGGGCGCGGTCGCTCGCCACTTGCGCGCGCTTGAACTCTGGCTTGCGTCAGGCGACCATAGGTCATGCACGACACGAACCCCTATGTGGCTGAAACGGAAGGCGTCGTCGTCCGCGTTCGCCCCAGCTATCTGGCCGGACAGTCCGATCCGGCCGAGGGCCGCTGGGTCTGGGCCTATCAGGTGGAGATCGAGAACCGGGGCGACGAGGCCGTTCGGCTGATGGCGCGGCGCTGGATCATCACCGACGCCACGGGCCATGTGGAGACGGTGCGCGGGCCAGGCGTGGTCGGCGAACAGCCCCTGATCGCGCCGGGCGACAGCTATTCCTACGCCTCAGGTTGTCCGCTCCCGACGCCGTCGGGGTCGATGGAGGGGGCCTATACGATGACCGCCGCCGACGGTCGGTCGTTCGAGGCCGCGATCCCGGCCTTCAGCCTGGATGTGCCGGGTGGGCGGGTCCTGAACTAGTTGCTCCCAATACGGGAACATGTT
Source organism: Brevundimonas sp. NIBR11 (assembly GCF_027912535.1). Classification (NCBI taxonomy): domain Bacteria; kingdom Pseudomonadati; phylum Pseudomonadota; class Alphaproteobacteria; order Caulobacterales; family Caulobacteraceae; genus Brevundimonas; species Brevundimonas sp. NIBR11. The sequence goes on along the minus strand of NZ_CP115465.1, from coordinate 2,567,554 downwards.
AGGGTCTATCCATGAACGTCGTGGCGCGCCGTACGCTCGTCGAGTTCTGGACCCGGCACCCGCGCGCCAGGGGTCCGCTCTCGGCCTGGTACGACCTGGCCCGTGCCGCCGAATGGCGGACGCCGCAGGATGTGCGCGACGACTTCAACTCCGTCGATTTCGTCGGTGACACCCGGGTCATCTTCGACATCGGCGGAAACAACTATCGGCTGGTCGTTCGGATTTCCTATCCGTTCAAACAGGTGCTGGTGAAGTTTGTCGGGACCCATGCCGAATACGACCGGATCGATCCGGCCTCGGTGTGAAAGGAGAGGCGACCATGACCCCGTTCACCGTTCGGGTGATCCATGACGACGAGCAGCTGGCCGCCGCCATGGCCGCGTACGAGGCCTTGTTCGACGACGAGCCCCAGCCGGGAACGCCGGAAGGGGACCGGTTCGAACTGCTCGGCCTGGTCATAGCAGCTTATGAGGAGCGGTGTTGGCCGATCGGGGCTGCGGCTCCGCGCGACGTGCTGCGTCTGGTGATGGAGGGGCGGGGCTATAGTCAGGCCGACCTCGCGTCATTGCTGGGGTCGCGGTCGCGGGCCTCGGAAATTCTCAGTGGGCGACGTGGACTGTCCGTCGATCACATCCGCACGATCAGCGCGGCGTGGGGCGTGCCGGCCGGCGCCCTGATCGGGACGGCGCAGGCCGCCTGACGCCAAATAGAAGACCCTCCCCCGCAGGGCGGAGGAGGGTCGAAAGAGTTGGGGCCGCGTCAACCCGGAGAACCATGGCCCCGCCCCGTCCCCGCTTTCGCGGGGATGACAAGCGCTCAAGCAGTGAAGCGCCGCGCGCTGAACGGTCGCGCCCACGACATGCGCTCAAGCAGCGAGCGACCGCGTCGGGAGCGATAGCGCCCGTTAAATGTACCGACGCAGGCTCCGCGCCAGTTCTTCCTTGCCGCCGCGCTTGAGGGCGGGCTGGTAGGCGACGCGGGCGTGTTCGACGCAGTAGACGCCTTCCGAGGCGCGACGGCCGCAGAAGCTGAACTCGGTCGAGGACGGGTCGCCGATCGGCCATTTGCACATGTGGGCGCCGAGGGTCATCACCGTGGCGGTGCCTGGCAGCTCGGCGACGCTCGGCAGGGTCGGAGCCACGGCGACCGGGCGCGGCGCGGGGGCGGCGGCCTCGACGCGGCCCCCCTCGAGACGTCTGGGCGCCGACGGCTGGGCCGGCGGGGTCGTGCGGGTGCGGGCCGGACGGAAGGTCGTGGCGGCGCGGGCCGGCTGCGACGGGGTGGCGCGGCCCGACAGGCCCAGGCGGTGAACCTTGCCGATGACGGCGTTGCGGGTGACGCCGCCGCCCAGCTGTTTGGCGATCTGCGAGGCCGACTGCCCCTCCAGCCACAGCTTCTTCAGCGCGCCGACGCGATCCTCGGTCCAGCCTGCGGTCATGACACCCTCCGGGTACGATCTGATTCAATATCTGGCGCCCGAGGTCCCCTCCGGATCCCTTCGGCCACAACTAATCGTAAACGAGACCTTAACAGACGCAAGATGTGCGAATCAGTCGTCCACAGGAACTAGATATTGAATCGGTGTTCTGTGACCGACGCGAAGCGGCGCGATACGGAACCCGCCCAAGGGTCTCGTGTTCGTTTTGCATGCCCGCCGATGCTCCAAACGACCCGCCGATCCAGCGTAAGCCATTGATGCCCAAGGCCGGTGAGGGCTTGGTGACCGTCGTCGATCCTCCCTCCGCGCCGATCATCATGACCGCGGACGCCGCAGAGATTTCGGGCCTTCGTCTGATCGCCGAGGCCGACGCGGCGCGGCGCAAGGCCAACCCGACCCTCTAGGCCTTGCGTCCCGCCAGTTGCGGCCGCATCTGGGCGTCATGACCGATCTTGCCTCGACCCGCCCTTCGGGCCTTCCGACCCCGCGCCACTATGCCGGGGTCAACTGGATCGGGGTTCAGACGCTTTATCTGCGCGAAGTCCGCCGCTTCTGGAAGGTGGGGGCCCAGACGGTCGCCGCACCGGTGGTCACGACCCTGCTCTACATGCTGGTCTTCGTCGTGGCCTTGAAGGGGGCGCGGCCGCCCCTGCACGGCACGCCCTTCGCCGAGTTCGTGGCCCCCGGCCTGATCATGATGGCCATCCTGAACAACGCCTTCGCCAACGCCTCGTCGAGCCTGATCCAGGCCAAGATCATGGGCACCTCGACCGACTTCCTGACCCCGCCGCTGTCGCCGCTTGAGCTGACGATCGGCTTTTCGCTGGGCGCCGCGACGCGGGGCATCGCGGTGGGTCTGGTCACCGCCGTCTGCGTCATGCCGTTCGCGAAGCTGGGCGTCACCAACGTCGCGGCCATCCTCTATTTCGCCCTGATCGCCTCGCTCCTGATGGGGATGATCGGGGTGCTGGCCGGCCTGTGGTCCGAGAAGTTCGACCAGCTGGCGGCGGTCCAGAACTTCGTCGTCCTGCCGATGACCTTCCTGTCGGGCGCCTTCTATCTGGTCGAGAACCTGCCCCAGCCGTTCGCGGCCATCAGCCACTGGAACCCCTTCTTCTATCTGATCGACGGCTTCCGCTACGGCTTCATCGGCCATGCGGAGGGCAATCTGATGATCGGCGTGGTCATGTCCGGCGCCCTGACGGTGGTCATGGCCGTCTGCTGTTGGCTGGTGTTCAAGTCGGGCTGGCGGCTGAAGAGCTGAGCGGAGGCAACAGGGCGAGCCGGTGTCGTAATGCGATCACTGCCTCCTGTCGCCTATTGCCTGTTCCCTCTTGCCTCGCCGCCTGGTGTTGACTCAGACCCACCCCCGCCCGACAACCCCTTTTTGAGAAAGTCCCGCCGCTCCGCGTGCGGGGCTTCGTTTCTTTTGGAGGTACGTCCGTGTCCGGTCATTTGATGGGTGTCTACAATCGCGCGCCGCTGGAAGTGGATCGCGGGCGAGGCGCGCGTCTGTGGGGCAAGGACGGGACCGAGTATCTGGACTGCGTCCAGGGCATCTCCACCAACGGCCTGGGCCACGCCCATCCGGTGCTGGTCGAGGCGGTGAAGGCCCAGGCCGAAAAGCTCTGGCACGTCTCCAACATCTACAAGATCCCCGGTCAGGAAGAGCTAGCCGACGCGTTGACGGCCAACAGCTTCGCCGACGTCGTCTTCTTCACCAACTCGGGCACGGAAGCCGTCGAGTGCGCGCTGAAGACGGCGCGGAAATTCCACGCAGCGAATGGTCAGCCGGATCGGATCGACATCTACGGCTTCGACGGGGCCTTCCACGGCCGGACCTATGGCGCGATCAACGCGGCGGCCAACCCCAGCTACACCGAAGGCTTCGGGCCCAAGATGCAGGGCTTCCACCAGCTGACCTGGGGCGACCACGAAGCGATCAAGGCGGCCATCGCCCAGTCGACGACGGCGGCGATCATCGTCGAGCCGGTGCAGGGCGAGGGCGGCTGTCGCGCCATGCCGGAACACTGCCTGCGGGGCCTGCGCGACCTGTGCGACGAGCACGGCGTGCTGATCATCTTCGACGAGGTCCAGTGCGGCATGGGCCGGACCGGCAAGCTGTGGGCGCATGAGTGGGCCGGCATGGCGCCCGACATCATGGCCGTGGCCAAGGCGCTGGGCGGCGGCTTTCCCGTCGGCGCCTGTCTGGCGACCACCCATGCCGCCAAGGGGATGACGGTCGGCGCCCACGGCTCGACCTTCGGCGGCAACCCGCTGGCCATGGCGGTCGGCAAGGCGGCCTTCGGCGCGATCAACACGCCGGAAATCCTGGGCAATGTGTCCGAGATCGCCGCCTATCTGAAACAGCAGCTGAACGGTCTGGCCGAGCGTTTCCCCGACGTGATCGTGGACGTGCGCGGCAAGGGGCTGCTGATCGGGCTGAAGCTGGTTCCGAACAACCGCGACTTCATGGGCTGGGCGCGCGACGATCAGCGCCTGCTGATCGCCGGCGGCGGCGACAACTGTGTGCGCATGCTGCCGCCGCTGAACCTGACGCTGGACGAGGCCCGCGAGGCCGTCGAGCGGCTGGAGCGGACGTGCGAGTTCGCACGGACGAAGATCAAGGCGGCGGTCTGATGGTGCGGCACTTCCTCGACATCCACCGGCTCGACGCTGCCGAGTTGCGCGCCATTCTCGACGACGCCCACGCCCGCAAGGCCGCCCGCAAGGGCAGGCCCCAGGGCTGGGTCGACGCCGATGCGCCGGCGAAGGATCGCGTGTTGGCGATGATCTTCGAGAAGAACTCGACCCGAACGCGCTTCAGCTTCGACGCGGCCATCCGCCAACTGGGCGGCGCCTCGATCATCGCTACGGCCTCGGACATGCAGCTGGGGCGGGGCGAGCCGGTCGAGGACACGGCCAAGGTCCTGTCGCGCATGGTCGACGCCGTCATGATCCGCGCCAACGATCACGAGGACGTGGAGCGGTTCGCCCGCGTCGCCACCGTGCCGGTGGTCAACGGCCTGACCGACCGGTCCCACCCGTGCCAGATCCTGGCCGACATCATGACCATCGAGGAGCAGCGCGGGCCGATCGCCGGCAAGACGCTGGCGTGGATCGGCGACGGCAACAACGTCTGCCACAGCTTCATGCATGCGGCGCCGAAGCTGGGCTTCCACCTGAACGTGGCCTGCCCGGCGGAATATCATCCGGACCTGCACGACCTGGCCAAGGGCGGCAACGCCGTCAGCCTGACCTCGGACCCGCGCGATGCGGTCAAGGGCGCGGACGTCGTCATCACCGACACCTGGGTGTCGATGGGCGACAGCGACTACGAGGATCGCCTGCACGCGTTCGAGAGCTACACCGTGGACGAGGCCCTGATGGACTTGGCCGATCCGGACGCGGTCTTCCTGCACTGCCTGCCGGCGCACCGGGGCGAAGAGGTCACCGACGCGGTGATCGACGGGCCGCGCTCGCTGGTCTGGGATGAGGCGGAAAACCGCATCCACGCCCAGAAGGCCGTCCTGGCCTGGTGTTTCGCGGGCTGATCGGGCCGAGTTCGCGACATGAAGGGCGCCGTCCCGAGACGGCGCCCTTCATGTAAAGCCGGGTCTCAGCCCAGATTGACGTCCGCCACGCCGCCGACGTCGGGCATGGTCTTGGTCAGATTAGCCTTGGCGATCTCGAAGAAGAATCCTGCAGCGCTCTTCTTGGAGACCCAGATGCGGCCATCATCTCCGTCGAAGCGGATGATGGTCAGGTGTGGGTCGTCCTTGCCCTCGGGGTACCAGGCGGCGAGGATCGGGTTCCAGTGCTTGTCGATGACGTCCTGGTCGCGACGCAGCGACAGCGAGCCGTGGATACAGGCCCAGACGTGTTGGTCCTTGGAGCCGTAGGTGAACATGCCCTGGGTCTGGCCATTGGCGATGTCCTTGGCCAGGTCGGTCGTGTCCAGGGTGAAGAACCAGATCGTGCCGGTCTCCTCCTCGCGATAGGCCGTCATCGGCTGCGAATGATACCCGGGCGTGTCGATGCCCAGCATGCCGGTGTTGGAATCCTTCAGATGTTTCCAGAATTCCTTTTCGGCGTCGGCGGCGGGGAGGGTTTCGTCGGCCATGTCGGCTCCTTCGTGATGGGTCGGCGGGGATAACCGCCCAGCCGTCACGCCGTTCCGTCAGGTCCCGCGCGGCGTGACCCCGAGCAATGTTCCGAGGTGGATGATGAGCAGGAAGGCCAGCGCTCCCGCCAGCAGCATGATGAACCGCCACGGCACCATGCGCGGCCTCAGGAAGTCGCTGGGTCGCGCGCCGCGCCATCCGGCGAAGACGCCCACGATCAGGGCGCCGGCCAGCAGCGAAAGGGTCAGGGTCATCGACATCGGCGTCCTGTGGCGAGAACCCCGCGCAGACGCAAGCCAACCCTTTCCGATGTCTTAATCTTCATCCCGCGTTAACCATGTCGGCCCGATGAAATGAGTAGCGGCGCGGCCTATCCACAGGTGAATGGCGAACCGTCAAGATGTTGGGGTTAACAGTCCGTTTACACCCCGGATATGGGCGATATACCGTGCGTCGTATGGGTCGGGAGCCGAATCAGTGAGCGCAGCCGCCGCAGCGCCTTGGAGCGTAAAGGGGATCGACCCGAAGGCGCGTGAGGTGGCCAAGGACCTGGCGCGCCGATCCGGCATGACGCTGGGCGAATGGCTCAACACCATGATCATGGACGACGAGGACGACGGCGTCTCGCCGTTGCCGCGCCGTCCGCACGCCTCCGAGACCTTCGAGCGTCGGGGCCGCTCGCGCCGCCTGGACGACGCCTACGACATGGGCTCGCGCGACGACGAGACCCTGATGCGCGTCGCCGCCTCGGTCGAGGCCATCGCTGCCCGTCTGGAGGCCGCAGAGCGTCGCTCCACCCTGGCGATCCAGGGCGTGGACCAGGCCGTCGCCGGTCTGGTGCGACGCATGGAGGCGCAGGACCAGCAGGCCGGTCAGTACGGCCGCCGCATCGACGACATCTCCGACGAACTGAAGGAAGGCCACAAGCGCCTGCGTCGGTTCGAACAGGAAGCCGGCCCCAAGACCACCGAGACCATAACCAAGGTCGAACAGGCCCTGGGCGGTCTGGCGGGGCGTCTGTATGACATCGAGGAGCGCCAGCGCTCGGGCCTGATGGAGGTCCGCCAGCGTCTCGACGGCGTCGAGAAGGCCGACGCCTGGGGCAAGACAGACACCGCCGTCGCCGCCCTGACCAGCCGTCTCTACGATCTGGAGGAACGCAACCGCGCCCACGGCCAGACCCTGTTGTCGCGCATCGAGGCGGTCGAGAAGGCCGCCGGCGCGGGCGCCGGTTCGGACTTGCTGGCCCGCGTCGGTCAACGGCTGGACGCCGCCCAAAGCCAGACGACCGAGGCCCTTCGCAACCTGGAACGCTCCTTCGCCGGGCTGGACCAGCGTCTGCGCGCCGCCGAAACCCGGGTCGAGCCGGAAGGCTCGCGAGAGGCCGCCCGCTTCGAGAAACTGGCCGAGACCCTGTCGCGTCAGGTCGACGCCAACCGCACCGAGATGCTGCGCAAGCTCGAGACGGCCGAGAGCGAAGGCCGGATGGCTCGCATCGAGGCCACCATCGCCTCGTTGGGCGAGCAGGCCCGCTCGGCCGAGCAGCGCTCCGCCCAGGGCATCGACGCCATGGGCCGCGAGGTCCTGCGCATCGCCCAGAACCTGGACAGCCGCGTCGCCAAGGTCGAGACCGTCGGCGATAGCCGTCTGGAGAAGCTGGAAGCCGGGCTGGCGCGATCGCTGACCCAGACGCTTTCGGACAAGATCGACCGCGACATGAGCCGCTACGGCCAGGCGATCGAACACCGCCTGAACCGCGCCGACGACCAGCACGCCATCGCCATCGAGAAGCTCGGCGTGGAGATCACCCGCATCTCCGACCGTCTCGCCGACCGCATCGCTCAGTCGGAGCGGAAGTCCGCCCAGGCGCTGGAGGACATCGGTCGGCGCATGATGGAGGGTTCGGAGCGGATCGAGCAGCGCTACGACCGGGCCTCGGGCGAGCTGGCCGAGCGGATGCGTCTGTCCGAGGAACGGACCGCCAAACTGCTGGCCGAGGCGCGTGAGACGCTGGACCAGCGGGTCGCCGCTCCGGTCACGGCGACGCCCGCCTTCGATCCGACGCCGCAGCCTCTTCCGGACCCCATACCCGAACGCGCCGCCGTCCCTCCGGCGATGGCCGCCGAGTTCGCCCAACCGGACTGGCGCTCCGCGGCCTTCCCCGAGGAAGATTTCGCGCCCAGCCAGAACGACGACGGTTGGTCGATCGACTCTCTCGCTGCGGATATCGAACCCTTCCCCGAGGCGCCGTTCGCCGCTGCAGCGTCGTCCGAGCGCAAGATCGAACCCTGGGGCGAGCCTGAGGCGGCTGAACCGACCGAGGACAGTTTCGAAGCCTTGCCGCGCCGCTTCGAACCGACGGCGCCCGAGCCGACCCCCTTCGGCTCGGCGACCCAGCCCTTCGGCGGCTTCGGCGGCGCGGATGTTTCCGACGCGCTGGACGCCATCGCCGAGGTCTCGCCCCAGCCGACCTTCGCCGCGCCCGTCGCCGAGGCCTTCCCTTCGACCCGCACCTTTGACAGCGGCGATGACGATTTCGCCGCCGAGACCGAGTTCGTCGACACCCGTCGGCTGCGCGCCGGTCTGGGCGGAGGGGCGGCCGCCGGTCGCGCCTCGACCCGCGACGCCATCTCCGCCGCCCGCGCGGCCATGAACACCCCGCAGGCCGCCGCTGCCGAAGTCGCGCCACGGTCCGGCTTCGGCCTGGGCGGCGCCAAGAAGGGCGGCAAGTCGCGCCTGCAGGAGCGACTGGACAAGCAGGCCTCGCGCGACGGCACGGCCAAGAAGGCCTTTCTGGCCTCGGTCACCGGCATCGCCGTGGTCGCCGGCGTCATCTCGCTGGGTCGCATCACCGGGTATGACGTCAACGACCTGAGCCGTCTGGTCGGCGGCGCCCCCGAGGCCGACAGTGCGACGCCCATCGCGGCCCTGGCGCTGGCGCCTGCGGACGCGCCGCTGGACGCCTCGCCGGCCGACGCGACCGAGGCCCAGACCCTGTTCGCCCAGGCGACCGAGCAACTGGACCGCAACGATCCGGCCGGGGTCGAGACCCTGACCCGGGCGGCCAATCTGGGCGAGCCCCAGGCTCAGCTGAAACTGGCCGGCCTGTTCCAGTCGGGTGAGAACGGCGTCGCCCGGAACCTGCAGGAAAGCCGCCTGTGGGCCCGCCGTGCGGCCGAGGGCGGCGACGCGGGCGGCGAGCATGCCTACGGCATGTATCTGTTCGACGGCGTCGGCGGCGCGCGCAACCGGCCCGAGGCCCTGGACTGGCTCAAGAAGGCCGCCGATCAGGGTCTGGTCGACAGCCAGTACAATGTCGCCCGCATCTACGAGAACGGAGACGAGGGCATCGCGCCCAATCCGACGCAAGCCTACCGCTGGTATCTGATCGCCGCCCGCGCCGGCGATCCCCAGGCCCAGGCCGCCGTCGACCGTCTGGCCCCGACCATCCCGGCCGCCGCGCGCCAGACCGCCCGCGCCCAGGCCGAGGCCTTCGCCCTGGAACCGCTCGCCTGACACGCTTGGTGGGTAGCCCTGAAAAGGCCGCGCCGATAAGACATCCAGCAGTCGCCTTCCGGCGTTTCGCGTAATCTTCAGCCGAAGGCCCGCCCTTTGGAGATCTATCTGCCGATCGCCGAGGTTTCGGTGAACTGGCCGTTCCTGGTTCTGCTGGGCGCGCTGGTCGGATTCGTGTCCGGACTGTTCGGCATCGGCGGCGGCTTCCTGATGGCGCCGGTGCTGGTCTTCCTCGGCATTCCTCCGACCGTGGCCGTCGCCAGCCAGGCCAGCCACGTCGTGGCCTCCTCCACCTCCGGCGTCATCCGCTACACGGGCCAGGGCGCGGTCGATTTCAAGATGGGCGGCATCATGGCCGCCGGCGGGGTCATCGGCGCCCTCGCCGGCGTCGAGGTGTTCCGCTACCTACGCCTCCTGGGTCAGGCCGATCTGGTCGTGGCCTTGTCCTACCTGCTGTTCCTCGGCGCCATCGGTCTGCTGATGCTGCAGGAAAGCCTGACCGAGATCCTGCGCCGGCATCGCGGCGAGATCGCTCCGCACAAGGAACGTCGCCGTCCGCTCTGGCTCTACGGCCTGCCGTGGAAGGTGCGGTTCCCAAAATCCGGTCTCTACATCTCCGCCATTCCGCCGCTGGTCCTGGGAATCTTCGCGGGCGTTCTGTCGGCCATCATGGGGGTCGGCGGCGGCTTCATCCTGGTGCCGGTGATGCTCTATGCCCTGCGCATGAAGGCGGGGGTCGTGGTGGGCACCAGCCTGTTCCAGATCATCATCACCACGGCCATGACCACCATCTTGCAGGCGGGCCGGAACCAGACGGTCGACATCGTCCTGTCGACCCTGCTCCTCATCGGCGGGGTCGTAGGGGCGCAGCTGGGCGCCAAATACGCCGGTCGGTTCCGCGCCGACATCCTGCGCGCGGCCCTGGGTCTGCTGATCCTCTTCGTCGGCATCCAGATGGGGCTGGAGCTGTTCGTGCGGCCGACCGACATCTTCCTTGTGGCGCCCGGGGTGTCCGACGGATGATCCAGGATATTCCCCCGCCCGCCCCACTGATCGAAGCGGTCGCCCCAGCGCCCGAACAGTCGGTCGATACCGCGGCCGAGTTGCGCGTCGCCGCCGCCCTGACCGATGCGAGGGTCCAGGTCGACTCCAGCTTCCGGGGCGCGAACATCGTCCTCTACGGCGCGGTCTTCAATCCGACCGACGATCCGACCGACGTGGTGGTCGTGGTGCGCGGGCCCGACGCTCCGATCCGTCTCGTCAAGAAGACGCGCAACCTCGGCGTCTGGCTGAACAGTCGCCCGGTCCTGTTCGAGGGCGCCCCCGGTTTTTACATGACCGCCTCGACCCGACCCCTGCCGGACATCGCGGGCTTCGGTCAGCTGCGCAGGCTCGGCGTCGGGGTCGATCACCTGCGCATCGACGCGCCGGAGGAGAGCCGCACCGTCACCCGCTACGGCGTACGCGACGTGGTCATCTCGCGTCTCGGCGAAGACTATCTCGACTGGCGTCGCGCCGTGATCCGGCTGAAGGAGGCGGCGGCGCTCTACGACACCGATCCGGAAGGGGTGACCTTCGTCGATCGCGGCCTGTTCCGCGCCCAGGTCGAACTGCCGGCCACGGCCCCGACGGGCGAGTACCACGCCGAGGTCTGGCTGTTCCGCGACGGCGAACCGGCGGGCGTGTCGAACCTGACCCTGACGGTCGAGAAGGTCGGCTTCGAACGCGACGTCTACGAGTTCGCCCATCGGCGTCCCTGGAGCTACGGCGTCCTGTGCGTCCTGCTGGCCGCCGGGATGGGGTATCTGGCCAGTCGCGTGTTCAGGAGAAACTGATGGACCGGACCCGCTTGACGGCCTGGGGGCTGACGCTGGCCGGCCTCATTCCCTTCGTGGGCTTGGCGGGCTGGATTCTGCTGAAACGGGACGAAAGCGCCGAGTGGCTGGACCCGCTCACGATCTACGCCGCGGTCATCGTGTCTTTTCTGGCGGGTACGCGGTGGGGCAAGGGCCTGGCCGAGCGCGATCCGCGTCCAGCGACCCTGATCCTCAGCAACGCGCCGCCGGTCGCAGCCTGGCTGACCTTCCTGCCGGGCGTGCCTTATGAGTTCCGGCTGGTGGTGCTGATCTTCGCCCTGGTCGCCATGGTGTACTGGGACTTCCGTGCTTCGCCGACGTGGTATCGGACGCTCCGCAGCGTGGCGACGGCGGGCGCGATCCTGAGTCTGCTGGCGGTCCTGCAGGCGCTCTAGACGAGCCCGGCCCAAGCGAGGGCGTGGACCCGATCCTTGCCCAGAGCCGCCGCCATCGGAGGTTCGCGGAACAGGCCGGCGATGGCCGCATCCAGCACGTTCAGCCCCCCGGTGAACGCTCCGAACGCCGGCAGGATCAGCCGCCGCCCGTCCGTAACGAAGCACGACCGACGCACCATTCGCGCATGGGCGACGACCCGGGCGCAGGGGTGGAGGTGTCCCGCAACCTCGCCGTTCTGAGCCTCCGGCATCGGCTCGTGGGTCAGAAACAGGGCGCCCAGCCGCATCTCGCCGACGATCCGGCCGGGCAGACGCGAGACGGCGTCCGCATCGGCGACGTTGAGCGCCTCGCGGTCGTGGTTGCCCTCCAGCCAGACCCAGTCGCGCCCGAAGGCCAGGCGATCGAGCCGCTCGCGGTCGTCCGCCGCCATCCGGCCGATGGATTTGGAATCGTGGAAGCTGTCGCCGAGCAGGACGACCCGCCCCGGCTTCAGCTCGGCGATCTCCGCCTCCAGCCGATCCAGCGTCGCGCGGCTGTCGTAGGGGGGCAGCATCTGGCCGCGCGCGGCGAAGGCCGAGCCCTTCTCCAGGTGGAGGTCGCCTGCAACCAAGGTTAAGAAATCCGGCAGCCACAGTGCGCCCGAGCAGCGCAGCACGCAGTGCTCGCCCATGACCCGCACGGACAGCGATCCGCAAACGCGACGCGCCGGGGTCAGGGTCGCTCTCAGGGCCGCGTTCATGCCGCCCCCTGCAGTTCAGGCGGGGCGTCCTCCATGACCTCGTCGATCAGCTCCTGCGCCGAGGCTTCGAGGATCATTTCAGCCGCGTCGCCCCCGACCCGCTCGCGTCCGATCTGGACCAGGACGGGCACGCAGAAGGGCGAGGGCCGCTCCAGGGCGATGGGGCGGATGTGGCCCGCGATCCGGCTCAGCAACTGACCCAGACGCGCGACGTCCAGCAGGCCCGACGCGGCGTCGGCGCGGGCGGTGCGGAGCAGCAGATGATCGGGCTGGTGGCGGCGGAGCACGTCGTAGATCAGGTCGGTGGAGAAGGTCACCTGGCGCCCCGTCTTCTCGGCGCCCGGCTGTCGGCGCTCGATCAAGCCCGAAACGAGGGCGCAATTGCGGAAGGTGCGCTTCATCATGAAGCTCTCCTCCAGCCAGGCTTCCAGATCGTCGCCCAGCATGTCGGGCTGGAACAAAGCGTCCCAGTCCAGCCCGTCCATCGGCTTGATGGCCCAGATGGCCAGCGAATAGTCGGTCACGACGAACCCCAGCGGCCCGACGCCCAGCCGATCCAGCCTGCGCGTCAGCAGCATGCAGAGCGTCGAATGGGCCAGCCGCCCCTCGAACGGATAGGCGACGAGGAAATGGCGGCTGCCGCGCGGGAAGGTCTCGACCAGCAAACTGTCGGCGTCGGGGATCAGGCTGCGCTGATCCTGAAGCTCCAGCCACTCCTGCACGTCGGGCGGCAGGACGCGCCAATGGTCGCGGTCCTGGACCATGGCGCGGACGCGGGCGGCTAGAGACGTGCCGAGCGGAAACTGCGACCCGCCCCAGCTTGGGATCTTGGGGTCCTTGTCGGCGGCGTGAGTGACCAGGGCGTCCATGCCGACGATGCCCTGGAAGGCCCAGACCTGCCCGGCGAAGACGAAGGTGTCGCCGGGCGTGAGCTGTTCGAAATACCACTCCTCGGCCTCGCCGACCTTCCGCCCGCCGACCAGTTGTTTCGACGCGCCGCCGCGTCGCGAGGCGACCTTCACGTTCAGGGTGCCGGCCGCCACGATGGCCCCGACATTCATGCGGTGGCGCTGCGCGACCAGTTGGTTTCGCACGGTCCACTGGCCTTCGGGCGTCCGGACGATGCGGGCGAACCGGTCGTAGGTGCGCAGCGCATATCCGCCCGTGGCGACGAAATCCACCACCTCCTCGAACGCCTCATAGGTCAGGCCGCGATAGGGGCTGCAGGACGTCACCTCGGCGTGCAGGGCGTCGAGGTCGAACGGCTCCGAACAGGCGACCCCCATGACGTGCTGGGCCAGGGTATCGAGGGTGCCGATGTGGTGCGGCTCCCAGTCGAAGGCGTTGTCGGCGACCGCCTCGCGCGCCGCCTGGCATTCCAGCAGTTCGAACCGGCTGGCGGGCACCATGAGGGCGCGGCTCGGTTCGTCGAGCCGGTGATTGGCCCGGCCGATGCGCTGGACGAGGCGGCTGGATCCCTTGGGCGCCGCCATCTGGATGACCAGGTCGACGTCGCCCCAGTCGATGCCGAGGTCCAGCGTCGAGGTGCAGACCACGGCGCGCAGGTCGCCCCGCGCCATGGCCGCCTCGACCTTCCGCCGCTGCTCGGCCGCTAGCGAGCCGTGGTGCAAGCCGATGGGCAGGTTCTCGTCATTGATCTCCCACAGCTGCTGGAAGACGAACTCCGACTGCCACCGCGTGTTGACGAAGATCAGAGCCAGTTGGGCGCGCTTGATGGCGTCATAGACTTCGGGGATCGCATGCTGGCCGGTGTGCCCGGCCCAGGGCACGCGGCCCTCGGACACCAGCACGTCGATCAGGGGCGCTGCGCCGGGATCGCCCTTGACCATCGCGACCGGCTCGTCCTGCGCCGCGAGCCACTCCGCGATCAGCCCCGGATCGTCGATCGTCGCCGACAACGCCACCCGTCTCAGCCCCGGCGAAAAGCTCTGCAGCCGTGCGAGACCGAGGTTCAGCAGGTCCCCCCGCTTGCCCGACCAGATGGCGTGGACCTCGTCCAGCACGATGCATTTCAGGTCGGCGAAATAGGCCCGCGCTCCGCTCCAGGCGCAGAACAGGGCCAGCTGTTCCGGCGTGGTCAGCAGGATGTCCGGCGGATTGTCCCTCTGGCGCTGCTTCTTCGACTGTTTGGTGTCGCCGGTCCGGCTCTCGACATGGATGTTCAGCCCGATCTCGCGGATGGGCGTCATCAGGTTCCGCTCGACGTCGGTCGTCAGCGCCTTCAGCGGCGAGACATAGATCGTATGGATCCCGCTGCCCGGCCCGAACTCCGGCCGAGGCCCACGTTCGGCGAGATCGATCAGCGACGGCAAGAACCCCGCCAGCGTCTTGCCGCCCCCCGTCGGCGCGACCAGCAGGGCGTGCGATCCGCCCTGCGCCGCCGCGATCATCTCGAGCTGGTGCCGCCTCGGGCTCCAGCCTCGGCTGGCGAACCAGTCGGCGAACAGCGGCGGCAAACTGGCGGTCATTCGCTCCACGGCGATAACACGCGGCAGCCCGTGTTTTCGAAATGACGGACGTTGCGCGTGACGACGGTAAGCCCGTGAACATGGGCAGTCGCCGCGATCAGCTCGTCGGTCATTTCCGAGACCCGTCCCGCCGCTCTCTGAGCTTCCGCGATTGACGCCCAGCGTTCCGTGACATCCAGATCAACCGGCAGGATACGCTCGTCGTACCTGAGGATCATATCCTCAAGCCAGAAATCCAGGTCGTCCCGCCGCCGGCTCGGTTCGAGCCGCACAATGCCTCGGCGCAACTCGCCGACGGTGATGACGCTGAGATGAAGGTCGGAGAGAAGTTGTTCGCCCAGCCACGCCACAACCCCGGGATCCGGTCGTGCGCGCTTGGGCTCGCTGATCGCATTGGTGTCGAGCAGAAACATCAGAAGGGATCGATCTCCCGCGCCGGACGCCGGTCCCGTTCCAGATCGACGCCCTCGAGAGAGGGGCCGTTCAGCAGCCAATCCTTGAAGTCCCGCGACGCACGCGGGTCCTTCAGGCGGCGGAAGTCTTCGGCGGACAAGACGACAGCCGCCGCTTCACCGTGCAGCGAGATTTCCTGCGGTCCCTCAGTTCGCGAGCGGCGAATGACCTCGGAAAGATTGTCCTTTGCCTTGGCGACGCTCCAGCTCATAGCGTTTTCCTTTATGGCTATGCTTTGTGGCTATACTCTCGTGCAAGTCTCGGAGCAAGCAAATGTTCCCGTTCCGTTTCATGGCGTTCATCGCTACATGCAGACGGTGTCCGACGAATCCGTCATCACCACCCGCAGCCTCACCGGCGCCGAGCCGTGGCTCGTCCTGCCCGCCGCGCTCGCCGTGCCGCCGGGGGCGGGAGCGATCTGCGATGATGAAGGCGCGCGCAGGATCGGGCGCGGCGCGGCCGAGGGTGTCTTCACTGGCGGGCCGGTGCTGGTGGCCCACGCCTCGTTGACGGCGCGGCGGCTGGGGCTTCAGGCGCCGTCGCGGTCGAGCGATCTGCTGGACGTGCTGGAGCTGTGGGCCTTCGTGCGGCCGGCCACATTCTGTGCCCCGTCGCCGTCCGGGCTGGCGCTCGCGCTCGGCATGGCGGAGCCCAAGGGGGCGGAGGCGCAGTCGGCGGCTCTGCGCGATGCGGCGGCGATGTTGCTGCGGGAACTGGCCGACCCGGCCTATCCGCATCGTGAGGACGCCTTCACCCTGGCCGAGACCCTGGGCCGAGCGGGCTGGTCCTGGGCCTGGCGGGTCTCGGGCGCGCTGCAGGCCGCGCCTCTTCGCCAGCGTCAGTATCGCGGCTCGGGCCTCGACGCCTGGTCCCGTCTGGCGGAGTGGGAGGACGAGGCCCCGCGCGGGGAGGCTGGGTCGGCCCCCGTCGATTCCGAATCCGCCCGCATCCGGCTGGAGAAGCTGCTTCAGGCCTCGGGCCTGGACGAGACCCGCCCGACCCAGTCCGACTACGCCGCCGAGGCGGCCTACGCCTTCTCGCCCCGCAACGAGGAGGGGCGGCCGCGCATGCTTCTGGCCGAGGCGGGGACCGGCACGGGCAAGACGCTGGGCTATCTGGCCCCCGCTTCGCTCTGGGCGGAGCGGAACGCCGGGGCGGCCTGGGTCTCGACCTACACCCGCGCCCTGCAACGCCAGATCGACCGCGAGAGCGCGGCCCTGTGGCCCGACGCCGCCGAGCGGAGGCGCAAGACCGTGGTCCGGAAGGGCCGCGAGAACTACCTTTGCCTGCTGAACCTTCAGGACATGGTCCAGGCGGCCCAGCTGGGGAATGGCGACCTGATCAGCCTGGCCCTGACCAGCCGCTGGGCGATGCATACGCGCGACGGCGACATGACCGGCGGCGATTTCCCCGGCTGGCTGCCCGGATTGTTCGCGACGCCGGCGGGCGCCCAGGCCAGCGCCGGCAACCTCGTCGACCGGCGCGGCGAGTGCGTCCACGCCGCCTGCCCCCACTACCGCACCTGTTTCGTCGAGAAGACCATCCGCGCCAGCCGCCGGGCCGACCTCGTCGTCGCCAACCATGCGCTGGTCATGACCCAGGCCGCCTTCGACGGCGCCCGCTCGGCGCGCGGCCTGAAGCAGGACGGAGAGACCGCCGCCCTGAAACGCATCGTGTTCGACGAGGGACACCACCTGTTCGACGCGGCCGACAGCGCCTTCTCCGCCTGCCTGTCGGGTCAGGAGGCGGCCGAGTTGCGGCGCTGGATCCGGGGGCCCGAGGGGCGCGGCCGTCGCGGGCGGGGTCTGGAACAGCGGCTCGGCGACCTCTGCGCCGACAACGAGGCTGCGCTGAAGTCCCTGCAGGACGCGATCCGCGCCGCCGCCGCCCTGCCGGGAGAGGGGGTGTCCGGCCGCATCGCCCCGCCGTCGGGCGAGGTCAATCCGGTCGGGCCGATCGAACAGTTCCTGATGGCCGCGCTGGAGCAGATCCGGGCCCGCACCTCGGAGGCTGCGTCATCCGGCGCGTCGGAGTTCGGCACGGAGTGCGCCGTCCGCCCCGCGACCGAACCCTTGCTGGAGACCGCGCGGGGCGCAGCCCGCGCCCTGGCCGCCGTCGAGGCGCCGTTGCTGGCCCTGGCCCGGCATCTGGAGGACATTCTCGACGACGAGGCGGCCGAGCTGGAGCCGGCGTCGCGGGCCCGGATCGAGGGGGCCTTGCGCGGTCTGGACCGGCGCGCCCGCATGACCCTGCCCGGCTGGCGCTCCATGCTGGCGGCGCTGGAGGAGGGCGGGGACGAGCCGGACCCCGATTTCGTCGACTGGCTGTCAGTCGAGACGGCGTTCGGCCGCATCCACGACGTGGCCCTGCGCCGCCACTGGATCGACCCGACCGTGCCGCTGGAGGCGGCGGTGATCCTGCCCAGCCACGGCGTGCTGGTGACCTCGGCGACGCTCAGCGATCCGCTGGCCGAGGCGGACGGCGGCGATCCCTTCGGCATGGCGCGGATGCGGACCGGGGCGGCGCGGCTGATCGAACCGGCGCGGACGCTGAAGGTCGAAAGCCCGTTCGACTATGAGGCCAACAGCCGGGTCATCGTCGTCAACGATCTGGGCAAGGACGACCCGCGCCAGACCGCGGCGGCCATGCGTGAACTCTTCCTCGCGGCCGGGGGCGGGGGCCTGGGCCTCTTCACCGCCATCCGCCGATTGAAGGCGGTCTACGAGCGGCTGGGGCCGGATCTGGCGAAGGCCGGCATCCCGCTCTACGCCCAGCACGTCGATCCCCTGGAGGTCGGGGCGCTGGTCGACATCTTCCGGGCGGAGCAGGACAGCTGTCTGTTAGGCACCGACGCAGTGCGGGACGGGGTCGATGTGCCCGGTCGATCATTGCGGCTGCTGGCCTTCGACCGGGTACCGTGGCCGAGGCCTGACCTGCTGCACAAGGCGCGGCGCGAGAAGTTCGGGGCCAAGGGCTATGACGACGCCCTGGCGCGTGCGCGGATCGCCCAGGCCTTCGGGCGGCTGATCCGACGGGCGGACGACAAGGGTGTGTTCGTGATGCTGGACGCCGCCACCCCGACCCGGCTGTTCGCCGCCCTGCCCCCGGGGACGGAGGTGCAGCGGATGGGACTGGTCGAGGCGATCGAGGTGACGAAGGAGTTCCTGAACCCTCTCCCATTGGGAGATGTCTTGAGGCTCGCAGAGCGATAGCGATGCGCATAGCCGAAAGTGTGAGGGTCGTGCGTTTCCGATGAGGGGCGACCCTCACCCTTTCGCGGGAGTCTGATCGCGTTCGGCTCTCAGGCGCTCAAGCCCTCTCCCACCGGGAGAGGGATCAGCTGTCGAAACTTACCACCACGCTGTCCGCCGATCGAATGTGCGGCCCGTGATAGACCGCCTCGATGTTGTTGCCATCCGGGTCGATCAGGAAGGCGGCGTAGTATCCCGGGTGATAGGGGCGTTCGCCCGGCGCGCCGTGGTCCTCGGCGCCGACCGCGAGGCCCGCCGCGTGGAAGGCTTCCACCGCGGCCCGATCCTTGGCCTGAAAGGCCAGATGCACTCGGCCGGTCAGCTCGCCCGCTGCCGCCTCCGACTGGGCCGTCGAGACGAACAGTTCGTCGATCCAGAAGAACCCCGGCCCCTCGCCCTCGACCTTGAAACCGAGCGCCCCGAACACGGCCTCGTAGAATCGCCGGCTGGCGTCCAGGTCGCGGACGACCAGATGGATATGGTCGATCAGACGACCTCGGTGCAGCGACTGCGTCTCCATGACGTTCTCCCTTCGTCGGTGATGTGGGAACGGCCGTAACACGGCGCCGATCCCGCCTTTGTCAGCAGGGCGCAGGCCTTGCCGCAAAGCTTTGACGGCCCCATATCCGCCCGGCTTGGCCTTCAGGCTGCGGCGGACTATCCGGACTCTTCGGACTGCTTTTCGAGTCCGGTTTCGGGGCATCCGGACTCGCCGGACTCTCCGGACTATGTTTTTCGACCGCCCTCTTCGCCAAAGGCCCGCATGACCGAAGCTCCGCCGCCCCGCCACAAGCGCTCCGGCCTGTTCGCCCCCATCGGCCTGTTCATCATCGTCCTGATCGGCTGGTCGATCTGGTGGTTCGTGCTGGCCGGTCAGGTCCGGGCCCAGTTGGACCAGAGGGTCGAAGCGATGCGCGTCGGCGGCTGGGACGTCGCCTATTCCGGCATGAGCACCTCCGGCTGGCCGTTCCGGGTTCGGCTCGGCGCCGAGCATGTCTCGATCACCGCCCCCTCCGGTCTGGCCGTCGCGGCCCCAGAGCTGGCCGCCGAGGCCAATGCCTGGAACCCCGACAAATGGGTGCTGATCGTCGGCGACGGCCTGGTCGTCACCCGACCCGGCAAGGGCAAGGTCGCCGTTCGCGGTCGTTTCATCCGCGCCAGCGTCCATGGCCTGACCCAACGCTGGCCCAATGTCGCCGTCGAGATGGCTGACCCGGAGTTCACCTCGCACGTAGGCGCCGAAGTCTTCCCCATCTCCCGCGCCGACAAGATCGAATTCTATCTGCGGCCCCACCTGGCCCCGGCCGGATCGCCCGGCGTGGAGACCAGCGTCGATGTCCTGTTCCGCCTGATCGACGCGGAAGGACGGCCCGGGGGCCCGGTCGAGGGTATGGCCCGCAACGGCAAGCTGACGGCTCAGATCGAGGCCGTCATCGAGGACGCGGACCGGCTTCAGGGCGCGGACGCCGCCGGTGTCTTCGCCGCCTGGACCCGTGCGGGCGGCCGGTTCTCCGCTTTGCGCGGCGAGCTGTCGGCCGGCGACAGCCGCGCCACCCTGTCCAGCGACGTCCTGTCCGCCTCGGCCGACGGCCGTCTGCAGGGCACGATTTCACTTCAGGCCGTCAAGCCGATGGCCGCCATCGCCGGGCTGGCCCAGTCGGGTTCGGGCGCGGTGAACCGCGTCGGGGCGGCGGGGGCCGCCGCGGCGACGGCGGTGCGTGGCGACGACGACATGACGCTGGAACTGACCTTCCGCGACGGCCGCACCTTCCTCGGACCCTTCGCCATCGTCCCGGCGCCCAAGCTGTTCTGATGGCCCGTAAGCACGGAGCCCTGCTGGAAGAGCCAAAAGTCGACAACGACCGGCTGGTGCTCGATCAGGCCCTGATCGATGCCCTGACCGATCGGCTGGCAGCAGGGGCGGAGACGTCGCCGGACGCCTCGGCCCTGGCCTTGCGCGCCCTGCTGGCTGAAAGCTACGACGCACATCAGTCCGCCATGCTGCGCTCGCTGTGGGGGCGGATCGAGGCGCGGACCGGTGCGCCCCTCGTCGTCGCCGGACCGGCCGCCCAGCTTCTGGCCGCCGACCGGTTCGGCCTGTCGGCCAAGGCCGTCGCCGACCCGGACGCGGCCTTGGCGCAGACCGCGAAGGGGGCGCGCGCCCTGATCGATGTCGCCAACGGAAGGCCGTGGTGGGGCAAGCTTCTGGCGCGGCCCGATCTGCGGGTCATCGCCGCACTGCCTGACGACCGCAACGGCGTCCCGTCCACCTTGATGATCGCGGCCCAGCCGACCGGCCCGACGGGCGACGACCGCACCTTCTGGGTCACCGATTCCTGCCTGTCGGACGCGCGGATCGTCGAGGCTCTGGCGAGCTGCGGCTTCGTCGGCCAACCGCTGGCTTCGGCGAGCGGCTTGAAGCTGTTCATGCTGGCGGGCTATGTGCAGGCCGAAGACGGGCGGCTCAGCAGCGCGCCCGGTTCGCTGTCCGGCGTGATCGGCTCAGCTCCCCTGTTCTGACCCAAGGCTCTCCAATGACCGACGCCGCCCCCGCGCCCAAGCCCGGCATCCTCGACATCGCCCCCTATGTCGGCGGCAAGTCGTCGATCGTCGGCGTCGCCGAGCCGATGAAGCTGTCGTCGAACGAGAACGCCCTGGGCGCCGGCCAGAAGGCCCGCGAGGCCTATGAGGCCGCGATCAAGAACATCCACATCTATCCGGACGGCCGCGCCACCAAGCTGCGGACCGCCGTGGCCGAACACCATGGGCTGGAGCCGGAACGGCTGATCTTCGGCAACGGCTCGGACGAGGTCTTCGCCCTGCTGAACCAGACCTATCTGCAGCCGGGCGACAACATCGTCACCGGCCAGTACGGCTTCCTCGCCTATCGCATCTCGGCCAAGGCCTGCGAGGCCCAGGTCAAGCTGGCGCCCGAGCCCGGCTACAAGGCCGAGGTCGACGCCCTGCTGGCCGAGGTCGATGAGCGGACCAAGATCGTCTACGTCTCCAACCCGTCGAACCCGACCGGCAGCTACAACTCCGGCGACGAGATCCGCCGCCTGCACGAGGCCCTGCCCAAGCACATCCTGCTGGTCATTGACGAGGCCTATGCCGAGTTCGTCGCCGAGCCGGATTGGGAGACCGCCTTCCCGCTGGCGCGTGAGGCGTCCAACGTCGTCGTGACCCGCACCTTCTCCAAGATCCACGGCCTGGGCGGCCTCCGCATCGGCTTCGGCTATGCGCCGGTCGCGGTGGCGGAAGCCGTCGACCGCATCCGTCTGCCGTTCAACGTCTCGGTGCCGGGGCTGGAAGCCGCGACCGCAGCGCTCAGCGACGAGGCGCACCAGAAGGCCTCGCGCGAGATGGTCCAGACCTGGCGTCCGCGCCTGACCCAGGCCATCCGCGGCTTCGGCTTCGAAGTCCTGCCGTCGGCGGGCAACTTCGTCCTCGTCCTGTTCAAGGACGAGAAGCGCAATGCGGCGGCCGCCAGCGACTATCTGAACTCCAGGGGGATCATCGTCCGCCCGGTCGGTGGCTACGGCATCCACGACGGCCTGCGCATCACCGTCGGCACCGAGGATCAAAACCGCGCTGTCATCGATGCGCTGAGCGAGTTCGCCGCTATCTGATCCCCGGCGTTTCCCGGCTGGAGGTCAGAAGCGCAGCCGAAGCTGTCTCGATTCGCTGCTCGAGCTCGACCATGAAGGGGGCGCGCTTTAGCCCGGCCGGGATCGGCTCGAGGAATTCGAACGTCGCAGTCCCTTGCGGGATCGTCCCCTTGGCCGGCCACCAGACGCCGGAATCGGTCGCCACGGGAACGCAGGGAACCTCCAGCTCGCGATAGAGGGCGGCGATGCCGGGCTTGTAGTCGGGAACGGCGCCCACTTCGGCCCGGGTGCCTTCGGGGAAGATGATGATCTGGCGGCCCTCGGCCAGACGGTCGCGGGCCGAGCGGACCATGTCCTTCAGCGCCTTGGCGTGGCCGTCGCGGTCCACGGCGATCATCTTCGTCTTGACCCCGAACCAGCCGAGGAACGGCATGCGGGTCAGCTCCTTCTTCAGCACGAAGCAGGGGTCGGGCAGAATGGCGATCAGGGCCACGAAGTCCAGCAGGCCCTGATGCTTGGAGGCGACCAGGGCGGCGCCGGTCGGGACGTGTTCGGCGCCCAGGGTCTGGACCTTCACGCCGGCGATCCAGCGATAACCCCACAGCGCCGTCTTCGCCCAGATGTGCACAACGCCCATGGCCTGGCGGTGACCCATCAGAAGCGCCGGCGACAGGCCTACGGCGATTACGGCCATAGACAGGTAGAACCAGACGACGAACAGGAAGGTGCGAAGGCTCTTCACGCGGGGGCCGGCTCCTCGACGGGCGTCTGAGCGTCCGGCCGCTCGGTATGGCCGGTGACCCGATGCAGGGTCTCACGCCCGAGGACGGCGAGATATTTGACGTACTCCAGCGTCATCCGCCGGGCCGTCACCGCCGCCCGCCACCAGCGCGAGTTGTCCAGCGAAGGGGTGGAGACGGCGTAGGGCGTCAGCTCCAGATCCGGCGCCGCGCTGCGAATCTCCAGCAGCGACCGCGGCATGTGGTAGTCGGACGTGACGACGATCAGATGCTCGTAGCCCTTGGCGCGGGCCCAGGCGGCGATCTCCTGGGCGTTGCCGTTGGTGGTCTCGGCCTCGAAGCCCAGGTCGACGCAGCAGTTGAACAGGCGGTTGGACCCCGGCGTCAGTTCGCGCAGCTCCTGACGACGGACCTCGCGGTTGACGCCCGAGATCAGCACCCGCTCGCCCTTGTCCTGTTCCAGCAGGCGGATAGCGGCGTTGACGCGTTCGGCCGAAGGGCCGGTCAGGGCGACGATGCCATCGGCGCGCTCGGGCTCCGGCGTTGGCGTGAAGTTGCGGACCCTGTCGGCGAAGGCGAACAGCCCCACCAGCCAGATCAGGGCCACGATGCCCACAAGCGCCAGAAACTTCATGCTTAATCTCTAGCCGCCGACCTGGGACGCGCCAAGCCTCGCCAACTCTCTCCCGGCGCTTAGGTGCGCCGCAACAAGCGCTACCGTAGCCGCGACCAGCGGACATGGCGAGAGGAGCAGAATGTCGGTCCAGGCGACGGGCAAAGCAGGCGTCAGACCCTCCGATCCGCCCAGGGCGCGCAGCAGGGCAAGAAGGGCGATAGCGATCACGGAACCAGCGGCGCCGGCGGCCAGGGCGAGGAGGGCGTAACGGCGCTGGAACAGCCATACGATAGAGGCGTCGGTGGCGCCCGACAGGCTGAGGGTCTCGATCACCGGGAGGCGCGCCTGAATGCCCGCACGTACGGCGTAGATGATGGCGGCGCCCGCCGCGAAGGCGGTGGTCAGGAAGGCGGCGAGAGCCAGGATCGTGATCAGCATGGCCGACCGCTCCACCTCGCCACGCCACAGGCTGTGGTCGTCGACGGTGGCGTCCAGACCGGCTTCGGCCAAGGCCCGACCCAGTGTCAGGGCGCTAGCGGGGGCCTCGGCGTCGAGGCGGACCGTGACCAGGAAGGGCAGGGGCAGTTCGTCCAGCACGGCCTCTCCCATCCATGGGCGCAGCAGTTTTTCGGCCGTGGCGCGGTCCATGGCGGCGGCCTCGGACACGCCGCTGACTCCAGCCAAGGTCTCTGCGGCGCGGGCGGCGGCGGTGTCGCCGCTCTCGCCGACGCGGGGGCGGACCTGAACGGTGGCCTCGGCCCGGAGTTCACGCGCCCAGCCGCTGGCGGCCCGGTCGGCGGCGAGCGCCCCGACGGCTGCGAGGCAGGCGAGGAAGCAGAGGACGGCGATGACCGCGGCCAGCCAGCGCTCTCCGGCCGCATCTCGCGGCAGGAGGCCGGTCTCGGGCCGGGCGGGCTTGCGGATCGGGACGACGCCTTGGCCGAACAGATTGGACCAGCGGATCACGAGGCGGCCCCCGAGATGCGTCCATCCTTCAGGACCAGCCGTCGGGCGCCGGAGCGTCTGGCCAGGTCCTCGTCGTGGCTGGCGATGAGCACGGTGGCGCCCAGTTTGTTCAGCGCCTGGAACAGTTTCAGCAGCCTGTCGGCCATGGCCGGGTCGACGCTGCCGGTCGGCTCGTCGGCCAGGATCAGATCGGGCTTCGACATGACGGCGCGGGCGATGGCGAGGCGCTGTTTCTCGCCACCCGACAGGGAGGTGGGGAGCGCATCGACCCGATGGCCCAGTCCGACCCAGGCCAGCATCTCCTCGACATCTGCGGCGTAATCGGCGCGCTTGCCGCCCCGGACCCTGAGCGACAGGGCGGCGTTGTCGAAGACGCTGAGGTGGTCCAGCAGGCGGAAGTCCTGGAAGACCACGCCCATCCGCCGCCGCCATTCCGGACGCTCGCGGGCGGTGACCTGGGTGACGTCCTGGCCGAACAGGGCGATGCGACCCTCGTCGGGGCGGCTGGACAGGGTCAGAAGCCGCAGCAACGAAGACTTTCCCGCTCCCGACGCGCCGGTAAGGAAGTGGAAAGAGCCGCGCGGCAGGATGAGGTTAACGTCCCGGAGCACGCCGGGCGATTCGGCATAGCCGAAGCTGACCGCCGACAGGCGGACGGTTTCAGGCGAAGGCGCGGATTCGGCGGCGCGACGAGACGGTTGAAGCATCGAGTTTTTCGTATGGACCGGAGCGCGTCGCGCTCCGACAGGAGGGGGCCGGCGAGCGGCCTCGCAGTCAGCCGCCCATGATACTGACCTGCCCGTCCTGCGCCACCAGCTATTTCGCCCCGGACGGCGCGATTCCGCCCGCTGGCCGCAAGGTCCGCTGCCAGTCCTGCGCCCACGTCTGGCATGGGATGCCGAGCGACGAGCCGTTGGAGCTGACGGCCGAAAGCGCGCCCACGCCGGTCGCACCCGAAGTTCGGACCTTTGAAGAAGCGCCCCCGGTCGCACCCGAGACCCCGGCGCCTGAACTGCCCAAGGCCTTCCGGGCCCGGGCCGAGCAGCAGCGTCGGCTGCGCCGCGCGGCGACCCACGGCGCGGTCTGGGCCGGTCTCGCCAGCCTGTTCGTCGGCCTGATCGGCGCCGGATGGCTCTTCCGCGTTGAGGTAGTGGAGCTCTATCCCCGCGCCGCCGCCGCCTACGCCATGGTCGGAGCGCCCGTAAACGCGGTCGGGCTGGAGTTCGAGGCCGTGACCGCCAAGGCGGTGGCGGATCGGCCGGACATGGTGATGGTTTCGGGCGCCCTGCGGAACGTCCGCGATCGCGAGATTGTCGCTCCTCCGGTCCGGGTGGCCCTGCTGGACGCGCACGGCGCCGAGGTCGGCCACGCCCTGGTCGAGCTGGAAGGCGCCCCCGTTCTGCCGGGCGGGGTCAAGGGCTTCGCGGTCATGATCCGCGACCCGGGCGCGCACGGCGTCGATGTCGGCGTGGACTTCGCCAAGGGTGACGCGCCCGTCGCCGCGCTTTCAGACGGCCATGGCGAGGCGCATGCCGCGCCGGCGGCTCATGCCCGACCCTTGCCGGAAGCGGACGACCACGGACTGCGTCCGGCCCTGATCGAACAGGCTCCGACGACGCATGAGGCGCCCGTCGATGCGGCGCCGGTCCATGCCGAACCGGCCCAAGAAGCCGGGCATGCGCCGGCGGCGGGGCACTAGCCTATCGACAGGCGCCGGTCCGGGGCGGTATCCGCCATGCATGGCTGAAGCTCCCCCGACGCCCACCGTCCTTCTCCCCGAAACCGAGGTCGCGCGCATCGTCGCCGATCTTGCCGCCCGGATCGCACCCGTCATCGACGACGAGACGGTCGCGGCCGTGCTGTTGACCGGCGGCCTGTGGTTCGCGGCGGACCTGACGCGGGCCCTGTCGCGGATCGGGCGCCATGTGCGGTTCGACGCGCTGTGGCTGGCCTCCTATGGCGACGAGCAGTCAAGCCGGGGGCGGATCGACGTGCACGCGCCGTTCCAGAGGTCG
Source organism: Brevundimonas sp. NIBR11 (assembly GCF_027912535.1). Classification (NCBI taxonomy): domain Bacteria; kingdom Pseudomonadati; phylum Pseudomonadota; class Alphaproteobacteria; order Caulobacterales; family Caulobacteraceae; genus Brevundimonas; species Brevundimonas sp. NIBR11. The sequence continues at coordinate 2,541,347 of NZ_CP115465.1, read as the reverse complement.
CTGAAGGACCGGAAGGTGCTGATCCTCGACGACGTGTTCGACACCGGCCTGTCGCTGGCCGAGGCCGTGCGGCACGCGAGGGAGGCGGGCGCGTCAGAGGTCGTGACCTGCGTGTTCGCCCGGAAGCCCTGGCCCCTGCCGAGGGCGCCGGAGCCGGACTTCGTGGGTTGGGAGGCGCCGAACCGGTTCCTGGTCGGCTACGGGCTGGACCACGCAGGCGCGATGCGCGGCCTGCCCGACATCTGCGCCCTGGACTAAAGGGCTCCGAGGGCCTCCAGAACGCCCTTGCCATACCGGTCGATCTTGGACTGGCCGACGCCCGAGATGGCGGCCAAGGCGTCGAGCGTGCCAGGTTCGCGCTGGGCGATCTCCAGCAGCGTCTTGTCCTGGAAGATGACGTAGGGCGGGACGTGCTGTTCCGAGGCGCGGTCACGGCGCCAGGCGCGGAGGACCTCAAAGCGGGCGCGGACGTCGGCGTCCAAGGCCTCGACGGCGGCGTTGCGGTCGTTCCTGGCCCGGCGCGGGGTGGTGCGGCCGGCGTCGAGACCTGGAGGCGTGCGGCGGACCTCGACGGCGATCTCTCCGCGATAGACGGCGCGGATGCGGTCGGGGTCGCCCAGGCGGACCAGGGGCTTGCCGTCGTTGGGGTCTTCCAGCAGCAGGCCCTCGAACATGAGGTGATCGATGATGTCGCGCCAGCCGGTGGCGGCGACCTCCTTGCCGATGCCCCAGGTGGAGAGGTCCGACTCCCACGGCTGGACGTCCCTGGTCTTGCCCAGCAGGTGATCGACGATCCGACCCTTGCCGAAGCGACCGCCCAGACGCTGGACGGCGGCGAGCGCCTTCTGGGCCGGGACGGTGGCGTCGTAGAGGGCAGGCGGGTCCGAGCAGATGTCGCAGACGCCGCAGGGGCCGGCGTCGGTCTCTCCGAAGTAGCGGCGGACGGCCTGGGGGCGACAGATCGCGCCGTCCAGCATGGCGAACAGCTGGCGGGCCTTGCGAGTCTGGACGGACTTGACCTCCTCGGCCATCGGGCGGCCGTCGAGGCGTTTGAGGGTCCAGGCGATGTCGGAGGGGCCGTACAGGGTGATGCCCTCGGCCGGTTCGCCGTCGCGCCCCGCCCGGCCGATTTCCTGCCAGTAGGCCTCGAGACTGCCCGGCGGATCGGCGTGGATGACGAAGCGGACGTCGGCCTTGTCGACGCCCATGCCGAAGGCGATGGTCGCGACCATGACGGCGCCGTCCTCGGCCAGGAAGCGTTCGAGGCGGCGGTCGCGTTCGGCGCCCGGCATGCCTGCGTGATAGGCGATGGCGTTGGTCCCGGCGTCCTTGAGGGCCTCGGCGACGCGTTCGCAGCCGTCTCGGCTGCCGCAATAGACGACGCCCGACTGGCCGCGTCGGGCGCGGACGAGTTCGATGACATGGGCGTCGGTCCGGGCGCGGGAGGCGCTTTCCTTGCGGAGGGCCGAGAGCTGGAGGTTCGGGCGGGCGAAGCTGTCGACGAAGACGGCGGCGTGTTCGAGGTGAAGCGACGCCAAGATGTCGTCGCGGGTGCGGGCGTCGGCCGTGGCCGTGACGGCGATGCGGGGGACGCCGGGGAAGAGTTCGCCGAGACGGCCGAGGGTCCGGTAGTCCGGGCGGAAGTCGTGGCCCCACTGGGAGACGCAGTGGGCCTCGTCGATGGCGATGAGGCTGAGCGGCAGGTCGCGGAGGCGGTCGGTCAGGGCGCCCGAGGCGAGACCTTCGGGGGAGACGTAGAGCAGGTCCAGTTCGCCGGACCGGGCGGCACGGAGCACGTTGGTGCGCTCGTCCAGCGACAGGCCGGAATCGAGCCGGGCGGCGGCGACGCCCTGTTGCTTCAGGGCCTCGACCTGGTCGGTCATCAGGGCGATCAGGGGCGAGATGACGAGGCCGAGACCGGGGCGCAGGATGGCCGGGATCTGATAGCAGACCGACTTGCCGCCGCCGGTCGGCAGGACGGCGAGGACGTTGCGCCCGGCGAGGATTTCGGTGACGACCTTCGATTGGAGACCGCGAAAGTCGGCATGGCCCCAGACCCGCTCCAGCGTCTGCCGCGCGGCGTCGAGGCCGGGCGGGGAGGTGGGGGATTCGGCGAGCATCGGCGGTTTGTGCCCGAGGACGGGCGGGGTGTCATCCGTGAGCAGTGTCCGGACTCAAAAACACAGTCCGCCGAGTCCGGCGAGTCCGGATCGTGCGCGACCCCAGGTGCAGGTCGCGGTGTGAGGAGTTGGCGATGGCGATGTCAAAGACCGGGGGACAGTGTCTCACGGTTCTGGAGGGTGTCGAAGATAACCCTATAGATCAGGGTCGGGCGTTGAAATCGTTGGGCGATTTCGGGTGAGCGTTGATGGGTATGGCCGTCTGAACCCTCTCCCGGCGGGAGAGGGCTTGAGGGGTTGCCCTTAGCGGTTCGCGCCAGCCCCTCACCCTTTCGCACAAGTCTGATCGGCTACGCCTCTCAGGTGCTCAAGCCCTCTCCCGCCGGGAGAGGGCGTCTTAATCCCGCAGCAACTCGTTGACGCCCGTCTTCGCGCGGGTCTGGGCGTCAACGCGTTTGACGATGACGACGCAATACAGCGACGGGCCGCCGTTCGGGTCGGGGAGGGAGCCGGGGACGACCACCGAATAGGCCGGGACTTCGCCGCGGGTGACCTCGCCCGTGGCGCGGTCGACGATCTTCGTCGAGGCGGACAGGTAGACGCCCATCGACAGGACCGCGCCCTCGCGGACGATGACGCCCTCGGCGACTTCGGCGCGGGCGCCGATGAAACAGCCGTCCTCGATGATGGTCGGGTTGGCCTGGAGGGGCTCCAGAACGCCGCCGATGCCCACGCCGCCACTGAGATGCACGTTCTTGCCGATCTGGGCGCAGGAGCCGACCGTGGCCCAGCCGTCGACCATGGAGCCCTCGCCGACATAGGCGCCGATGTTCACGAAGGAGGGCATAAGGATGACGTTCCTGTCCACGAAGGCGCCCTTGCGCACGATCGAGCCGGGAACGGCGCGGAAGCCGGCCTCCCTGAACTCGTTGGCGGTCCAGTCGGCGAACTTGTTGGGCACCTTGTCGTACCAGGGGCCCACGGCAGGGGCGCCGCCGCTGGAAGTCGGGGCCGAGAGGCCGCGCTCGGGGCGCATGATCTCGTTGTCGTTGAGGCGGAATGAGAGAAGCACCGCCTTCTTCAGCCACTGGTGCGTGGTCCAGACGCCGTCCTCGCCGCGCGAGGCGACCCGGGCCTGACCCGAGTCGAGCAGGTCGATGGCCGTCTCGACGGCCTTGCGCGTCTCGCCGTGGGTGGCGGGCGACAGGTCGGCGCGGGCCTCCCAGGCGGATTCGATGACGGCTTCGAGCTGGGCGAGGTCGGTCATGCGGCGTCTTTCAGAGCGTAGGGGGTGAGGAAGTCGAGGAGGTCGCGGGCGGTCGCGTCGACCCAGTCGCCGACAGGGCCGCCGTGGGCGGCGAATTGCTCCGGCGTGCCGATCAGGACGGTGGTCATGCCCATGATCTTGGCCGGCTGGAGATTGCGCGGGGTGTCCTCGAAGAAGACCGCACGCGTCGGATCGATGCCGAACCGTTCGATGAATTTGCGGAAGGTCGCGGGCGCGGGCTTGGGCGTCAGGTCCATGTCCTCGATGGCGAAGACCCCGTCCATCAGCGGTGTGATCCCGATCCGCTCCAGCACCCGTTCGGCATGCCAGCGGGCGCCGTTGGTCAAGACATATTTCTTGCCGGGCAGGGCTGCGAGGATCTCGGCCAGACGCGGATTGGGCTCCAGCGAGTCCAGCGGCACGTCATGCACGTCGAGAAGGAATTTTTCCGGGTCGACGGCGTAGTTGGCCATCAGGCCAGCGAGCGTCGTGCCGTGTTCGTTGAGGAACTGACGCTGGAGCACCCTGGCCTCGTCCTCGGGCAGGCCCACGGCAGCGACCATGAAAGCGTTGATCCGCTTCTGGATCAGGGCCAGCACACCCTGTTCCGGCGGATAGAGGGTGTCGTCCAGGTCGAAGACCCAGCTTTCGATATGGGAGAGATCGAGGCTCACGCCTTCACTTTCTGCAGGGTTTCGGCTCACGCCTTCACCAGGGTCCCGGCGCCGTATTCGGTGAACAGCTCGACCAGCATGGCGTGGGGGCGGCGGCCGTCCAGGATGACCACGGCCTCGACGCCGGCGCGGACGGCGGCCATGGCGGTCTGCAGCTTGGGGATCATGCCGCCGGACGCTGTGCCGTCGTCGATCAGGCCTTGCGCCTCGGCGACCGTCATCTGGCGGATGATGTCGCCGTTCTTGTCGAGCACGCCCTTCACATCGGTCAGCAACAGCATGCGCTTGGCGTTCAGCGAACCGGCGACGGCGCCGGCCACGGTGTCGGCGTTGACATTGTAGGTCTGGCCGTCCGCCGACACGCCGATGGGCGCGATGACGGGAACCCAGTCCTCAGTCTCCGACGCGATCAGGCCCTTGATCAGCTTGGGGTCGACCTTGGTCGGTTCGCCGACGAAGCCGAGATCGACCTCGTGCTCGATCAGGCTGTCGGGATCGCGCTTGGTGCGGGTGGTCTTCTCCACGGTCAGGAGCCCGGCGTCCTTGCCGGACAGGCCGACGCCCCGCACGTCGGCTTCGCGCCCGGCCACGGTGATCCAGTGGGCGATCTCCTTGTTCACGGCGCCCGACAGGACCATCTCGGCCACCGACATGGTGTCCTGGTCAGTCACGCGCAGGCCGTCGATGAAGCTGGATTTGACGCCCGCCTTGTCCAGCATGGCGCTGATCTGGGGACCGCCGCCGTGGACGACGACGGGCAGGACGCCCATGAGACGCAGGAGGACGACGTCGGCGGCGAACTGTTTCGCGACGGCCGTCTCGCCCATGGCGTGGCCGCCGTATTTGATGACCACGGTCTCGCGGTCGTAGATCTGGATAAAGGGCAGGGCCTCGGCCAGGGTCTTGGCCGTGGCCCAGCCGCGCTCTTCCGATTGGCGTTCGTTCTCGTCCATGCGCGGGCTGATACCGGGCCGCGTGGATACTGTCACGCCAAACCCGGCGGGGCTTGGCACAGGTCTCGCAGCCTAGATCGGCCCGGGTCCGTCGTAGAAGAAGCGCATGGCCTCGCGCAGGTCATCGCGGACCCGGTCCAGGGCCTTGTGCGACTTGGCCGATTCGCCCTCGATCGCCAGGTCGGACAGGGCCGCATAGGCGCGGGGGATCAGGTCCGGCGTGTACTCGGAGGCGGCGTCGGTCTCGGCATTCAGCTTCTGGCGGTGCAGGTCGGGATTGAGGAAGGCGTCAACGGCGGCGCCGTCGATCGAGGCTATCAGCGACGGCCGCTCGAAAGTTTCAGCCATGCGGGCGACCTGGCCGCGCCAGTCGGCGATGAAATCCGGCCAGATCATGAAATGCCGGGCCTGGCCGCGGCTGGTCCGTTCGGCTTCCAGCACATGGTGCAGCCAGAGCTTCAGGGCGAGCGGCCGACGGATCCTGTCCCGGAAGAAGAGGGAGGCGGCGACCTCGTCAGGCGAGCGGATCGGCGAAATGACGAGTGGGCGGTAGCCCTGGTCCTCCAGCGCCGAACGCCAGAAAGGGTACAGGCGACAGATCCTGGGGTCCTTGAGGACGATGGTCTCGGCCCCTCGGAACTCCGATCCGAGCAGCCAGCGTGCAGCCCCGTGGATGTGGGCGCCGTGCGGCCCCTCGAAAACGGCGGGGTCCAGGGGGCCCCAGTCCAGCCAGGACGAGCCTGCGGCGTGAAAGATCTCGTCGTTGAACTCGGCGATCTTCTCGCTCTCCCAGAAGCCCGACGGATTGTCGGGCTTGGGACCCATCAGGTTGCGGGGCGCCGAAGCGCCCAGCAGGGAGAGTGTTCCGGCGACGGACGAGGTTCCGCTGCGGTGCATGCCCAGAACCACGTAGGCCGTCTTCATGTCGGTCTCCATATAGCGGCCGCTTCCCCGCGTCGGACATGGGCGGCGCCGCAAATCGCCGTTTCCCGCCCGAGGCATGGCTGGCGTAGTGACTCAACGGCAACGGCGCAAGCGAGCCCGTTCCAGTTGCAAATCACCGCACTTCCCTACACCCGGTGAATGGGGCAAGGACCCGGTATGGCCCTCTATCCGGCAATCATGTGCGGCGGCGCCGGGTCACGTTTGTGGCCCGCCTCAAGACCTTCGCGTCCCAAGCAGTTCATCCCCCTGGCGGGCAATCGATCGCTGTTCCAGGAAACGGCGGCGCGAGTGCGGCCCCTGGCCGGGGACGAGGGGAAATTGATCGTCGTCGGCGGCCTCCTGCACCGCGACTGGATCGTGGAGCAGCTGGGCGAGCTGGAGATCGAGGCGCAGGTGCTGCTGGAGCCCGAGGCGCGCGATTCGGCCGCCGCCATGGCGGCCGCCGCCTGCTGGGCCGCGCGGCAGGATCCGGAGGCCGTGATCGCGTTCGTGGCCTCGGACCATCACATCCCCAACCACGACGCGTTCCGGAAGGCGGTCGTCGAGGCCGCCGAAAGCGCTGCGGCCGGGCGCGTGGTGACCCTGGGGGTGACGCCGACCGAACCGTCGGAGGCCTATGGCTACATCAAGACCTCGGGACGCGGTCTGTCGGCGGTGGACGCCTTCGTCGAGAAGCCGGACCGGGTCCAGGCCCAGGCCTATATCGAGGCCGGCTATCTGTGGAACAGCGGCAATTTCATCGTCTCGGCCGCGACCCTGATCGACGAGCTGTCGACCCACGCCCCGGCGGTGCTGGAGGCCGCGCGCTCCGGTCTGCCGGAGCTGGACGGCGGTCAGGTTCAGGCCCTGGGGTCCGCCTTTTCCGCTTCGCCAAAGATTTCCATCGACTATGCGGTGATGGAAAAGACTGCGCGCGCCTCGGTGCTTGAGGTCGATTTTGCCTGGTCTGACCTGGGCGCCTGGGACGCGATCGCGGCCTCCGGCGAGGGCGATACAGGCCAGCATATCTTCGAGGACGCGGAGGGCTGTCTGGTCCGGGCCCCTGACGGGGTGCTGGTGGCGGCGCTGGGCGTGCGGAACCTGGCCATCGTGGTCGAGGACGACGCGGTCCTGGTCTGCGACCTGACCCAGTCCCAAGGCGTCAAGAAGGTGGTCGAGCGGATCAAGGCGACCTCGCCCCGCCATCTGGATTTTGAAACCGCCGACAAGGAAGGCCTGGCCGAGGGCGCGGCGCGCTTCGCCGACTGGCTGCGGATGCGGGCCCTGCCGGTCTGGTCGAGCCTGGGTCAGGCCGCGGACGGCGCTTTCGCCGAGTCCCTGTCGATGGACGGGCGGTCGCTGACCCTGCCGCGCCGGGCGAGAGTGCAGGCGCGCCAAATTTTCGTCTACGCCGCCGCCGGAGCCGACGGCTGGCATGGACCTTGGCGCGGTATCGTCGAGCGCGGGCTGGAGCGGCTCTATGCCGATTATCTGCGCCCGGACGGTCTCTGCCGAACGACGCTGACGGCCGAGGGCGGGCCGCTGGACGAAACAGCCTATCTCTACGACCAGGCCTTCGTGCTGCTGGCCCTGGCGACGGCCAAGGCGGCCGGGATCGAGGATCCGACGCTGGAGGGGCGCGCGGTGACCCTGCGCGACGCCCTGCTGGGGGGTGCGCCGGCGACCGGCGGCCTGACCGAGGCGGGGGAGCATCCCTATCAGTCGAACGCTCACATGCATCTGCTGGAGGCCTGTCTGGCCTGGGAGACGGCCGGCGGCGACGCGGGCTGGGCCGCCCTGGCCGACCGGGTCGTCGATCTGGCCATGACGAAATTCATCGACGCCGAGGGCGGGTTCCTGCGGGAGTTCTTCGGCGCCGACTGGTCGCCGGCGACCGGAGAGGACGGCCGGCTGGTCGAGCCGGGGCACCAGTTCGAATGGGCCTGGCTGCTGGCGCGCGTCGGGCGGATGCGAGACCGGGCGGATGTTTCGGCGGCGGCCCTTCGCCTGTACGGCCAAGGACGCAGGGGCGTCAGCGAACGGCCGATGATCGCCGTGGACGCCCTGAACGTTGACGGCACGGTGCGCAGCCGGCGTGCTCGCCTGTGGCCGCAGACCGAATGGCTCAAGGCCTCGCTGATCCTCGCCGAGACGGCCACGGACGGCGAACGACAGCGGTTGATGGAGGATGCAGCGACGGCCCTGAGGGCGCTGTGGCTCTATCTGACGCCGGACGGTCTATGGCGCGACAAACATCTGCCGCAGGGCGGGTTCATCGATGAGCCGGCCCCGGCGAGCTCCCTGTACCATATCGTCGCAGCCTTCGGTCAGTTGGTGGAAACCGGACGGTCGGAAGGCTTGCGAGGGATGACCGAAGTCAGCCTGGGGTAAGCGGCGCACAACGCTCATCACCGCGAGTTGTTCCATTCCTGTCCGGCTCCGCTTGTGACCCGCTCTGCTTCCGCTAGGGTGCTGGCTTCCGCAAGCAGAGTGCGAACATCATGACCGCTGCCCTTTCGCTGAGAGACCTAGATCGTTTCCCGGGCGACACCCGCTCCTTCGGCCTTGAGGGCGGCGCTCGCGTCGATTTCGGCGATGTTGGCGGCTACACCCCCTGCGGCTGCTGCGGCAGCTTCCATGCGATCTACGAGACCGGCGTGGGGCCCCTCGGCTTCCTGAACGGCGACGATCGCGGCGGCACGGGTTCCAACGGCAAGGTCTCGCTGACGGTAGGCGGCGCGGGCAACCAGCTGACGCGAAGCAATGTCGCCTGGACGGGCGTCCTGGGAACGGCGGGAACCGTCAGCTTCGCCTTCCGCTCGACCGCCCCGACGACGATGCCGAGCGATACGACCGGCTTCACCCGTTTCACCGAGGCCCAGATCGCGGCGACGCTCCTGGCCATGTCGGCCTGGTCCGAGGTGGCCAACATCACCTTCACCCGTGTCGCCGACACAGACGGCTTCTCCGACAACGCCGTCATGCTGTTCGGCAACTATTCGGCCGGCTCCGCCGGCGCGGCGGCCTTCGCTTACCTGCCCAACAACCGCACCATCACGAATAACAGCGGCGACGTCTGGATCAACAGCTCCCTCAGCTACAACCAGACCCCGGTGCTGCTGGGCTATGGCCAGCAGGTCCTGCTGCACGAGATCGGTCATGCCATCGGCCTGTCGCACCCGTCCGCCTACAATGCGAGTGCGAATGAGACCCTGACCTATGCGGTCCACGCCAGCTACTACGAGGACAGCCGCCAGTACTCGGTGATGAGCTACTTCAGCGAGAACAACACCGGGGGCGCCTTCGGCGCCGGTCGGTATTCCTCCGCCCCGCTCCTTGACGACATCGCCGCCGCCCAGCGCCTGTACGGCGCCAACATGACGACGCGGACCGGCAACACCACCTACGGCTTCAACTCCAATGCGAACCAGACCTGGTTCACCGCAACCTCGAACACCACGGCCCTGATCTTCGCCGTCTGGGACGCCGGCGGGACCGACACCTTCGACTTCTCCGGCTACAACACCGCCCAGGTCATCGACCTGCGCCAAGGCGCCTTCTCGAACGTCGGTAGCCTCATCGGCAACGTCTCGATCGCCATCGGCGCCGTGATCGAGAACGCGATCGGCGGCTCGGGCTCGGACACCATCTTCGGCAACGCCGTCGACAACGTCCTGACGGGCGGGTTGGGCAACGACCGGATCGACGGCGGCCTGGGGTCCGACACCGTCGTCTTCAGCGGCAACCGCTCGCAGTACACGATCACCTACAATGGCCAGACCGCGACCGTGACCGGCCCGGACGGGACCGACACCATCTCGAACGTCGAGTTCCTTCGCTTCGCCGACCAGACGATCGCGACGGCCTTCACCGGCGCCCTGAACATCAGCGGCGACGTCACCGACAACACCATGACCGGCACCGCGCTGGGCGATACCCTGAACGGCCTGGGCGGCAACGACGTGCTGTCGGGTCTGGGCGGCAACGACACCCTGAACGGCGGCCTCGGCAACGACAACATCTCGGGCGGGGACGGCGACGACTTCATCATCGGCGGTCTGGGCAACGACACGATCAATGGCGGCGCCGGATTCGACCAGGCCTCCTATGCCGACGCCATCGGCGGCGTGACCGTCAACCTGACCAGCGGCGTGGCCAGCGGCGGTGCGGGTGACGATACCCTGACCGGCATCGAGTGGGTGATCGGCAGCACCTTCGGCGACACCATCACCGGCAGCGCGGGCAACGACCGACTGGACGGAAACGGCGGCGCCGACACCATCCGCGGCGGCGCCGGAGACGACACGATCCGGGCCGGCGCCGGCGAGCAGATGGGCGGCGCTCCCGACGTGGTGAAGGCGCGGGGGACCGCGAACGCCTCGACCACCACCGCCATCTCGCTGGACAACGCCTTCGACCTTCTGGGCCGGCCGGACGTGGGCAACTCGACCACCATTCCGCACGCCACGGTCAATGCGACGACGCACGGCGGGCTGGAGTACTACGCCTTCACCGTGGCGGCCGGTCAGACGATCACCCTGGATATCGACAACGGCTCCTTCGACACGACGCTGCGCCTCATCGGCCCGGGCGGGGTCGAGGCCGCGACCAATGACGACTCCAACACGGACGGCGGCAGGGACACCGACTCGGCCCTCACCTTCACCGCCACGACGGCAGGGGTCTATTATGTGGTGGTGGGCCAATACGACCAGCCCGGCGGGGTGGCCTTCCCCTCGCTGTCCCCGGCGGCCGGCGGCACCTACACGCTGCACGTCTCGGTGACCAATCACGCGGTCGTGCCGCTGACCCTGGTCGGCTCGAACCTGTTCGGCGACGCCGGCAACGATACTTTGATCGGCGGCGACGCGGCCGACACCCTGACGGGCGGCGCGGGCAACGATACGCTGAACGGCGGGGACGGCGTCGACGCGGCGACCTACAGCGGCGCGCGTCGTCAGTACACGGCCAATTCGACGACCGTGTCGGGCAACGGCGAGGGGACGGACACCCTGACCTCGGTCGAGAACCTCACCTTCATCGACGGCACCCTGACGTTCGACGTCAACTCCCAGGCGGCCCAGGTGATGCGCCTGTACGATGCGGCCTTGGATCGGGGCGGCGATCCGGGTGGTCTGGAAGGGCTGCTGGACCGGCTGGAGCGGGGCGAGACCCTGTTGTCCCTGTCGCAGGCCTTCCTGAGCTCCCAGGAGTTCCAGGACCGCTACGGCGCGCTGAACAACCAGGCCTTTATCGAGCAGATGTACCGCTTCTGCCTGAACCGCAACGGCGACCCCCAGGGGATTTCCGACTGGACCGCGCGCCTGAACTCGGGGACGACGCGGGCCGAGATGTTGATGATCTTCTCGGAGAGCCAGGAGCATCGCGACCTGATGCAGCCCACCCTGAACCAGGGCCTGTGGGTCGCCGACGAAGCCGCCCTGACCATCGCGCGGCTGTATGACGCGACCTTCGACCGCGCGCCGGACGTCGGCGGACTGGCGACCTGGACCGCCAATCTGAAGGGCGGGATGTCGGTTCTGGACATCGCGGCGGCCTTCGCCTCGGCGGCGGAGTTCCAGCAGCGTTACGGCACGGTGAGCAACGAGCAGTTCATCCGCCAGATGTATCAGTTCTGTCTCAACCGCGAGCCCGATCCGAGCGGCCTGGCCACCTGGACCGCGGCCCTGAACTCGGGAACCAGCCGCGCCCAGATGCTGCTGACCTTCTCCGAGAGCGCCGAGCACATCAACCTGACCGCTTCGCAGTGGTGGGGCGGGATCCGGTTCGCCGGCGCTCCGGCGTCGCCGCTGGCCGAGGACGACGGCAAGGGGGACGGGGCGCTGGTGCTGCCGACGATCGCCGACCATCACGTGGCGGACGCCGGCAAGCCGACGGACGCGCCGGTCTCGCCGCTGATCTTCGACGATCATCTGGTGGACGCCGGCAAGGCCGGGGACGCCCTGGTCCTGCCGCTGATCGACGACGGCTTCGTGGTGATCCCGTCCAACGACGACCAGCCGCTGGCCGACATCCAGTTCGGCGACATCCTGTTCGCCGATGCGCCCGAGGCGGTGACGGTGGGCCATCGCTGGGCCACGCCGCTGGACGACGACATCCTGCGCGGGGCTCACGACATGGGCCAGCCCGGGCACTCGCCGAACCCGGACCTGCACTTCTGGCACTAGAAGGTCGACGCGACCGCCCCGATCGGGCGGTCGCGTCGCTGGCTCAGGCCGAGGGCTTCACCGCGTAGAAGGTGTTGGAGCCGAACTCGCCGATGAAGCCGTCCGGCGCGATGTCGCTGAGGACCAGACCGGCCTCGCTAAGGAGTTGCAGGACCACGGGCTTCGGCAGGGCGTGCATCTCCATCTCCGGCTCAGCGGAGTTCAGATAGACATCGGCCGAGAAGTGATAGCCGGGGATGTCGGTCGGAATCTGGAACAGCACGCCGCCGCCCGGACGAATCTTGGACAGAAGAGTTCGCAGGATCGCCTTCTGGATGGGGGGCGAGTTATGTTGAAGCACGATAATCGAATAGAAAAAGTCGATCTCAGGCAGGGCTTCGAGTTCGGCCAGACCTGAGATGTGGACGGTCGTGACGTTGGTCACGCCCTCTTCCTGCATATACTCCGTACACAGACGAAGATTGCCGGCCGAGATATCGACGGCGATGATCTGATCGAAACGCTCGGCCAGGAAGCGGGTGATCCGACCCACGCCGCAGCCCAGTTCCAGGCAGACGCCGCTGTGCGGGTCATGGCCCGACCGCTTCTCAAAGGTCTCGATGATGGAGGCGGCCGTCCGGCCGGTCTCGCGGAACCGTCGAATGTTCTCCTCGTCCATCTTTTCGGCGCGGAAGTCCTCGTGCGTCAGGACGGAGTAATGGGGCTCGACCTCGCCCAGAGCCGTCCATTGTTCGCTGATGCGCGCCACGAGCTGGTCCATGCGGTCAGCCGACACCTCGTGCTCGATGGTGGCCGGCAGGGCCCAGAAGGCTTTGGACATCGTTTCCATGATGTACTGGTTGGCCTCGCCGGACCGGCTCCAGCCTCGCTGGAACTCGTCGCTGCTCAACAGGCCGCGCCAGTAGGCTCCGACGTCTGCATATTTCTCGATCGCGCCGTTGATGGCGTCTTCCGACTCAGGTTCGCGACGCAGGAAGAGGCGATAGCCCTCAGCGACTTCGTCGCGCGTCAAACCTTGGGACATGGGTGACTCCTGATGGGACGTGGGCGCGAGGGTTGAGGGCGACGGTCAGACCGTCGCCTCAGCCCAGCAGGCCCCGGTCGTAACGGAAGGCTGGGTGGAAAGGGCCTGGCATGACGCGCAGCGGGTAGCGGGCGTATTCGTCGCTGGCGGTGATATCGTCGAGGAACTCGATCAGGCCGGCGTCGGTCGTGACAACCCCCTCGTACTGCTTGTAGGCGACCGTGTCGGGCAGGCGGTCCAGCAGCATCTGGTAGGTCGCCTCCATGAAGGAGCGGGCGCCGTGCCGGTTGCGGTGGTCGATGGCGAAGGGCATGACCTGTTCGAGGTCCGAGCAGCGCTCGCCCAGGCTCCCGGCGAAGAAGACCTCGGCCGCGCTCAGCGGCTGGCTGGGCGGGCTGACCGCCTCGAAGACGTCTGGACTGAAGGCGAGGCGCTCCAGCACCTTGCCGGTGGCGACGCAGTTGATGGCGACGTCCGAGCCGAGGGCGAAGGCCTGGGCCAGACCCGGCAGCTCGAACCCGCACCAGCCGGCGCGGATGCCGGCCTCGGCGGCGGTCTGCGAATAGCGGCTGGCCCGGACGACGGCGATGGTGGTGTCGCCCGTCGTCAGCGACAGGGCCGCAGGCCTGGGACCGATGCGCGGGGTGGCGTAGCCGGTGATGAGGCCGGTGCGGCTTTCGATATGGAGCGTCGTGACGGCTCCGTATTCCACGAGGTCGGACCGGATCATCCTTGTTTCACCCAGTCGGCGATGGGGGCGTAGCAGGCGTCCCAGCTCAGCGGCGCGGCGCGGTCCATGACGTCCGCCAGAGACTGTCCTGCGGACCGCGTCAGGGAGGCGCGCAGATCGGCGATGCGGATCGCCTGTCCGAACTCGAAGACGTCCAGCGGATTGAAGAAGACGCAGGCCTCGGGTGCGACCTCGGGCATGCTGGAGCTGTTGGAGCAGACCGTGACCTTGCCCAAGGCGGCGGCTTCGAGCACCGGGAGGCCGTAGCCCTCGAACAGGGACGGGTAGATGCAGAAGGCGCTGTTCAGCATCAGGGCCAGCTTCTCGGCGTCGCTGACATAGCCGGTGAACATGACGCGGTCGGGCCCGACGCCGCTGTCCTGGAGCCGTTCGAGCAGCCGCTCCTTTTCTTCCAGCCAACCGTCACGGCCGATGAAGACGATGCGGTAGCGGGAGGCGAAGGCCGGGTTCTGGATCAGATAGTCGAAGACGAGACTGCCGTTCTTGCGCGGCTCCAGGGTGCCGACGATGGCGACATAGGGCTCGGGTGTCTGCCCGGTCAGGGTCAGGAGGCCGGCGGTGACGTCGACGGGATCGAAGGCGACTCCCATCTGGATCAGGGACAGCTTCTCTTCAGTCACGCCGAAATAGGCCTTCACGTCCGACTTCGTCGCCTCGGAGATGCAGAAGATGTGGTCGGAGGTCTCCAGGTCGCCGCGAATGTGGTCGGCGAAATGGCCGATGTTGGCGGCGGCGTGGAACTGGGGCGTCAGCAGGGTGCTGAGGTCGTAGACCACCGAGGCCTCGCGGCCGAAGAAGCGCCGCATCGGCTTGACGTTCGGGTAGACGCAGGTCGCCTGGGCGGCGACGTCGGGCGCGATCTCGGTGGCCTGCCAGATGCGTGAGCCGAGGAGGCCGAGGCCCCCCAGGCCCGAACGCTGGTCGAGCATCTGCTGGACCCGCTCGCGCGGCAGGTCGAGGGTCTCGTAGCAGAACGACCAGTCGATCTCCTTGTCCTCCATCGCGCGGGCGGCGATGGAGGCGATGACGGTGGCGATGCCTGTCCACGAGTCCTCGAACATCGCCCCGACTTCAAGATAGGCCTTGCGCACGATCAGGCCTCCTTGGCAGGCGAGAGGAGTTTGGCGGTCAGCTCGTCGAACGCCGCCTTGAAGCGCTCCAGACCGTAGTGGCTCTTGACCATCGCCCAGGCGGCGGCCGAGCGGGCGGCGTAGTCCTCGTCGCTGAGATCCACGGCGCGGTTCAGGGCGCGCTGCACGCGGTCGGCGGAGGTGAAGTAGGTCTCCAGCCCATAGAGGCCGTAGCGGGCGGTCAGGCGCGGACTGAACGGACGGCGCTCGGTCTCGACGACCACGGCCGTGTCTTCACTGATGTATTCGTCCATGGCCGTGCCGGCGACCGAGACCGGCACAACGCCGCGGCCCATGGCCTCGATCAGGGGCAGGTTCTGCCCCTCGGCGTGGGAGGTGCAGACATAGTGGTCGGCGACGTCGAACAAAGCGTTCATCTCCGGGCGGGTCAGCACCTGACGCGTGATCCATACCCGCTCGCTGATCATCGGCGGCAGGAGGGTGTCGGCCTCTATCAGCTGTTCGCGAAGCAGGATCTCGTTGACGGTGGCGTGTTTGTCGACGGTCGTCATCTTGCACAGGAGGATCGCGCCCGGATGGCTGCGCGAAAACTTCAGGAAGCCCTCGAGCATGGGCTTGATCTGTTTGCGGTAGTCGTGGGCGTTGAAGATGGTGACGAAGATCGGCGTGCGATCCTCGGAACCGTAGGTGTCCAGGACCGACTGGAGCCGCATCTGACGCGCCTGCGAGCCCTCGTTCACCTGGGGCTGGATGCGCGGCAGGACCGCCAGGGGCTGCCAGGCGACGTCGGACAGGGCGCGCAGCCCCTTCTCCAGATCGCGCGGCTTCACGCGGCCCTGACGGGGCGCGTCCACGAGGTCCTTGAGGACCGGGGCGGGCACGACCTTGATCGGTTTGGTGAGCGCCGGAGCGACGGAGGCGACGCCGTGGGCCGAGGGCATCCACAGCTCGTCCGCCAGATCCAGCATGGTGGCCTGATCGGCGAAGGCGTGCGCGGACAGGACCTCGCCCACCAGACGCAGGCGGTCGAACTCCCAGGCGAAGCAGTTGACGTTGTACGCGCCTTTCAGCAGCCGCATCCGCTCGGGCGGGTAGAAGCTGAGATGGATGTTCACGGCCGCGTTGGACCGTTCGCGGATGTCGGAAATGTATTCGGGGTGTTTGATCACGAGGTGATCGACGCCGAGGGCCTCCAGCGCGTCGACGAAGCCGCGCATGGCGAAGGCGTAGGAATAGTCGCCGTGGCCGAGGCCGGCGGTCATGGCCGCGCGATTGCTCTCGGTGAAGCCGCCGCCCGGCGCCGACAGGAAGACGCGGAAGGGCACGGGGTCGGAGCGTACGGCGCTCTCGCGATAGACGACGCCGGTGTCGACCTTCTTGACCAAGCTGAGCTCGAAAGCGATCTCGTCGACCCGGTCGTGCTTCAGCTCGAGCGCCCTTTCGAACCACATCCGCGCGTCCTGGAACCGGCCCCTGATCTTGGCCAGGTGGCCGAGCTGAAGGCACAGGTCGGCGTTGTCGGGCAGGAGCTCGCGGGCGTGCAGATAGGCTTGCTCGGCCCGGGCATGGAAGCCGGCTTCCTTCAGGGCGTGGCCGTACTGGATCCAGTTGCCGCCGCGATGGTCTTCCTTCTCGCACAGAAGGCGGCGGTAGAAGACGGC